>JAGFIW010000064.1 GCA_024103195.1 Saprospiraceae bacterium | reverse complement strand
GGTCATTTCCCGAAAGTCATCAGGCCAGTTCACGATGTCTGGATATATTTGTAGGCGTGAAGGGATACAAAAGCATCGCAAACATAGCGTTATCCCTTTGATCACCCCAACCGCCCTTCGATGACGCCCCGATGGCAGCGCCTTTTCCTTTTTCTCCTGGCCGGATCGCCTTTCCTGCTCCAGGCGCGCCATATTGTGGGGGGTGACATGACCTATGCCTGCAAGGGCAACGGTGTTTACGAGTTTACAATGAAGATCTACCGGGATCCTTTGGGCGCCGGAGCCGGGTTTGATGACCCCGCCTCCATTGCCATTTACCGCTGCGGCAACAATATTCCCTGTGCCTCCCTTTCGACAGCCGATGCCTATTTGGTACTCAGTGTGCCGGTCCTTCAGGTCAACACCATTGACAACCCGACCTACCCTTGTCTGATCGTGCCTCCCAACATCCGGGTTGAGGAAGGCATTTACCGGTTTACCGTCAATCTGCCCGTCAGCAACGAGCGTTATTTTGTCGTGTACCAGCGCTGTTGCCGCAACAATACGATCAACAATATCTACAACCCGGAGGATGCCGGCGCTTCATTCTCGGTGGAAATCACGCCTCTGGCCCAGCAATTGTGCAACCAAAGCCCTGTCTTCAACAGTTTCCCGCCGACAGTCATTTGTGCCGGAGAGCCCTTGTCTTATGCCCATGATGCGACGGATCCAGACGGCGATCAAATCGTTTACGAGTTTTGTGCTCCCCTGGTGGGCGGGGGTCCGATCCAGACCGGCGGTGGCGTGCAAGGGTGCTCCGGCGTCATCCCCACTCCCCCGTGCCCGCCGCCCTATCCAACCGTCAATTACATCCAGCCTGCCTATTCACCGACCGCCCCTCTGGGGGGTAACCCGGTGGTTGCCATCGACCCGGTGACGGGACAGATCACAGGGGTACCCGAGGTGCTGGGACAATTTGTGGTGGGGGTATGCGTCTCCGAATACAGAAATGGCCAACTGCTCAGCATCATCCGGAGAGATTTCCAGTTTAATGTGGCCTCCTGTGAAGCCACGGTGGTCGCAGACATCCAGAAGGATGCCACCGTGGGTGACAAGTCCTACCTGATCAACTCCTGCGGTGAGACAGAGATTACTTTCCTCAACCAGAGTTATCAGCCTCAGAACATTTTCGGATATGCGTGGTCCTTTCCGACGCCATCCGGAGTGATTACCAGCACCAGCAAGGATCCGACCATCACCTTTCCCGGCACCGGGCAGTATATGGGCAAACTGGTCGTGAATCCGGGTTCCGGTTGCTCGGACTCGGCCACCATTTTTGTCAATGTATTCCCCGCCATCGAGGCAGACTTCTCCTTCAGTTACGATACCTGTGTGGCCGGTGAAGTCACGTTCACGGACCTCTCGACGACAGGGGCAGATGCCATGGATGCCTGGCTCTGGACTTTTGAACCCGGCATTACGGCTACCGCCTCCGACCCCATGCATCTGTTTGCGACCCCCGGTATCAAGTCGGTCAATCTGAAGGTCACCGACAGCAACGGTTGCGAGGATGACATCACCCGGGAGGTCAACTGGTTTCCGGCTCCACCCCTGTTGATTGTGGAGCCCTCCACGTTTGTCGGCTGTCAGCCTGCCTCGATCCTGTTCAACAATCTGTCCTCTCCGATAGACAGTACCTACACCGTGTTGTGGGATTTCGGAGACGGAAATGTATCCTCGGACATATCCCCTGTTCATCTGTACGAGCAATCGGGGACCTATACCGTATCCCTGGAGGTCATCTCTCCAATCGGGTGTTCCAAAGCCGTGAGTTTCGACAATTGGATCCGCGTCGATCCTTCTCCCGATGCCTCCTTTTCCTGGACCCCCGAGGAGTTGTCCCAATTGCAGCCGGAGGTAAGGTTTACCGACTTGTCCACGGGGGCGGACCGGTGGTCCTGGCAATTTGATGACAACGGGACCAGCAAGGTCCGGCATCCCACCTTTGTTTTTCCGGATACGGGTTTGCAGCGGGTGGTCCTCACCGTCACGCATCCCTCGGGATGCCAGGACACGGCTGTGGCCTGGCTGGATATCATTCCGGAGGTGCTTTATTTCCTGCCCAATGCCTTCACCCCCAACAGAGATGGACAGAATGACTTCTTTGTCGGCAGGGGGTTGACGGAAGGCATGAAACGCTTTGACCTTCAGATCCTCAACCGATGGGGTGAAGTGGTTTTTGCCAGCAGGGATCCCGATGCCGGATGGGACGGCACCATCAACGGGCGAAGCACTCCGGCCCAACCCGGGGTCTACGTGTATGTGCTGACCTACGAGGACAGTCGGGGGAATACCATTACCCAAAAGGGATTTGTCACCCTTGTATTGTAAAATTTCATCGCGTTATAGGACATTTCCCCGAAACGTGTTACCTTTGCGTGCCCAATCAGAAAGAGACCTATCGTCATGGAACTGATCAAATACGTACACGAGCAGCTGACCTCCGGCAAAAGCCACCCGAAGTTCCGTC
>JAGFIW010000009.1 GCA_024103195.1 Saprospiraceae bacterium | reverse complement strand
TTTGTGCCTGGTATTGACTTTTTCAGGATCCTTCAATCCCAACTTGAAGCGCTCCCTTATTTGTCCCGCAAGTTCAAATATGTCGAAATCGTTGTGGACGCAGGGGGATCGGAGTTATACGAATATGTCAGTGTGGCGCAAGCCAATACGGGGATTACCGGAGCAGAATACATCACCTCCTATTCCAATATCTCCAACGGCATTGGCCTGTTTGGATCCCGAAGCCGTTTGGTGGCTCCCAACTACTTGTTGAATCCGGTCACACTGGATTCCCTGAAGAACGGCATATACACCAGGGAGCTCAATTTCTTCTGATTCTGTCAGACTTTGCTGTCGTTTTGGCAGTTGTTTGCTATTGCTCAGGCCACAATCCGTCGTATTCCTGACAGGGTTGCGGACGTCAGGCCATTGGCATATGGATTGATGCCGTGGTGGTAGCTCAACAATAAAACCGAATAGAATGGGAAAGATAATTGGAATTGACCTGGGTACCACCAACTCTTGTGTGGCCGTCATGGAAGGCAATGAACCCGTTGTCATCGCCAATGACGAGGGACGTAGAACCACGCCCTCCGTGGTGGCATTCATGGACAATGGTGAAAGAAAGATCGGTGATCCGGCCAAACGACAGGCCATTACCAATCCTAAGCGGACCATCGCTTCCATCAAGCGCTTCATGGGAGCCCGTTTTTCCGAAGTGGCTGCAGAAGCGGGCCGGATGGCTTATCAGGTGGTGAAAGGTGACAACGATACCGTTCGTGTCCATATCGACGATCGTCATTATACCCCCCAGGAAATCTCGGCGATGGTCCTGCAGAAAATGAAGAAGGTCGCCGAAGACTTCCTGGGACAGCCGGTTACCGAAGCGGTCGTGACGGTGCCGGCGTATTTCAATGACTCCCAACGTCAGGCAACCAAAGAGGCGGGAGAGATCGCGGGTCTGACCATACGCCGGATCATCAACGAACCCACCGCTGCCGCTTTGGCCTACGGATTGGACAAAAAGCACAAGGACATGACCATCGCCGTATACGACCTGGGTGGTGGTACCTTCGACATTTCGATCCTCGAATTGGGGGAAGGGGTCTTTGAAGTCAAGTCCACCAATGGAGATACCCATTTGGGAGGGGATGACTTTGACCGCGTCATTATTGATTGGTTGGCAGAAACTTTCAAGAGCCAGGAGAACATCGACCTCCGCAAAGACCCGATGGCTTTGCAACGCCTCAAGGAAGCTGCCGAGAAAGCCAAAATCGAACTGTCCTCATCCGTCGAAACCGAAGTCAATCTGCCCTATGTGACAGCCGTTGATGGGGTGCCCAAACACCTGGTCGTCAAACTCAGCAGGGCCAAGTTCGAGCAGCTGGCCGACGATCTCGTGCAGAGGACATTGGCTCCCTGCCAAAAAGCGCTGGAGGATGCAGGTCTGAGCAAGAATGAAATTGATGAAATCATCCTTGTGGGCGGATCCACCCGGATACCCAGGATTCAACAAGCCGTAGAGGATTTCTTCGGTAAGAAACCCAGCAAAGGGGTGAACCCGGATGAAGTGGTTGCCGTTGGTGCAGCCATCCAGGGTGGTGTGCTCAGCGGTGATGTGTCCGATGTTCTGCTTCTGGATGTAACTCCGCTGTCTCTTGGGATCGAGACAATGGGTGGTGTGTACGATGTGGTGATTGAAGCCAATTCCACCATCCCGACAAAGAAATCCAAGATTTATTCCACCGCTGCGGATAACCAACCCTCTGTTGAAATTCATATTCTCCAGGGAGAACGCCCCATGGCGCGGGACAACCGGAGTGTTGGTCGATTCATCCTGGACGGCATTCCACCGGCCATGCGGGGTACGCCTCAGATTGAAGTTACTTTTGACATCGATGCCAATGGTATCCTGAGCGTCTCTGCGCTTGACAAGGGCACTGGCAAGAAGCAAAACATCCGGATTGAAGCCTCAACCGGGTTGAGCAAGGAGGAGGTCGAACGCATGAAAGCGGAAGCCCAGGCCAACGCAGAAACCGACAAAGCAGCGCGTGAAACGGCCGACAAACTCAATATGGCGGATACCCTGATCTTCCAGACCGAGAAACAACTCAAGGAATTTGGTGACAAACTCCCCGCTGACAAGAAAGGCCCCATCGAATCTGCCCTGGAAGGATTGAAAGAAGCCCACAAAGCGCAAGATCTTTCCAGACTGGATGCGGAAACAGAAAGGCTCAACCAGGCCTGGCAGGCAGCGAGTCAGGAAATCTATCAAGCTCAGGCCGCTTCGGCTACCCAGGGAGAATCTACAGGTAGCTCTTCATCAGGCTCTGCAGAGGAAGTGACCGATGTGGAGTATGAAGAAGTGGATGACAAGAAGTAATCCAGAGTTTGAAATCATAAGGGCTTTCTGCTGTCAGGCGGGAAGCCCTTTTTCATTTGGCCTGCTCTATCTTGTCACGGGTAATCCGAATCATGGAGAATGCACACATCGCTCGGGCCTTCCGCCAATTGGCGGATATCATGGAACTCCACGGAGAAAATCCATTCAAAATCCGCTCATATCAGAATGCCTATCTGACGATTCGCAAGTTTCCGGAACCTCTGGAAAACCAGACGCCCGAGGATTGGGACCAGATTCCCGGCGTGGGTCAGGCCATTTCGGCCAAAATCGGGGAGTTGTTGGCATCCGGCGAATTGAGCGCCTATCGCAAACTGGCCGATCAGACGCCTGCCGGAGTCCTGGAAATGTTGGGAATTCCGGGTCTTGGACCCAAGAAGGTTCGCCTGTTATGGAAGGAACTGGGCCTAGAATCGGTCGGAGAGCTGGCGTATGCCTGTGGGGAAAACCGGCTGATTGAGGTGTCCGGATTCGGGCCGAAAACCCAGAAGGAAATCGAAGAGAAGATCCGGTTTTACAACCAGACCAAGAACAAGCATCTTTGGAAGGATGCTCGGCATTTGGCGGAAGAAACCATTTCATGGATCAAAACGGGCTGGCCGGACAGCGAGCTGGTGATGACCGGTGAACTACGCCGGATGGCTCCTGTGGTCAGTGAAATAGAATTGATGTGGACCCTTCCCGACTTACAGGAATGGCCGCAAACATCTCCGTGGCAGGTTGAGGGTGTAGAGGCACTATGGCTCGAACGGGAAGGATATCCGAGGGTGAAGGTGTGGAAAGCCCGTGAAGCGACACAAGGTAGAATTATGTGGATCTCGACAGGATCCGAGGCTTATGTTGGCCATCACCGAATGACCGTTGCCCGTTTGGCCCCGGGTGTCAGTGAAGCTGATTTTCTGGATGCAAATGGCCTCCCCTTGCGCGATCCCGAATGCAGGGAAAATCCGGAATGGGCTAAACTTTTTGACAGCCGGGTCGAGCCCCTTGTGCGACCTTCGGACATACGTGGCATTATCCATGCTCACAGCACCTGGTCGGATGGATGGAATTCACTGGAAGAAATGGCTCGGGCTTGTATGGACGCGGGGTATTCCTACCTGGTCATCTCGGACCATTCGCGTTCGGCCTTTTATGCCAACGGACTATCTGTAGAACGGATCATCCTTCAACATGAAGAGATTGATGCCCTCAACGACCGTTTGGGTTCATTCCGTATTCTCAAAGGCATTGAATGCGATATCCTGTCGCAGGGCGAACTCGACTACGAAGACGATATGCTCTCCCGGTTCGATGTGGTGATTGCCTCTATTCACAGCCAGCTACGCATGGATGAATCCAAGGCCATGAAAAGGTTATTGGGGGCCATTGCCCATCCGGCCACACATATCCTGGGGCATATGACCGGACGGCTCCTGCTGAGCCGCGAAGGTTACCCGGTCAATCACCGCCGGATTATTGAGGCATGTGCGCATCATGGGGTGTCCATTGAATTGAATGCCAATCCCATGCGCCTTGACATGGATTATACCTGGATCCCCTATGCCATGGAGTGCGGAGTGAAAATGGCCGTCAATCCGGATGCCCATTCGGTCAAGGGTATTGAGGACATGACCTTCGGGCTGGCGGTAGCGCGTAAAGGAGGTCTGACCCCTTCGGCATGCCTGAATAGCCTGAATGTGGATGAACTCCTGGCGTTCCTCCATGGTTAACAAGCCATTAACACGGAATGTGAGCCTTCGGGTACTACTTTTGAAGGATTCTTGCGTTCCACTATGGAATGTCACCCAAACGGTCTAAAACACAATCGCTATGATGAAATTGTCCCTTATTTCTGGAATGGTGGGAATGGCGCTTATGCTTGGCGCTTGTGGTAGTGATGCCGAGACGGAAGAGGCACCGGCAACCGGAAGTCTGGTTGAACAGGGGGCTGCACCGGCGGGCAGTACTGCCGAAAATCCCGCCCAACCTGTTCAGGCTGCCGAGCAGCCGGTCCAACCCGAAGTGCCCGCCGGCCCGACGACTACCATGTCTTTCAAGTACCTCGAGTACGACTTTGGTACGGTAAAGGATGGAGATGTTGTCCGCCACGATTACGAATTCACAAACACGGGTACGGAACCTCTGATCATCTCTGATGCCAAAGCATCCTGCGGCTGCACGGTGCCCCAATGGCCGAAAGAGCCGATCCAGCCGGGCGGCAAAGGCAAGATCCGTGTTGAGTTTGACAGTAAAGGGAAACCCGGCCCGCAAAGCAAGCGGGTGACCATTACGGCCAACACGACACCCAGTCCCATTTTCCTTACGATCAAGGGTACGGTGGAAGGCAAAGCGGCCGCTGCCAAATAAACCGGCCATTGCGAATAGCAGAGGGGAGACAGTCCATGTGACTGCCTCCCCTTTTCATTATGCCACCTTCCGCTGTGGCATCTTACCTTCGCAGTCAAAGCCTGTTCCTTTCCTGGGATGGGCATCTTGAGATCTTCTTGCACATGAAAGCCTTGGCGGGTAGCATTCGGGATTATTTGTCGCTGGTTCGATTCAACCATACCCTGTTCGCCTTGCCCTTTGCAGCCTTGGGCTTCACTTTGGGATGCTTGCATACGGACACCCTTCCGGGTTGGGAAGTCGGCATTTGGGTCTTGCTCTGTATGGTGTTCGCCCGCAATGCGGCGATGGCATTCAACCGTTTGATCGATGCCGCCTTTGACGGCCTTAATCCACGAACCGCCATCCGTGAACTTCCTGCCGGCATCCTCTCGCACAAGCAGGTTTCCTTTTTCGTCCTGTTCAACAGTCTGGCCTTTGTCGCCACAACCGCCCTCATAAATCCCTTGTGTTTCTTGTTGTCACCCGTAGCCCTTGGGGTTGTCCTCGGCTATTCCTACACCAAGCGGTTTACGCCGTTGTGTCATCTTATTCTGGGTGTGGGTTTGGGATTGGCACCCGTCGGCGCTTATCTGGCCGTGACAGGTAGTTTTGCCTTGTTACCCATAGTGCTTGGACTGGCCGTTCTCTTTTGGGTAGCCGGTTTTGATGTCATCTATGCCCTTCAGGACGAAAATTTCGACCGCCATCACCGACTGCACTCATTGCCGGCGTGGTTGGGAGGACACAGGGCCCTGGTCATTTCCCGGTGGTTGCATGTCACCACGGCATGCCTGATCGTTTTCTTTTCCTGGGGCGTTTACCGCCAGATGCCGGTACAACCTGGTTTACTGGCTGTTGCGGTCTTGCTGTTTGTCGGCATGCTGGTATTTCAGCACGCTCAGGTAAGGCCTGGGGACCTGAGAAAAGTCAACCTGGCCTTCTTCACCGCCAACGGATTGGCCAGCTTGGGCTTTGGCCTTTTGGCCATTCTCTCCCTGGTTTTGGCTTGATGGAATCATGATTTCCTGAACCTGCATGCCCTGGCGGGATTTCGTTTGTCTTATAGGTCTTTCCTGATAGATATGTATTTCATCCTCTTTTAGGGCATTATAATTCAATATATTTATACATATAAAGGATTCAAATTATTTTCGACCAGATGTCATCTCGGGGCATGTGACTCCTTGCAAATCGGTAGTATCTTGGTAGTGTGGCAGAACGTAGAATCGGGATGAATGCCCCCCTCATTCCAGTTGTGTCCCGGGTGGCCTAAGCGCGGCTTTGAAGTTTCCGGGCAATTTGAGCATGGTTTTTGCACCTTATTCCTTAGTCTGCCAATGGAAACACATGCAGGTTTTTAACTATATGAAATTCAGCGCAATATGAAACAGTTCAGGTTGCTACTCACGCTCTTTGGGCTTTTCGGAGGGGTTGCCATGGCGCAACAGGATCCGATGTTTACCAAATATATGTTCAATAGTTTGACGTATAATCCTGCCTATGCGGGGTCCAACGAACATATGTCCATCGGATTGATCCACCGTTCCCAATGGTTCGAAATCGAAGGCTCCCCGACCACCCAAACCCTGACGCTCCACACCCCCTTGCAGAATAACAGGGTTGGGCTCGGCGCCAGTCTCATGCATGACCGTATCGGGCCGACCAGCACAATCGGTCTTCAAGTCGCATATGCCTACCGCATTCCATTGGGAAGAGGGACTTTGGCCATTGGCCTCCAGGGAGGCATCACCAATTGGCGGGCTGACTGGAGCAAGTTGGATCTAGAGAACCCCAATCCGGATCCGGCTTTTTCAGAGACGCCCAATTACTGGATGCCCAATTTCGGTGCCGGCGTGTATTACAGCACACGGCATTTCTTTGCCGGGTTCGGAAGTCCTCATTTGGTGGAGTATGATCTGCGCCGGCAGAATATCACACCGGATTATCCCTTGTATGCCCGACAGTATCGCCACTATTTTGTATCCACAGGTGGCGCCATACCGCTGAACGGAACGGCCCTCATTTTCAGGCCAATGCTTTTGGTCAAAAATGTGGGTTGGTTCTCGAGCCTCCGGCAAAACGAAGCCCAGAAGAAGGTCAAGGCCCCTACGGAATTCGATATTGATCTCTCCCTGCTCTTTTTCGAGCGATTCTGGTTGGGCACGGCCTTCCGGTCCTCTTTCGAAGCATTTGGTGACAACAAAACCAGTTCCTATGATTCCGTTGACCTTTGGGCATCCTACTTTTTCACGAATGGCATGCGTATTGGTGCTTCCTACGATTATCCCCTGACACGCCTCCGCACGGTTACGTCCGGCGCCTTCGAAGTGATGTTGGGTTACGAATTCAACTACAAAACCAAGCGGATTGTCACTCCGCGATACTTCTGATTATTCCTACATCCCACAACCCGTAGCCATGAACATTTCAAGGAAACTGATCCTGCTGACACTCATTGTCCTTTGCGGCGCAGGATCTTCCTTTGCCCAATCCGCCAAACTGAAGAGGGCAAAAAAATATATGGATGACCTCAATTATTCCTCCGCCATCGAGGTTTATAACCAGATTCTTGAAAAAAAGGAGGTGCCGGAAGCCAAAATCAATCTGGCCGAGTGTTATCGTAAGATCGGCGATGCCTATAATGCGGAGTACTGGTATGCCCAGGTCGTTCAGTTGGCCGAGGCGCAACCCGTCCACAAACTGTATTACGGCATGGCCCTCCAGAAAAACGGGAAGTGTGCCCTGGCCAAACCCTGGTATGAAGCCTATCTGGAAGCCGTTCCCAATGATGTTCGCGGTATGCACCTGGCAAGAGCCTGCGATTATGAAGAGGAGTTGAAAGCCAAGGGGGACGGGATCTATCAAATCAGGAATCTGCCTTTCAACTCCGATTTGGATGATTTCAGTCCAGCCATCTATGGCAAATCCCTCGTATTTGCTTCGGACCGGGACCGTGGCGCTGCGGTGAAACGGGAACATTCATGGACGGGGTCACCGTTCAATGAACTCTATGTCGCTACCATTGCCCAGGATAGTCTTCCATTGGGATCCGAACGGTATGGCAAGCCAGAGAAATTTTCAAAGGACCTCAATACGCGATACCACGATGCGGCGGTGGCATTCACTCCGGATGGCAGAGAGATCTATTATACCCGGAACAATGTGGTCAAAGGCAAACTGGGAAAGGATGATCAAGGTGTTACCAGATTGAAGGTGTTTTATGCCACCAATCAGGGAGAAGACCAATGGTCAGATACGGAAGGTTTGCCTTTCAACTCGGATCAGTACAGTGTGGCCCATCCGTGTCTGACACCGAATGGAGGCCGGATATTCTTTGCGTCCGACATGCCTGGCGGGTTTGGCGGTATGGATTTGTATTATTCGGATTTCGAAAATGGTCAGTGGGGCCCCGCCATCAATTTGGGCAACAAGATCAATACCGAAGGCAATGAGTTGTTCCCTACCTGGCAGGGAGATTCCACGCTCTACTTTGCCTCGGATGGCCACATCGGATTGGGGGGTCTGGATATCTACCGAATGACGTGGAATAAGGAAGCCAATCAATGGTCGGAGGTGGAAAACCTCGGGGCTCCCATCAATTCCACCCATGACGATCTGGGTATGGTCCTCAACCGGGAAGGCACTTTCGGTTACTTTTCCTCGGACAGACCGGGTGGCGTGGGAAGAGATGACCTCTATTCATTTGTAAAAACGGCAGCACCTGTTGAAGTCCGCGTGTTCGACGCGCTGACTGGAAAACCCATCAAAGGTGCCCAGGTCACCCATACTTGTGCCGTTGGAGAGCGCCTTACGGACGGGGCAGGGATTGTTCGTTACGAAATCAAATTGAACAGCTGCTGTGATTACACGGCACGGTTTGAAGGTTATGATGATCACACGGAAGAAGGATGTACCGAAGGGTTGACCAATGAGCCGGTCATTGTGGAAATTCCTCTCAGACGATCGGTGCAGATCACGTTGAAAGGAATCGTCTTTGATTTGGCAACAGGCCTCCCCGTTGAAGGTGCCAGTGTGCAGCTGACCAGTGATTGCGAAGGTGAGGAGCACGAACCTGTCATCACCGGGGCGGACGGGAAATACATATTCACCCTGCGAAGGGATTGTTGTTATGAGATTCGGGCAGAAAAAACAGATTATCTGGCTGCCGTTCAGGCTGATATTTGTACCCAGGCTATCACGGAAGATGCCATCCTGGATGCCAATCTTTACCTGCAACCCACAACAGCCACAGCCATTACCCAAGAGCCACCTGTAGCCGGAAAAGTTTTCAAGGATCCCGTTTCGGGCAGATATATCGACCCCCGGACCGGTAAACCGGCCAATGGGGTCATCGATGGAATCACCTACATGGATGGCAAGATTTCCAAAGAAAGTCCATGGTTTGAGACCAGTCCGACGTCAGTCCAGCCGGGTGACCCCATCGCTTATTTGCTGCATATCTACTACGATTTCGACAGAGCCCAGATCAGGGACGAGGCATTGCCCGAATTAACCAAGTTGCTTGCCATGCTTCAGGACAATCCTTTGCTCATCATCGAGATCGCTTCTCATACTGACGCTCGGGGTTCGCACAGGTACAACCGGCGCTTGTCACAACGCCGCGCGGATGCTGTGGTCGATTGGCTGGTGCAGAACGGTATCAGTATGGACAGACTGGTGCCCCGGGGATATGGAGAAACGCAGCCGGTGAATGATTGTGTGAACAACGTTCCCTGTAACGAAAAGAAACACCAGTTGAACCGGAGAACGGAATTCCGCATTCTCGGATGCCTGGGATGCGTGGAACCCGATCAAGCCAGGATTTCCCGGCCCAATGAAAATCCGCATGTAGATCCATGCAAGAGTTGCCCGTTTTAAGGAGTGACTGTCCTCATCGGACCAGAAAAAAGGCCGGCTTGAAGAAGCCGGCCTTTTTTTATGGACGCCATCAGGTTATTGCCGGAAGATTTTGAGGGCGGAAGTGGTTCCGTCTCCAAGGGTTACGCGTACCACATAAAGACCTGAGGGCCAATGCCGTGCATTGTCCAATGTTTGGCGGTTGAGCCCGGGCTGAACGGACATGGTGATATGATCAACAAGTCCGCCCCGGCCATCAAATACTTCCACACGTGCAGTATTTGGGTTTGCTGTTGAGAATTCTAAAATCGGGACTTCGGCGAAAGGATTGGGATAGCATCGCATGGCGGTCAAGGCAAAGGGGTGTTCCACAGCGGTGGTGCAGTCCGTTTTGAAAATAAGAATTCCGGCATCACTCAGTTTGTTCTGGCAAATGGTAATGAGTTGAACCTCATACTCCGTGCATTCCATCAGGTCGTCAAACACATAGCTGTTGTCGATGACGGGCATCTCTTTGTCCCATTCAAGAGCACCCAATTCACGGATTCTTAATATGAACCCGATGCCGGTCTGGGCCGTATCCCATGCTACCGAAGCACTGGTGTATTCTACCTCGACCGTGTCGAAATAAGCAGGTACCAGACAAGGAATCTCACGAGAAGTGAGTTGTACACAATAATCTTCCACTTCGCCATAAAAGAAATTGCCACATCCCGGAGGCATGGTGCTGAAGGCAGCCATGGCGACCCGCAGCCTGGTTTCGCCCAAAGGAACGCCAGGGACGGTGAACGGCGTGGTTACCGGGTTGAGATCGTTTTCGTTGACGATCTGTTCACCCGGACCGAATAGCCCATCCTGGTTGAAATCGATCCAGGCTGCCGTGCGAACGTCACTGCCCCCGAAAAGGAAACCGGGCGTAATGGTGATGGTATATATCTGGTTGGTATCCAGCCTTGTGGTGAGACTGTCGATGAAGGCATAACCCTGATTGTTGCCGGAAACATGATCGATGGTACCAATGGCTACGGCTTCGATCCATTCGTAGGTGCTTGTCTCTCCACGCATTTCGCAGTAAATGGAATCCAGGCAGGCTCCACAACCTTTTGTTTTGAAGGTTTGCACAGGGCCGTAAGGTGTTTCCACCCCTTCACAAAATGTTCGCATCCTGATTTCGTACTTCGTACAGGCTGCCAGAGGAGCAAGACTCAGTTGATTGGAAGTTGTCTGCAACGTTGTCCAGGTAGTGTCGCTTTCTGCTTTAAAATCGACCTCAAACTGGATAGCAGGAATCACCTGTTTCCAGGAGAGTACTGCCGAAGAATCCGACAGGGCAGACAGGGTAATAGGTCTGGTAATGCAAGGTGGGTCGGCTTTTTCGATGTGGACGCAATAATCTTCCACTTCACCGGTGAAGAAGGTGATGCATGGGTTGCTGTCGCCACCGAAGGATTGCATTACCACTCTGAGCCTAGTGGGACCGGCCATAGCGCCATTGGGCACTTCAAAGCTGAATTTCACTTCACCGGTGGCATTGTTGTCTACCACGCCGACCAACTCAAAAGGTCCGAAGGTGCCATTGTGATTGTAATCGATGTAAACGCGATAGTAATTGTTGTTGATATTGAATGAGGCGCCAGGCTTTATGACAACTTCATATTCATAATTGGTGCTCAAGTTGATGGGAACATCCTCAAAAAAGGCATATCCACCATCAGGACCCGAATTATGGGTTACTCCGGCAATTTGTACTTCATCGATCCACTGATCGGGCGAGTTTTGTGCCCCAGCCGGGCAGTAGTCGTAATCCAGACAAGCCCCGCAGCCTTTTGTCCGAAAAGTGGTCACCGGACCAGGCAGAGACTGAGCTGTG
>JAGFIW010000289.1 GCA_024103195.1 Saprospiraceae bacterium | reverse complement strand
TTCCCTTCTCGCTCTTGATCTTGGAGACCGGAACACGGACGGTCAACTGATCGACGCCGGAGAGCGCTCCGTTCTCCATCTGCACCTTGCCGCTGATCTGTACTTCGGTACAAATGGTTTCCCAATCGTGCAGATTGGAAGTGCCGTGGATGGAAAGCTTGTTGGCGGATTGGCCGAATCCCTGCACGCTTGCCATCAGGATAAGGGCCATCATGATTGAATTTTTCATCGTCATTTCTTTGATGCAAAGCTATGGCGCCCATCCTTGCAGGCTGATTGGCGCCCGTCAACGGACACCGTGATCTTCGTCACTGGTTTGAAAACCGTTTTGATGCCTGATTGTCAACGAATTGTGAAACATGAGCTGATGGGGGTCATTGACGGACCAGGTCAAGGGCGGCTGTATTGGTCTGGGCGTCCTCGGAGGAAATGGAAAATCCCTTGTTCCGGAACAGCTTTTCCATGGCCACATTGGCCTTGAGGAAGGTGGCATAGATCTGGCTGAATCCCCGCTCCCTGGCTATTTCCAGGATGAAATCGGTCATTTCGGATCCCAATCCCTGCCGCTGCCAATGATCGGCGACCACGATGGCAAATTCGGCGTCGCCGTTCCAGTTGTCTCCCACGATTCGCACCACCCCGATCAGCGCCTTTTCCCCTTCGATGGTTGTTTCGGCCACGATGGCCATTTCCCGGTCGTAGTCGATATGGGTGAAACGGGTGAGGAACTCGTGATCCACATGGGGGATATAGCCGAAGAAGCGGAAATAGACGCTTTCCCGGCTGAGCCGGTTGAACAGGCCTGCTTCGAGGGGCTCGTCCTCGGGCCGGATGGGGCGCAAGAGGACAGGAGTGCCGTCCGGGAGGGCGGTGGTTCGCTGATACTGGGAGGGGTAAGGGGGGATGACGAGATGGTCGAAGGGTTGTTTCCGGTTGGCCGGCCGTTCGGCAATGGCGGCCCGGGCATCGAGGACCACGCCCCCGTTTTCATCCACCGAGTAGGGGTTGAGGTCCATTTCGGTGATCTCGGGAAAATCCATCATGAGATAGGCAAAACGGATCAGCAGAAAATAAATGGCATCGAGGTCCACGCCCGGCATCTTGCGATATCCCTCCAGCAACGTGTAGATCCTGGTTTTGCGCACGAGCTGACGGGCCAGCGCCATGTTGAGCGGCGGGAGGGCCATTTGCAGGTCGCGAAAAACTTCGACGGCGATGCCGCCCATGCCGAAAACGATGACGGGGCCGAAAACGGGGTCTTGTTTGGCGCCGATGAGCAGTTCGTAGCGTTTGTTGACCATAGCCTCCACGGTGACGCCGTTTATACGCGCTTTCGGCCGGGCTTGGACAGCACGGGCGGTCACCTCCCGAAACGCCTCTGAGACCTCGTCTTCGTTGCGAAGATGGAGGATCACACCACCCACGTCGGTTTTGTGGGAGATGTCGGGTGAGCTGATCTTGACGGCTACGGGAAAACCGGCCTCACCGGCGGCCCGGACGGCCTCTTCTTCCGTGGCGGCCTGGTACACATGAGTCACCGGGATGTTGTAGGCTTCCAGAATCCGGGTTATTGCCGTCCGGTCTAGCTGGTCCTTGCCCTGATCGAGCTGGTCCCGGATGATTTGGCGGACACTCGCCCGGTCGGGCTGGAAGTCGGAAGGTTGCTGGTCGGGGGTTTCATAGAGCAACTGGAGGTTTTTCCTGTATTCGTTCATGAACAGGAATACATCCACGGCGCTTTCGGGATAGCGGTAATTGGGCACTTCGCCTTCATCGAGAATGTTCCTGGCCTGAGCCACATCCGCCTCCCCCATCCATGAGGCGAGAACGGGCTTGTCCAGATGCTTTTGTTCCTCCACCACCGCATGGGCCACATCCTCGGCCGGGGTGATGGCTTGCGGGACGAACAACACGAGCACGGCATCCACACCGGGATCCTGGGCGCACAGCCGGATGGCTTTGGCAAATTGGTCCCGTGTCCCGTCGCCCAATATGTCCACAGGATTGTTGTGGCTCCAGTGCAGGTTGAGGGTGGCGTTGAGTTTGGCCATGGTGTCTGGCGACAGCTTGGCCAGCTGGCCCCCGTGTGTGGCGAGCCGGTCCGTGGCGAGGACCGCGGGACCTCCCGCATTGGTCACGATGGCGAGTCGGTTGCCGGCCGGTCGCGGTTGCATGGCCAGGGCCTGGGCGCAGTTGAACAGATCGGCAATCCGGTTGACCCGAAGCACGCCCGCCCTCCGGAAAGCGGCATCGAATACCAGGTCGTTGCCGGCGACCGAGCCTGTATGGGAAAGCGCTGCCTGGGCTCCTTCCTCACTGGCTCCCGATTTGAGGATGATGATGGGTTTTGTTCTGGCGTAGGCCCGTGCCGCGCTCATGAACTTGCGCGCGTTGGTCAGGCTCTCCATATATATAAGGATACTGGAGGTCTGGGCATCCATGCTCAGGTATTCGATGAGATCGTGGAAGCCCACATCGACCATGGATCCGATGGAGGCAAAGCAGGAAAGACCCACATTTTGTTCGGCCGCCCAGTCGAGGATGGAGGCACCCAATGCGCCGCTTTGGGAGATGAAGGCGATGCGGCCGGGCTGGGCGCCCCGCGCCGCAAAGGTGGCATTGATGCCCGTGGCCGGATGCATGATGCCGAAACAATTGGGCCCCATGATCCGCATGCGGTAACGCCGGGCTGTGGCCAAAACCTCCTCCAGCAATGCCTGGCCCTCCTGTCCCGCTTCCTTGAAGCCGGCCGATAATATGAGGAGTGCAGTGACCCCCTTTCGGCCGCACTGACGGACGATTTCGGGGATCGTCCTGGCCGGGGTCAATATGACGGCGAGATCGGGCGGTGCCGGGAGGTCATCCACCTCCTTGAAGCACGTCAATCCCTGGACCTCTCTGTACTTGGGATTGACCGGGTACATATCTCCCTGAAAGCCCGCCACTTTCATGTTCCGCAGAACAGCCCATCCCAGGCTGCCTTCCTTGTCGGAAGCGCCGATCAGGGCGATGGCATTCGGCTTGAAGAATTTTTCCAGTTGTGCGCGCATGAGGGTTTAGTCAATGTTCCAATAGGGACGGAGATGAAGAAGGCCGGCCTGGAGACGGGCTTCGAATTCCTCCCATACCCGGAGGCCGGATTCGGTGGGAGGTGATGGCCACGGGCAATCCAGGTCATTGCTCCCGGCCGTGAAATTGTAAATGCATTTCGGCAGATCCTCGAGGTGGTAGCCGCCTTCCAGGACGGCAAACCGGACCGGAAATGCTTCAGCCAGCCTCTTGCCCAGCCGGTAGAAGAGGTCCGGGCTGAAGCGCAGGTCGAGCAAGGGATCCAGCTCATACCCGTCGAAACCGGCGGATATGGCCAACACATCGGGGCGGAATTGCTGCACCACCGGCAGATACGTGTCAAAGGCGCGCCAGAAAATGTCATCCGCCGATCCCGGAGGCAAAGGCACGTTGATGGTGTAACCTTTCCCGGCGCCCACACCGATCTCCGTCACAAAGCCGTGACCGGGGAAGGCGGGATACTGGTGAAAGGACCAGTAAAGGACCTGGGCGGAACCGTCGAAAATCCGGGAAGTGCCGTCGCCGAGATGCCCGTCAAAATCCAGGATGAGCACCTTTTTCCCTTCCGAGGCGAGGTAACTGGCGGCAATGCCGATGTTGTTGAATATACAGAATCCGCTGCTGTGGTCGGGATAGGCATGATGACCCGGTGGGCGGACCAGCGCAAAACCGCCCGTTTCCACCGCCTTCATGGTGGCGCCCACCGCCTGGATGGCCGCCTTCCAGGTACCTGAGGAGACCGGAGTTTCCGGATCCAGCCAGTGGCTCGCCAGACAAGAGGCCTCCACGCGGGTGATATACGCTTCCAGGTGGGCGAATGCCAGAAAAGGACGGCCGTCCGGAAGGGGTGCATCGGGCAAATGGCGAAAAGCAAACAGGCGCTCCCGACATTCCGGATGGTGGCCGGTGTCGTGCCCGAGAAAATCGGAGTGATAAATCAGTTGCATACGGCCGGCTCAAAGGTAGGGTTCCTGTCGGGGTCGTTCGTGTACCGTCAGGATTCCGCAGGCACAGGCGATGCCTTCGGTTTGCCGGCGTACCCAAACCCTATTCACCCTGACCGAGGGAAAATCCGGGTTTGTGATCGAAGAGGTACAGGTTTTCCGTCTTGATGGGTTCAAGGCCGGCCGCATGGGCCACGTGCAAAAGCTCCAGCACCCCTTCAAAAGCAATGGGCCGGTAGTCGGGATCAACGGTGCGGTTGGAGGCCTCGCGATGGACGAATCGGCAGCGCCAATGATCCGAGCAAAAGGTCTCGGGCAGTCCATCGGGAAAGACTTTCACGCCCCGGTTGGTGATCATTTTGAGCTTGAGGTGCCTGAGCGGAAGTTGGGCCAGGAGATGTCCCAGGTCTTCTGCCGTTCCGGCGGTCCAGTCAATGAACAAGTCCACCCCGACCAATTCCTTGAGCTGATGCTCCCGGCGAAATGGGGGAATGCGGATGCCCTGGCCGGAGGCCGTCGCCGCCGCTTCCAGGATCTCGGGTTTGCGACCCAGATTGGCGATGACCGCATCGGCAAATTCGGCGGTACCTACTTTTTTCCGGCTGATCTCTTCGCGATAGATGTCTCCGGTGTGAATGCCCTCTTCGAGCGTGCGCAGCCAGGCATTCTGGATCAACGCGGCCACATCGCCCTGACCGATATGCGTGAGCATCATGATGGCCCCGTTCAGAAGGCCCGAAGGGTTGGCGATCCCTTGCCCGGCAATGTCCGGCGCCGAGCCGTGAATGGCTTCGAACATGGCAAACGTCTCTCCGATATTGGCCGATCCGGCCATACCTACCGATCCCGAGATCAGGGCGACGATATCGGAAATGATGTCGCCATACAGATTCTGGGTCACGACCACGTCAAATTCGCCAGGGCGGTCGGCCAGCAAGGCACTCCCTATATCGATGATTTTGAACTCCTTTTCGATTTTCGGATACTGTACCCCTACCTCGTCGAATATGCGGTGGAAAAGTCCGTCCGTTAGTTTCATGATATTGTCCTTGGCCATGCAGGTCACCTTCCGGCGCCCGGCCGTGCGCGCGTATTCGAAGGCATAGTGCATGATCTTTTCCGATCCCGGACGGGTGATCAGCTTCAGACATTGCACCGTATCCTGGGTCTGGCGGTGTTCGATGCCGGCATACAGGTCTTCCTCGTTTTCGCGGATGATGACCATGTCTATGTCCGGAAATCGCGTCGGGACGAATGGATGGAGGGATCGGCAGGGACGCACATTGGCAAAAAGACCCAGCGTTTTCCGGATCGTGACATTCAGGCTTTTGTAACCGCCGCCGCCCGGTGTGGTGATGGGGGCTTTGAGGAATATGCGGTTGTCGCGCAGCAGGCGCCAGTCCTCCGGACGGATGCCCGACGTGTGTCCCTGGCGGTAGATTTTTTCTCCGATCTCTATTTCGTGAAACGTCACGCGGGCTTTGGCGGCCTGGAGGATCCGGAGGGTGGCCTCCATGATCTCGGGACCGATGCCGTCGCCGCGCGCAATGGTGATGGGTGTGGCCATGGTCGGTGGGTTTTGCCGACATGGGAATGCCGGCAGCGTCGCCTTTGTTCACAAACCCTGTGCCTTTCTTCCCGGCTTCCGGAGGCCCGGATGACACTATCCCGCCATCTCCGGGAAATCCATTTTCCGGAAACTGAACACCATCCCGCTGAGGGAAACCGCCAGCGATGACAAATAAAAAAGCAGACTCACCGCCACCGCAGGCGCCTCCGGAAGACCGAGGTGCGCTGCCCCGAAATAAAAGGCCAGTTCGCGGGCACCCGCCCCTCCGTAACTCACCGGCAGCGCGGTGAGGACCGAAGAGAGGAGGAACAGGAACAAATAGCCGGCCCAGGGCGTGGGGGTATCCGTCATCTGGAGCAAGGCCATGACAGCCACCAATTGCAGGAGTTGGACGGCAAATGACCATCCCAAACCGGGCAGAAACAGCGAAGCAAAATCGCGTTTGACGCCGCGCATAACCAGCCAGGCGATGCCCGTCAACACCGGGATGGCATGAATATATCCCCAGGAGGGATACCCGCCGGCGCGAAGCCAGGCAGCGAGACCGAGGGCCAGAAGGAACAAGGCCAAAAGTCCCAGGGCGCGGTCCGCCAGGGTGGCCAGGACCAGGTCGCGAATACTGGCCCGTCCTTTCTTTTTCAACAGGTAAATCTTGTAGGCATCTCCGCCGATACCTCCCGGCAGAAACAAATTGTAATACATTCCCAGCCAGTAAAGTTGGAGGTTGAACCGCTCGCCAAGCGCCAGTCCGATCCGGCGAAAAAAACCGTTGAGCCGCAGGGCGGAAACCGCCTTGCTCGCCGCGACCAGCACGACAGAGGGCAGCCACCACCACCAATTGGCCTCCTGCAATACCTGTTGCAGTTGCCCGGTATCGACCTTGCGGAATACCAGCCAGAGCGCCGCCACGGACAGCGAGATCTTCAACAGGAAAATGGCGGTCTTCCTGATGCGCTGTCGGAGCTGTAGGGCTTCAGTCACGGGATCCGGGATGAATGCGGCGGATGCGGTAAACCGTTTTGTTTTGCGATTCGTAATAGGTCCTCATCATGATCTCCGTGATGATGCCGATCGTGACCAATTGGATGCCGCCGAGCAAGAGGATTACGCCCAGGATGAGCAGAGGCTTGCCCCAGATATCGTTGCCAGCCAGTTTGAGGCCCAGCAAATAGAGGTTGATCAGGACGCCCACCCCGAAGGCCAGGACGCCGGCGGTGCCGAAGAGATGCATCGGCTTTTGCAGATAGCGGCGGAAAAACACCATCAGGAGGAGGTCGCTCACCACCCGGAATGTGCGCCCGATCCCGTATTTGGATTGGCCGTGGATGCGGGCGTGATGACGGACCGGTACCTGGGTGATGCGCGCGCCTTCCAGGCTGGCGAGCACCGGAATGAAACGGTGCAATTCGCCGTAGAGTCCCATGTCCTTGGCCACTTCACTGCGGAAAACCTTGAGGGTGCACCCGTAATCACGGATGTAGACCCCGGTGGATTTCCGGATGATGGCATTGGCGATCCGGCTGGGAATTTTGCGCAGCAGCATGCCGTCCTGGCGGTTGGCCCTTTCGCCGGCCACCAGGTCCCATCCCTCGTCGACGGCCAGGCGAAGCATGCCGGGAATATCGGCCGGGTCGTTTTGCAGGTCGCCGTCGAGGGTGGCGAGATACACGCCTTTGGCCTCGGCAATTCCGGCCGCCAAAGCAGCGCTCTGACCGTAATTTTTACGGAATTCCACCACCCGCATGCGCTCGTCCATGACGGCCTTCAGCGCTGAGAGCGTACCATCGGTCGAGCCGTCGTCCACATAGAGCAACTCGTAATCCAGTCCATTCAGATCAACCCTGATCTTCTCCACCAACGGGCGGATGTTGGGTTCTTCATTGTACACGCACACGATGACGCTAAGGAAAGGGGAGGGAGCTTTCGTATTCATTGGATGGCGGGCGCAGATTCGATGAGGAGAACGTAGGGTATGCGGTCATTGAAGTGCCGGACCCTGATGGTGTCGGTGGGTACGAATCCCGGCGGAATGGCGACTGAGGCATTCACCAGATAGGCGGTACCCGGCTGTGGCCGGTCCTTCCAGACGGGCGTGATCGCGTCTCTGGCGGTGGACAGGTAAAAAGAGGACGTGGTGGACAAGCAAACCTGATCGAGAAAATAAATTGGTTTGTCCCGAAACGCGGCGCCGACCCGCAGGGCATCTTCCCGGGCTGCCGTGGCCGTGTCGTGCTTCAGACGGTCGGGAATCACAAACCAGTCAAACGCGAGCCGGAGGGTGAGGAGTTGGACGATCAGGCCGTAAAAAAGCAGGCGGGGATATCGCCAGATGGCCCATGCCGCCACAGCCATCAGCACCACCAAAATCCCTGTCCTGGGACCGAGCCAGGACGCATTGGCTGTCTGGGGCAACCCTAGAGGCGCCCATGCCGCCACCGCAAGCAAGGCGCTGACCACCATAAAAAGCCCGCGGAAGGATTTTCGCAGGATCGAAGCATCCGGCGTGCGTTTCCAGGCCTCGTAGCCAACCGTAAACACCAGCGGGGCCATCATCAGCAAATAGCGGGGATACACCTGCGGACTGACCCAATAAACCGGGATGTTGACCGCAAAAACCAGCATCAAATATCCGAAAAAGGGATGCCGCCACAGGGTCCGCCAGCGGAATCCCGTCAGGACAAAGACCAGCAGGAGGGACCAGGGAAGGAAATGATAGGTCATCTCCAGCGGGAAGGTGACCAGGTGAGAAAGGGTCTGGAGGAATCCGTGATGCGTGGGTGTGCGCTGGGCCGATTCGTGGAAAAGGGTGCCGAACACCTGCTCGGGAGAGGCATTTTGGAGGAGCAGGGCGTAATAGGTACCCGTTATCAAAAGAAAAATCAGCCCTCCGACCCATTGGCCCGGGTGGAACAGACGTCGCCACCGTCCGGTCAAGACGAGATGACCGCCCACGGTCATGACCTGGAACACCAGTCCGGGGAGGCCCTTCATGAGAAAAGCCACGGCTGCCAGAAACCAGGATCCGGTAAAGTAGGCCCACGGACGGTCGCGTTTGTCCTGCTCATACAACCACATGAACTGGACGAATACCAGGGTGCTGAAGGCCATATCGATCAGACCCAGGAAGGAATCCCAGAACAGGATGCGCCCGCATGTCAGGGTGAGCAGGGCGCTGACGAGAGCGGTATCCGGTTGACCGGTGCCCCTGAGCACGCTGCGGTAGATCAGCCCGGAGAAAAGCAACAGGAAAATGACGGTTGGTATTCTGGCCGTCCACTCATTGACGATGCCGGTGAGAGAAAATCCGGCGGCCAGGATCCAGTTGTACAAGGGGGGTTTTTTGAAATAGGGTTCGCCGTTGATGGTGGCCTGGATGAACTCCCCTGATTTCAGCATCTCGAAGGCGACCAGTGACCGGATACCCTCGTCATCGATGAAGACGGGTCCGTTGAGATGGATCAGCAAGGCAGGCAGGACCAGCAGGCCGGTCAGGAAAAGCAAGGCCCTGTGCCAATGGGATTCGGACCGATCGCTGGGTTCCATAGCCGGAGGGTCGGTGAGACGGGACAAAAGTAGCCAAATCAGGCCGAGGGCCCCGCTTGCCGGATATCGGACATGCGGGGAAGGCCCTGGGCATTGGAAGTGGGAGGAGGGAGGGATCGTCTTTGGACCCAACGAGGGGAGCCGGCGTAGCAGGCCCATAATGGGAGGATGGATATTCCGTGACGGTTCTCCCATGGACGACACCATGCTCCCGGGAAGGTATTGGCCCGGCGTCGAAATGAGGCCTTTCGGTTGTTTACAGTTTGCATACACTAGTGCACTAATATTGTAATGCCATTGATTTTCAATATTTTCTGTAATTGCCCGGAAATCCTGTCCGTCAATTATACAGGGCATACCGTATCTTCATCCCATGATCTTTCCTATCGGTGATGACCAGGTGGAAGGCGGTGACAAGCCGGTATTCAGCTATGCTTTCATCGTCCTCAACGTAGCGG
This sequence comes from Saprospiraceae bacterium, assembly GCA_024103195.1. Lineage (GTDB taxonomy): Bacteria > Bacteroidota > Bacteroidia > Chitinophagales > Saprospiraceae > JAGNXB01. The sequence continues at coordinate 4,809 of JAGFIW010000289.1, read as the reverse complement.
CGTTTGTCTGGATGATGTTTTTTTATCCGGCCGCCAGCATCGATGAATTCTACCTCCAGTTTGGCTCCGTGCCGGCGGAGCTCCAGCGGGGAGACCGGGTTTGGACGCTGCTCAGCGCCATGTTCGTGCACGGCGGCTGGATGCATCTCGTGGGCAACATGATTTTCCTTTGGGTATTTGCCGACAACATCGAAGCGACCATCGGTTCCGCGCGGTTTTTGGTTTTCTATCTGCTGGGCGGCATTGTCGCGGGGCTTTGTCATATGGCTTTCAACCCCGGGAGTGTCATTCCGGCGGTAGGCGCATCGGGAGCCATTTCGGCGGTCCTCGGCGCTTATATGGTCATGTTTCCGGCTTCCCGGATCCGGGTGTTCATTCTGTTGTTTTTCCACACCGCTTACCTGCCCGCCTTTTTCTTCCTCGGTATCTGGATCCTTCAGCAGATGGTGGCCGGGGTGGGCACCCTTGGCCACGTGGATCTCGATACCGGAGGGGTAGCCTGGTGGGCCCACATCGGGGGATTTGTCTTTGGCTTTTTGGCAGGATTCAGGTTTCGGGCCATCCTGCGGCACCGCACCGGCCGGCAATACGTCTGACCGTCAGGTCTCCTGTCTCAGTCCGGGCAAATGGAAAAGCAACAGCAGGCTGATGCCGAAGTTGTTTTCCAGGGTCGGTTCGATCAGGTAAGAAAGGAGAAACACGGCGTGCAGGGCGAGGAAGGGGAAGAGCCGGTATCGCCGGCGCCAAAAGAGGGGCAGAAAAACGAATACGCCAAAAACCAGCGTCCCGAGGATTCCTGATCCGGCCAACATGTACAACCATTGGTTGTGCGGGATGACCGGTTGGTGGTGGGGAGCCTCTGCGGCGTAGCGTGCGTGCATGTCACGGCGGACATCGCCGATTCCTGTGCCCAACCAGGGGTTTTGGCGGAAGATCTCCCAGGCCAGATGCCAGGACACGATGCGGTTGCTGTCGGAATTGGCCAACGCGTGGCCGCGCCAATGCTGATCGAGATCCCACAGCATGTAATCGATTTTGGCCCTGAAGGCGGGTATGCCGCGGTAGGCCAACCAGGGGGTGATGCCGATGAGGATCAGGAAAAAAATGCCGGCAGCGCGGCGTCCTTTGACCAGGATCCAGCGCAAAACCCATATACCCAGGCCGGCATACAATCCGACCAGTCCGGTACGTACGGAAAGGATATGGAGAAAGACGAAGAGGAACAAGGTCAGGCCGGGGATCAACCATCGCTCGAATGACCATCGCCACACAAATCCCTCTTCCCAGAGATACAGGCCACCGAGGAAGGCCAGCGCCGCGGCCATACTGAAGCGGATGTGGCTGCTCGGTGTAGGCAGGGAACGGCCCTGCCGGAGGACCTCCTCCCAGAGAGGTTGGTCAGCCAGATATTCCGCCAGCACAGGAATGGCCGCCACGCAAACGCCCGCCAGGAGGAGGGCATGCAACTTTTGGTACGTGCGTCGGTCTCCAACCGGTAATCCCGAAAAGGCCAAAGCCAGAACGACAAAGGGTACTTTGACCCGGAGCCGCCCGATGGTGTAGCCGTGATCTTCCGACCACAGAGCGGTCAAAAGGACGAGGAGGAAAGGGATGGTCGTCACGGCCCAGGAAGGGTCGGAACGCCAGCGGGCGAGGGCCGTGGGCAGGTTTTTGCGCCATACCCAGCGTCCTTTTTCCGGGTGCCACTCCCAAAGAAACAGGGCGATCATCCCGATCATGCACACTGAAACGGCAAACTCCCAGGAGATGAGCAAAAACCACAGACAGGCCCCGAAAAGGGCCAGCATCCACCGGGTAGCGGGGGCTGAAAAAACCGATTGCAGCAGGGGTGGTGGGTGCATGGATATGGTGTCAGAACGCCTGACCCGGTCTTTTGGTACGCCGGCCGGACTGACGGAAACAGGGACATGGCATATCTTTGGACACCAAAACAACGCACGATCATGACCCAGGAAGAAATGGACAAGCTGTTCTCGGAAGCCCATGAAGCCATGGACCATGCTTTGCAACACCTGAGTGACGAACTGGCCAAGATCCGAACCGGCAAGGCCTCGCCGGCGATGGTGAGTGGGCTTCTGGTACCCTATTACGGGAGCCCTACCCCTTTGGCCCAGGTCGCCAATGTCACGACCGCCGATTCCCGCACCATCAGTATCCAACCCTGGGAAAAGAACATGATCGGTCCCATTGAAAAGGCGATTTTCGAAGCCAATCTCGGATTGACGCCGATGAACAACGGAGAGGTCGTGCTGCTCACCATTCCGCCGCTCACGGAGGAACGCCGCAAGGACCTCGTCAAGCAGGCCCGCCACCTCGCGGAGGAGGCCAAGATCAGCGTGCGCAGCACGCGTCACAAAGTGATGGACGGCATCAAGAAAGCGGTCAAGGACGGCTACCCGGAAGATCTCGGTAAAAAAAGGGAAATCGAGATTCAGAACATGACGAACACTTACGGGGAAAAAGCCGATCATCTCGTCGATGTTAAAGAGAAGGACATCCTCACGGTCTGAATCGGATTTTCCACCTGTATTTGCGCACGGCACTTTCGCTGTCGCAGGACGGCCGGCGGGATTTTGGGAGGGTGCCGGATATCTCATAGAAAGACCTTGCCATGGCCGATAGTACCCGGATCAAATGCCCCAATTGCGGAACCCTTATTGATGTCCAGGATGTCCTGGCCCATCAGTTGGAGGAACGGATCCGCAAAGAATTTCATGCGCAGATCGCGCAGGACCAAAAGCGTCTGACGCAGCAGCAGGAAGAATTGATCCGGGCCAGGGAGGAATTCGAAAGGCGGAAGAAGCAGGAGAACGAAATGTTTCAGGAGCGCCTGGAAAAACAACTCCGGGAAGAGCGCCGGCAGCTGGAAGAAAAACTGAAAGTCCGGCTGCAGGAGGAGCAGGCCGAATTGTTCAAAACCATGCAACGCGAGTTGTCCGAAAAAACGGAACAGATCCGCGAGCTCCATCGCACGCGTGCCGAAGTCGAGCAACTCAAACGCGAAAAAGCCGAATTGAAAGAAGCGGCTGAAGCGGAGGCACAAAAAAAACTCAACGAAGTTTTATTGACCGAGAAGGAAAAAATCAGGCGCTCGGAGGAAGAGAAAAACGAAATGCGTCTGCGCGAATTGCAAAAACAACTCGAGGACCAGAAGCGGCTCACCGAAGAAATGAAACGCAAGCAGGAGCAAGGCTCCATGCAGCTCCAGGGCGAGGTACAGGAGTTGGCAATCGAGGAGTGGTTGATGGCGCAGTTTCCCCTTGACGAGATCGAGGAAATAAAAAAAGGCGCGCGGGGTGGTGATTGTATCCAGACGGTGCACACACCCACCCGGCGGGATTGCGGCAGGATTTATTACGAGAGCAAACGCACGAAAGAATTTCATCAGGGTTGGTTGGAAAAACTCAAGGCGGACATGAGGGACCGGGGTGCCGATATAGGTGTGTTGGTCACGGAGGCGATGCCGGCGGGATATGAGCGTTTGGGCATCAAAGACGGAATTTGGGTGTGCACGTTCGAGGAATTCAAAGGGCTGTGTACGGTGTTGCGGGAGAGTCTGATCCAGCTCAGCGCTGCCGTCCTGGCACAAGAGAACAAAGGCGACAAAATGCATTTGTTGTACGATTTCCTCACCAGTACGCCTTTCCGCATGCAGGTGGAAGCCATCGTGGAGGGATTTACGGCCATGAAAAATGCGCTGGACAGCGAGAAGCGTTCCATGCAGCGTATCTGGAAAGAGAGGGAAAAACAGATTGAAAAAGTCATCTCCAATACCATCGACATGTATGGCTCCATCCGGGGTATTGCCGGCAGCGCCGTACAGCCGGTGCAGGCGCTGGAATTATCGGCCGGAATGGATGAAATGGAGGATGAGGAGGAGGAAGAGTCCGGCGATTGATCAGGGGATTTTTCGGGTAGTCTCTTTTGTGTCCTTTTGAAACATGTGCAGCAACAAACCGCCCATCAACGCACCGTACAAAGTGCTGTTGACGGGTGAAGAGGTAATGGCGCAGGTGCCGGACAGGCATCCGATTTGCTGCCAGTAAAAGAATCCGGCAACAGCACCGAGGACAATCCCTGCGAGGGCCAAAGCATTCCGGCGGATGAAGGTCATGGCACAAAGGTAGGACCTGCGGATTTGGTGGATTGGTGATCCGTGTCACACGGACGCCCTCATTGCCCCCAATGCCCCGGGTTTAAAACCGGGGCAATGAGGGTGAGGAACAACCAACCCCATCGGGGGTGAACAAAAGAAAAAGCCATTTTGTGTGCAACCAACCATTCAATGAGGAAATAATATCGTCATCGGGCGTCGGGTTTCACCCAACGCGTGGATGGTCAACCCCTTGCGGGGTTGAAAATTATGCTCCATGAGGCACCGGGCGACGCCCGGTGCCATGTTGTTCAACCCCATCGGTGTTGAAACACTTTAGAATTTGGAGCGATGGCAGTCAGGATCCTGAGAGGACCCCAGGACCCCGAAGGGGTCCACCACCATAGCCCCGGGAACATCCCGGGGCTATGGTGGCGAGGATCATCCAACCCCGAAGGGGTTGTACAAATTAAAAGGTCATAATGTGAACAATCAGCTTTTCAATGTGGAAATAGTTTCAACAATTGGCGTCAGGTTTCACCCAACGCGTGGATGGTCAACCCCTTGTGGGGTTGAAAATTATACGCCATGAGGCACCGGGCGTCGCCCGGTGCCATGTTGTTCAACCCCGTCGGGGTTGAAACACTATAGAATTCGGAGCTAAGGAAGTCAGGACCCTGAGAGGACCCCGAAGG
>JAGFIW010000286.1 GCA_024103195.1 Saprospiraceae bacterium | reverse complement strand
TGCGCTGGCGCAGAAATTCGGTGAATCGGGACCAGTCCTCAAACCGGAATTCGTCCGGGGGAGCGACCGAATCGCGGTTGAGGGTGTATGCCGTGACGAATTCAAAGATCAGGTCCTGCTCCCGCAGTGCGCGGACCAGCGCGCTTTCGTGGAGGGTGTCGAGGGGGATGTCGGGTTTGACGCCACCCCCGTCGAGGACCAGGCGGCCATTCCGGGTCTTGAAGCGGGCTCTCTCCGCATCGGGTATGTCTTCGGGTTCGCCTTGTTTGTACCGGACGGCCTGGATGCAGCGACCGCTGGGGATATAGTACTTGGCGGTGGTCAGTTTGAGGCGGGCGTTGTAGCCGATCTCCTTGGTGTGCTGGACGAGACCTTTGCCATAGGTGAGCTGGCCCATGACCACGGCGCGGTCCAGGTCCTGGAGGGTGCCGGACACGATCTCGGATGCCGAGGCCGAGCGTTTGTTGACGAGCACGACGACGGGTATTTCCAGGTCGAGCGGTGCGGACTGGGTCCTGTAGGAACGCTCCTGGTCGGGGGTTTTGCCTTTGGTGGTGACCACGAGTTCGTTTTTGGGCAGAAAGAGATTGCAGATGTTGACGGCTTCGTTGAGCAATCCGCCGCCGTTGTCGCGCAGGTCGAGAACGAGGCCCTGGAGTTGCGGATCTGCGGCCTTGAGGTCCTGAATGGCCTGGGCGATATTGGCGCCTGCCTGCTGGGTGAAGGTCGTCAGTGATACATATCCGATATGGTCATCCACTTTGCCGGAATAGGGCACATTGGGGATGTCCACCTCTTCGCGGGTGAGTTCGAGAGGGAAAGGTTTGTCCTGTCCGGGCCGGGCGATCTGCAGCCGTATTTTGGTGCCGGGCACTCCCTGCATGATCTGGTTGAGATCTTCGGTACTGCGGTCGCGGGCATCTTGTCCGTCCACCTGCACGATCCGGTCGCCGGCCTTCAGTCCTGCCTTGAGGGCAGGGCTGTTTTCATACACCTGGAGGATGGTGACGTATTCCCCGATTTTTTTCACCTGGGCGCCGATGCCTTTGTATTTGCCTTCGGCAAGGGTGCGGTAGCCTTCGATCTCGCTTTCGGAAATGTAATTCGTGTAGGGGTCCAGGGCGCCCAGCATGGCATCAATACCGTGTCGCATCGTACGGGCCGGGTCGAGGTCGTCCACATATCCGCTGTTGAGTTCCTTGTAGATATTGGTGAAGATCTCCAGATTTTTAACGATCTCGAAATACCGGTTGACCGGGGGCTGGAAGGCCAGGGTCAGGGAGGCGATGGCGACAATGGCGAGGAGCAGGTTTCTTCTTCTCATGGGGCGTGCCCGCTTTGTCGGGCCTGAAGGAAATAACGCACCAGGTGGGTCCTGGATTATATCGGTCTGCGGTGCGTACCGCATTGTACGGATGCCGTAAACCGAGTATCTTTGTCGGTTGTTGATCATGATCATAACCTCTTTGATGAACCGGATGCTGTCTGCCCTTTCGGGCCTGTTTCTCCTGGCCACGGCCGCGATGGCCCAGGAGCCGATTTCTGCGCAATGGTGCGGCACCCGCGACGGGCGGGTGGCCTGGCTGGAGGAATACCAGCAAAATCCCCACAGCTTTCCCCGGAGTGCCGATACCCTTTTGGTGCCGATCACGCTGCACCTTGTAGGGACCACCGGAGGATCGGGATTTTTCCCCATGCCGGAATTGCTCGATGCCTTTTGCGTGCTCAATGAAGATTTTGCCCCCTACGGCATCCGGTTTTACATCAATTTCCCCATCCGGTACATCGCCAATTCGGAATGGTACAATCACGATTTCCAGACCGGCGCTGAGATGATGGAGATCCACAATGTCGCCAACACGATCAACTGCTACATCTCCGAGAGTCCGGCGCCGGGTGTCTGCGGATACAGCGATTACGGACGCGGGGTGGCGCTGGCCAAGAACTGCACCAATGACGGCAAGCATACCTGGGCCCACGAGATCGGCCACTTCCTCTCCCTGCCGCACACCTTTTTCGGATGGGAGGGCATCGAACACGATTACAGCCAGGCGGCGCCTGATCTCGTCAATTACGGAAGGCTCGCCGAGCGGGTGGACAGCGTGGATTGCGAGTTGGCTTCGGACGGGTTTTGCGACACGCCGCCGGATTACCTCAATTTCCGTTGGGCCTGCAATCTCGACAAGGAAAGCAACCTGCAACAGACGGACCCGACCGGAATGACCTTTCGCTCCCAGGCCCGATATTTCATGTCGTATGCCACCGACGCCTGCATGTCGGTTTTCTCCCCTCAACAGACGGAGGCCATGCGGGCCAACCTGTTGACGGAGAAGGTGGACATGTTGTCCGATCCCACGCCGGTGCCGGACATTTCGGATACCGAGACAACGCCGATATTCCCTGAGGATGGCGATACCCTGCCGTATTACCACGAGGTGCTCATTTCATGGGAACCCATCGAGGGCGCCACGCATTACCTGATCGAGATGTCGGCCAAGGCCGATTTCAGCGGGCCCATTTTCCGCAGGGATGTCGAAGGCACTTCCTTCGTCCGGGAGGGCGGGGTCAAGGAGCAGACGTATTACTGGCGCCTGCGGCCTTACAACCGAGGGGTCACTTGCGGGCTGCTGTCGGAAGTCTTTTCCTATACGACGGGCCAGGGTCCTATCAGTGCCATCCCGGTACTGCCCGGTATGGAGGAATGGACGATCTTTCCCAACCCGGCTGAAGCCGGTAAGGGACTTGACATGCGCCTCCGGATGGAGCGCGATGAAGAAGTCATGTTGCGTTTGCTGTCCGCTTCCGGTCAGATCATGGGTGAAGCCAGGCTGAATCTGTCGGCTGGTGTGCAGGTGGTTCCGTTGCCGTTCCGCGTGGAAGGAGCCGGTTGGTTTGTCCTTCAGATGACCGGCCGGGAAGGGGTTGCCCATCGCCGTTTTGTGGTCCGGCCCTGATCGCTCGTCCGAATTTTCCGGTCCGTTTTCCGGGGCAGGGTCCTGACCCTTT
>JAGFIW010000279.1 GCA_024103195.1 Saprospiraceae bacterium | reverse complement strand
GTTGTGGAGGGTTTGGACGGGAACACCCAGGCGCAAGGCATCTTTGACCCGATAAACCCGGTCGGCACTGGCGTGCTGGAGTCGCTCGAGGATACCCTCCGTGCGGATCCACTCTTTTTTGTCGGCCCCCAACCCCATCCGGCTTTCTTCCTGGCTCTGGCAGGCTTTCTGCAAGGCTTCCAGAAAATTGCGGCCGATCGCCATGACCTCCCCGACCGATTTCATCTGGAGGCCGAGCAAATCATTGGCGCCGTGGAATTTTTCAAAATTCCAACGCGGCATTTTGACGATCACGTAATCCAGGCTCGGTTCAAAATAAGCGCTGGTTGTCTGGGTGATCTGGTTTTCGAGTTCGTCCAGGGAATAGCCGATGGCCAGCTTGGCGGCGATTTTGGCGATCGGATATCCCGTGGCCTTGCTGGCCAGCGCCGAGGAACGAGACACCCGTGGATTGATCTCTACGGCAATGAGGTCTTCGTTCTCCGGATTGAGCGCAAACTGGACATTGCAGCCTCCGGAAAAATGACCCAGCGACCGCATCATGGTGATGGCGTCATTGCGCATGCGCTGGAAGGCGGTATCTGAAAGGGTCATGGCCGGTGCCACCGTGATGCTGTCGCCGGTGTGGATGCCCATCGGGTCCAGGTTTTCCACCGTACAGATGATGACCACATTGTCCTTGTGGTCGCGCAGCAACTCCAGCTCGAATTCCTTCCATCCCAAAACGGCCCTTTCCACCAGTACTTCATGGGTGGGCGAGGCATTGAGTCCACGGCGCAGCGCCTCATCAAAATCTTCGGCCCGGTGGACAAATCCCCCGCCGGTACCTCCCAGGGTATAGGAGGGGCGTATGACCAACGGGAATCCGATCTCCTGGGCGGCCTCCATGCCTTCGAGAAAGGAATTGGCGATGCGGGAAGGGGCTACATGCATCCCCAGTTCGATCACATGGCGGCGGAAAGCTTCCCGGTTTTCGGTGAGTTCGATGGCATCCACATCCACGCCGATCATCCGGATGCCAAAGCGGTCCCACACCCCCTGCCGGTCCGCCTCAATGGCCAGGTTGAGAGCGGTCTGTCCTCCCATGGTGGGCAGGACGGCATCAATGCGGTGCTTCTGGCAAATGGTCACCAGGCTCTCGACCGTGAGCGGCAGCAGGTAAATGTGGTCGGCCGTGACCGGATCGGTCATAATGGTGGCCGGATTGCTGTTGATGAGGATGACTTCTACACCTTCCTGCCGCAGGGAGCGGGCAGCCTGACTGCCGGAATAATCAAACTCGCAGGCCTGGCCGATGATGATGGGGCCGGAGCCGATAATCAGCACCGAGCGGATGGACGGGTCTTTTGGCATTCGGTCGACGTTTTCAAACCGGCCGCGAAGATACCACATGATCCGGACACGGGATAGTGGTGATCCGACGGCCGTCAGGGTCCGCCATCATTCCCTTTCCGGAGCGGATTCCTTCCGGAGGGCTTCGAGGGTTTCCGGAGGCACGTCCCGGAGATCGAGGAGGATGAACCCGTCCAGGGCATCCGAAAAATGGGGGTCCAGGTTGAAGGCGATAAACCGGGCATTCTGCCGGACGTATTGGCGCAGCAAAACCGGCAGTTTGAAATGCCGGGGTTCGATGTCTTCGATCAAACTACTCAACTGCTCCCAATCGCCCTCCATCCCTTCCGTCAGTGCCTGAAGGGCCCGTTTGTCCACGGGATACCGGAATTTCTTTCTCGGCTTTAGAAATTTCGCAAGTTTCTTGTCAAAGAAATGGCGTCGCGCAAAATGGACGATCAGACTGCGGGACATGTCGGTAAAATGCCGGCTGATGCTCACCGGTCCATAGAGATAACGGTATTGCGGATGGGCCAGCAGAAAGTGCAGGATGCCCTTCCACAACAAAAATAGCGGAAGGCGTTTTTTTTGATACGCCTCCACGATATAAGATCGTCCCAGCTCCAGGGCCTGGGGGAATAAGGGATAAAAACCCTCCTTGATCCTGAAAAGGGAATGGATGTAAAATCCCTCCGCGCCATAGGTCCCGAATATGTGATCGCCGCGTCCGAGCCGGTACCCTCCTGCAATACGCCGCTCCTTGACGTCCCAAATGATCAACTGTTCGTAGTAGAGGTCGTACTCGTCGATGTCCAGCGCCTTGCCGGTACCCTCTCCGACGGCGCGAAAAGTGATTTCCCGCAAACGGCCTATTTCCCGCAGGGTATGCGGTATCTGTCCGGCCTGGGCCAGCCATACTTCAAAATCGCCTTGCCGGCACAGACACTGATGATCCGGCAGCCGATCGATCTCCCCGGCAACGGCCTCATGGTTTTCCGGGGAAGCCAGAGGCATTTGCTCCGCTCCGGATGCTTCACCGTAAAAGGGTTGCAATTCCAGGGCGCTGTCCATGAATTCCAGCTTGGCAAGCAAAAATCTCCTGAGCCGGTCACTGCCGCCGACGGCCAGCGGTCCTGTCGTAGGCACCGGCCGGGCGAGCCGAAGGACCATGGCCCCGGACGCACCCCGGATCAGCAGGGCCGGAACGAGCTGGCGACCCTGGCGCCGCATGGCCTTCAGCCAAACGCGCAGAAACAAACGGATGACCAGTTGCAGCGGAGAATCGCGGGGCATGTCCAGGACGAAAACCACACGCGTCTCCGCCGGAATGTCGCCCATGCCCTCCCGAAACCGGTAATACACCTCATCCCACTGCAAGGTCTCGAACCGGAATAAATGGGAAAGACGGAATACGCGGGCCCCTGTCAAAGCGGCAATTTCTTCGGCTTCCACATTGGTCAGCGGCTGTTCGGCGCGCAGCAACATACCGCATGCCTCACCGGCCGGCCAATGTCCTTTGCCCTCCAACTCCATGCCTCCAAGGTACGACACCCCGCCTCTTGATCGAGGAATCACCCTTACCAGAACACATCGTCCATGGCTTTGTGGAAAGCAGGGAAATTCCGGAGGTTGTTGTGCCCGGCCCCATCGATCACCACAAACCGGTCATCCGGCTTCAGACTGACCGTCAGCCGTCGTGCGCAACGCAAAGGGACCACCCGGTCCTTTGACCCTGCCAACACCGTGACCGGATAAGGGACACGGGACACCCATAGCCGGTTGTCCAAACGAAACCGGAAGAGAAACAACCGGGGCAGGAAGGGATAGTAGGTATAAAAAAGGTCGGGCATCGAAGAGAACGGGGTTTCCAATACCAGATGGGCCGCCGGGCGATGGGCGGCGACATAACTGGCCATGCCACTGCCCATACTGCGCCCGTAAAGGATGATTTTTTCGGAAGGATAACGAACCCGCAAAGTGTCATAGGCCGCGAGAGCGTCGGTAAAAAATGCCTCTTCGCTGACGGGTCCCCTGCTTTTGCCGAAACGGCGGTAGTCCGGAATGAACACATCAAACCCCCGGGCGCGAAATTGCTGTTCATAAATATGTCCCCAACGGTCCAGGGCTCCTGAATTGCCATGGAAATACAACACAACCCCTTTAGGGGATGTCGTCCCTTCCGGTTGAAACCAAAGGGCGGGGATCTTTCCTTCGCGAGGGGTGCGCATCCACACTTCTTCAAAGGGATATTCCCATGCAAAGCGGAATTCCCGGTCCAGTCGGTCAGGCCGAAAAATGATGGGGAACTGCAGCCCGTAGGTCAACAGGTTGCCCAGCAGCCACAACCCGGATACCACAGCCATGGCCAGGAAAATCTTCTTCATGGTACGGCCTCGTTGAGCATGCTTTCCAAAGCCCGAAAATAGGCGGGAAATCGCAGCAGGTTGTTGTGGGAGGCCCCTTCAACGGGATGGAGAATCACTTTGCCGGGCTGTTCGCGGGCCAGGTCCTCGCTGAACCTGAAGGGGATGATGCGGTCTTTGGTGCCGTGCAGGATATGCACCGGGCAGGTCACATC
>JAGFIW010000269.1 GCA_024103195.1 Saprospiraceae bacterium | reverse complement strand
ACAAGATCTGGAAAAAGGCCAACCCCTGGCCGAAATCCCTCCTCTTGATCTGCGCCTTCACCTTAAGGGGCAATTTTTTCACCAACGCCTGGAACCCCGCATTACCTTGCGGCAGGTGTGGACGCAGTCCCGCATTTCTTCCGAATTCGGAGAAATGAAAACAGACGGCTTTTTCCTGGTGGATGTCCAGGCAGGATACCAGATCTTCCCTTCCCTCCGGTTGGCCGCCGGTGTCCACAACCTGTTGGACCGTGCATATGCCGAACACCTCAACCGGGCCGTTTCCAATACCATGCCCAGAGCGCGTATCCTTGAGCCCGGCCGCAATTTCTTTCTGACGGCCAGCTTCAGCCTCTAAGGCTGATCGGGTCAAAAGCCAGATGAGGGAGGTTCTCTACGGAGGGCCTCCCTTTATTCATCGCCATGAGCAGGTCTCATTGGCGCCGCCAAGGGTCATTTTCTTCCCGGAAAAAAGGGATGTATGCAACCAACGGGAGCCGGATGGGGCATCGGGCACTTGCCGGCGGTTAGTTACCGCCGGGGAGTCCGGACCACCCGGAAGCCCACCCGGCTTTGACGCATGGTAAGGGGAAAGGTTTCGCCCAGGTCGCGCTGCAACTCCGGCAAATAGGCCATGAATGATCCTCCCATGGCCATCGCCCTCGGCTCGGAGCCCTTTCCCAGGGAGGGCACATCATCGGAGACCCATTCGGCAACATTGCCGATCAGGTCGTGCATGTGCATGGCATAACCTGCCGGTTTGAAGGTTCCCACCGGGGCGGTAAGGCTGTAGCCGTCATTCCAATCCTTGTGGATGACGGGCCTCCTGTCAGGGAATAATTCGGCCAGACTTTGGTCGGCCAGATTGGCCAGCCCCGATCCGTTGGACCACGCCGTACCCGGAACCCATTCATTGGATTCCCGGCCCGAAAGCAAAACATACATCCACTCTACGCGTGTAGGAAGGCGGTACAGGTAACGGGGGTCCTGCTCCGTCAACCATCGGCAAAAAGCCTCTGCCTCAGAACGCGTGACGAAACAGGCCGGATGGTGCTCTTCATCCCAGGTACGAAGCCGTCCGTCCGGACGGTGGGAGAAATTTATGTTCCGTTGCAATGGCTCACCAGGCCGGATGGAAGGTATGGTGACGGCACTTTCCGGTCCTTCTCCTTGCTCGTGAGGAACACCGGCCGCTTCGTCGTACAGACGATACTGGGATACCGTCACTTCACGCGAGGCCATCTGAAAACCACCCAGGGTACCCCCGGCAGCCTCATTGCCGAAGACCTCGACCATGTGGCGATCCATGTCGCGGAACAAGCGACGCATCCTGATCTGCCGGTCAAATCTTCGGCTCAGGTCCTGGTAGGCATCGGCAACCCGGACAGCACAGATCACTTCCTGACCTGCCTGGTCCTCCGACATCACCACCTCGGTGGCAGGTGAATGGAAAAAACTGTCCTGGTCAATGAATCGCCAGGTGAATCGGGCAGGGGTCGAAAGCAGGAGAGGTTTGCCCGCCTCGATGGGTTGGGCCGTATAGTCAAGCAGGATAATCCCGGAAACATCCGAGGTGAATCGCGCCCTCCCGAAAGCCAGCTCGTCTTTCATTTCCACGGTACCGGGGGCTTTTCGCAGCACCTGCAATAAGGAGTCGGAAATGGGCTGGAGAGGTATCTGCGCGACGAGGTCCGAATGGAAAAACAGACCTGCCAGCAGGAGGGCGAAAGCAAAAACCCGGAAAGGATGGCGGTAATGGAACTGTATCATGGGATAAAATGCATGAAGCCTTTGCGGATAACGGAACGCCTAAGGAGGCAAAAATCCGGCCGAATCAGGTACAATGGGTGATCAACCCTTGCGCGCCATGACAGGAACGTTTTTGGCCACAAATTGTACGGTGTTCCGGATGCGCTCCTCGAAAAGAACGATTCTACCTCTGCGCATATTCTCCATTACGCCATCCTGAGGATGGCGGATGGTAATGAGTTCCAGCCCGTCCTCCCTGGTCACTTTGAACTCGGTTTCGATGTTGTCAATGAAAGCCTGCACCTTCTCCGGGGCGCGATTGACACAAATGGAAAAGCTGATGGCCGAATTTTGCATCATGTTCACCTGCAGCCGCTGATCGGCGATTTTCTGGAACAGCAAGCTGAGATGATGCTCCGCCACAAAGGAAAAGTCCCTCGTGGCAATGCTCAGCAACGTCTGGTCCTGTTCGACGGTGACAATGGGTGGATAATGGTCTTCGACATCGGCGGAGATCAGGGTGCCTTCCCCCTCCGGCTCGACGAACGACTTGACATACAGAGGTATGGATTTGTTCTGCAGAGGTTTGATGGTTTTGGGATGGATGACCTTGGCACCGTAATAGGTCATTTCAATGGCTTCCTTGTAAGAAAGCCGGTCCAGCTTGGTCACATTGTCAAAAAGACGGGGATCCCCGGTCAGCACACCCGGCACATCTTTCCAGATGGTCATGTTTTCCGCGTTCAGACAATACGAGAAGATGGCAGTTGTGTAATCCGAGCCTTCTCTGCCCAAAGTAGTCGTGGCGTTATCCCTGGTACTGGCGATGAACCCCTGGGTGAGCAGAAAACCGGGTTGTGTCACCATGGGTTTCACTTTCTCTTCCATCCGACGGCCGGTTTCCGTCCAATCCACCCATCCCTCCCGGTGGATTTCATCCGTGATGATGACTTCCCGGGCATCCAGCCAGGCCGTCACCAATCCGATGTGGTTCAAATAGGCATGAACAATCCGGGACGAGGCGAGCTCGCCCACACAGATGATCTGGTCGTACATGTAGTCGAAGTGAGGATGTGGCGGTTCATCCAGGACCCAATGCGCCTCTACGAAGGTGTCATTCAGCGCTGCCAGAATCTCCTGGTTGCCGGGCAGCAACTCTTTCGCGAGGGTGTCGTGCATCCCTTTGATCCCGTCAAGCAGTGCAAGCGCAGTGCCATCCTGCCGGGCATGCGCATAAATGACTTCTTCGAGGGCATTGGTCGTCTTGCCCATGGCAGAGACCACGATGACCAGGTTTTCATCCTTGAAACGCTGCAAAATGGCGCCCACGTTTCTGACAGCTGCAGCATCTTTGAGGCTTGATCCGCCAAATTTGAATGTCCTCACCTTCCCGTTTTTTAAGGGGACAAAGGTAGCGCTCCACCAAGGAATCCCGTCCTTTGGTCCCGCGGCCGGCCATGGAAAGGCCACACAGCTCACTACCAAATCCCTGATTTTTGCTTTCGGTGTCGTATCCTTGTCTGTCCGCTAACTGCCGCACCCACCCAAGCTGTGCAACAACGCCTGAAGACTGCCCTGGTATTTGCCCTGATTGTCATCCTGGGCATCTTTTCCGGTGAATGGGGGTTTATAGCCCTCTTTTCCGCCGTGCTTGTTCTTGGCCTGTTCGAATATTTCCAAATGGTGGCCCCGCGCGATCAGTGGAAGGACCGATGGAGGCGCTATAGCGGGATCCTGTGGGGATTGGTACCCTTTGGCATCAGCCTCTACCTGATCCACGGCGGCCAACTTTCCGGTAAAAAACTGGCTCTCAGCATTTTACTTTACCTCACCACCCTGCTCGGTTGGTTTTTCGTACCGGAGCTTTTCTCCCGCAGGACCCAGCGGTTTTCCCAGGTAGCACTCGGCCTTACCGGACTGATCTATGTTGCCTTGCCGATGGGGTGCCTTCCGCTGCTGGCCTATTGGGAAGGCACATACCAGCCCTGGCAGGTGTTTTCCGTGCTGTTGCTGGTATGGGCCAATGATACAGGGGCTTATGTCTCCGGTATCCGCTGGGGCAAAAGATTCATGCTGCCGGAGATTTCTCCCAAAAAGACCTGGGAAGGCTGGGCAGGAGGATTCTTGCTGACCTTGGTTACCGGCGGCTTGTTGTCCAGCGGATTGGCATCCTGGACCCTGAAAGACGGCTTGGTCACCGGGGTCCTCGTGGCCGTTTGGGGCCCGTTTGGCGACCTGGTGGAATCCATGCTCAAACGCGAATTCGCCGTCAAGGATTCCGGCAAACTCCTTCCCGGACACGGTGGCGTCCTCGACCGTTTCGACGCCTTCCTGTTTGCCCTGCCGCCGGTGGTGCTCTACTGGTACGCACTTCGCTGAAAAAGGCGGAATTAATGGGTATCCTTTTACCTTTGATCGCTATACATCCCCATGCGATACCATAAAGAAGGCCACCGTACCCTCATCTTCACGGCCGTAGTTTTTCTCCTCGGTCTGTCGGCCATACAGAATGGCCTGCCCGCCCTTACTCCCTGGGCTTTGATCCTTTTTGCCGCCATCTTTGGCCTGCTTCTCCACTTTTTCCGGCACCCCGAAAGACCGGTATTCCGGCCGGATGACCAGGTCGTCCTGGCCCCGGCCGATGGGAAGGTGGTGGTCATTGAAGAGACGATTGAACAGGAAATCCTCCGGGAACGCCGTATCCAGGTGAGTATATTCATGTCTCCCCTCAATGTACACGTCAACCGCTATCCCGTCGGTGGCAAGATCACGCATGCCATTTATCATCCCGGCAAATACCTCCTGGCGTGGAACCCGAAATCCAGCGCGGAAAACGAACGTACGACCGTCGTCATTGAAAACCGGTTCGGCAAACTGTTGGTGCGCCAAATCGCCGGCTTCCTGGCTCGCAGGATCGTTTGCTATCCCGAACAGGGTGAAACCGTCAAACAAGGGGATGAATTGGGATTCATCAAATTCGGATCTCGCGTGGATCTGTTTCTGCCCCTGGACGCCAGGATTGAGGTGCAACTCAACCAGGTAGTCAAGGGAAATCTCACAACGATTGCCCGCCTCACTGAACCCAACAAGCCGGATTAACCGCTAACCCCAACAGCGACATCTCCATGTGTGGCATGGGGATTCCGGCCTTCGACAGCCTCAATCCGTGACGGACAAAACATGCGAGCAGGTCCACCCGTCGCCGAAAAGGGTAAGGACACATGTTCCGTTCCCTGCCACGGCAGGCATCCGGAATCCGGCATTTTCCGCCGGCACCATACTGGTCTCGAGGATGGTTTTGCCCTGCATGTCCGACAAAACCATGCGGATTTTCTCTCCGGTGACCCCGGACAAATGAATGGTTACCCATTGCCCTGGCCGGGCCGGTTGGGGAAACATATGGAGGTCAGGGGCTTGAGCCACCAGTTGCGTGGAGGTGATACCACCTTCCACGAGGGGTTCCATGACCGCATTGACATACTGGTATTTACCCTGCACCAGCTTCCACAATACGGCCAGTACATAGCGCCTTTCCACACCCGGAAGGGTTTTGCCATGTCGTGCCTCCCAAACCTCGACGGTGGCATTGTCATGCGTCACCTGCTTCAGGACGCCAAAAGAGGCATATTGAAAGGCCAGAT
>JAGFIW010000265.1 GCA_024103195.1 Saprospiraceae bacterium | reverse complement strand
TGTTCGAGGCTGCGGATCCGGGTGCCGATGGTGACGAGAAACCGTGTTTTGTAATCCGAATTGCGTTGGCCGATGTATTGGAGCAGCGTGTCGAGTTCGGGTCGTCCGAAATGGGCTTTCAGGGTTTTGAATTTTTCGATGGCCGCCTTGAGCTCGTCGGGATTGACGGGCTTGAGCAGATAATCGACCGAATTCACTTTGAAGGCCTTGATCATGTATTCGTCATAGGCGGTGGTAAAAATGACCGGCGAGGTCAGGGGCGCCAATTCGAATATTTTGAAGCAGAGGTCATCCTCGAGGTGGATATCCATGAACACGAGGTCGGGGGCATCATGCTGCCGCAGCCATTGCACCGATTCGGCCACGGACGGCAGGATCGCCAATACTTCCATAGACGGTTCAATGGTGCGCAGGAGGCTTTCCAGTCTGCGGGCCGTCAGGTTTTCGTCTTCGATAATGATCGCTTTCATAAAGCGTGCTTTGGAGGGTTTCAGGCTTCGATCAGAGGAATTTCAACGACAAAAAAATCTTCCCGTTCTCCGGCCCATACCGGCTTTTCCGTCAGCAGGGCATAACGGGTGATGATGTTTTGGAGTCCGATACCGGTGGAATGGGCGGCGGTATGCCGTGGTTGCAGGGGGTTGCGCACTTCGAGGACCGCCTCCCCGGTCAGCCGGATATCAACGATCAACGGCTCCTTGACCGACATGCGGTTGTGCTTCATGGCATTTTCGATGAGCAACTGGAGGGTGAGCGGGGGGATGCGATACCGGTCGAGGTCCGTCTCCCTGATATCGAAGCGCACGTCAAATTTTTTTTCAAACCGGATTTTGAGCAGGAAAATGTAGGACTGGATGAAGTCCATTTCGGTGCGCAACAGCACCAGTTCCTGTTCTTTTTGCTCCAGGATGTAGCGGTAGGAACGGGAGAGCTGGTCGATGAATTTTTCGGACAAATCGGGGTCCACCCGCACGAGAGAGGAGAGAATGCTGAGGCTGTTGAAAAGGAAATGCGGATTGACCTGGGTGCGGAGGAGGGCGATTTCGTTGAGGAGATGTTGTTTTTCGAGGAGCTCGGCGCGATCCTGGAAAAATTGGGAATGGCGGCGGAAATGCACCATTTTGCGCCGGAAGGCCAGCGCCAGCACGAGGATGACCAGGATGGAAATGATCAGGATATTGGCGAGCCGGGATTTGCCGCGCACCTCTTCCTGGTAAGCCAGCGCCATGCGGAGGCGGTCTTCTTCCCGGGCCAGACTGTCGGTTGCGATGGCCCAGTTGAACTCCATTTGTTCGAGGCGCCGGGCGGTCTCATCCACCTGCATGCTGTCGTCCAGGCGCTTGTATTGCTCGTACCATGTCAGGGCCTCGCCCGGCTGGCGGTGGCTTTTGTAGGCGCGGTACAGGCAATGGCAGGCATTGCGTTCCAGGCGCACGGCGCCGATCTCCCGGCTGGTCTCGAGGGATTTGCGGCACCAGGGAATGGCCTCTGCGAAATGGCCTTCTTCTATGGCCAAATCTCCCAGAAAATAACTTGAGCTGGCCAGACCCGGTTTTTCGGCGAGCTCTTCCTGGATGGCCATCGCCTTGCGGTAATACGTGCGGGCATCCGCAAACTTGCCCGAGTCCTTGGCATTGAGTCCCATGTTGCCGTACACGATGGCCATGCCCAACCGGTCATTGGTCTCGTGGCGAATCGCCAGACTGCGCGCGTAATAATCCGAGGCCAACAGATATTCGCCCTGCTGGTTGTAAATGGAGCCGATATTGTTGTAGGCGATGGCCATGGCGGTGCGGTCGTTCTTGCGCTCCTGGATGTCGAGGGCTTTGTTGAAATATTCCAGCGCCCGGAGGTAATTGCCCTGGTCGGAATATACCGTACCGATATTGTTGTAGGAAGTGGCGATCCCGTCCGTATCGCGCACGCTTTCCACGATGCGGAGGCTTTCGAGATAATAATCGAGGGCGCCGGTGAGGTCGCCCTGATTCCGGTGGATCAGGCCCAGGTTGTTGAAAATGGACGATTGTCCCATCCGGTTGCCGAGTTCCCGGAAAAGGGCCAGGCTGCGCATGTAATCATCGACGGCGCCGGCGTAATCCCCGCGCAATTGACGGGTGGCTCCGAGGGTATTGTAGGCTTTGGCCTGCCATTTTTTCCAGCCGTGTTCCAGGGAAAATTCGAGCTGGCGGGCGGCGAGGGTGGCGGTTGAATCCGGCCGGCTGTAAAGGAAACTCCATGCCAGGGCCTGAAGGGCGTTCAGCCGGTGGGTGTCTGGCTGAACGGGGTCGATCCACACTTGCCACAGGCTGTCCGTGTTGACCTGGGCCGGTGCCACGAAAGGACACAGTCCGGCGAGGAGGAAGGCCGGGAGGCAAAGTGCGGGGCGTGCAAGGAACCGGAAAAACATGGGGCGGGGCGGTGAAAGGTACGGCGATCAGTCCCATTCAATGGCTTCGGGGCTTCCGATGTGGAGCTCGTATCCGCGGCGACACGACCACTGCGTCGGACGGTCAAACCCCACAATCACTCCGGTCACCCGCACATCGCGGTATCGTCCGGTCTGGATGCGGATGGCGAGAGCGGCAGAGTCCGCCGATGTTCCCACCACCTCCAGGCTTTCATCGCCGTCGATCAGCGTGAACCTTACGGGACCGGGGGCGGGCGTGCCACTCATGGGTTCGAGGATGCCGGTGAGGCAGAGGGTGTCTCCCTCCACCGCTGCCTGGCGTCCGCAGTCGACGCGGGTATTTCCTGCCCGGAGGAAAGACCCGGTGGCGTAACAGTGGCCGGGCAAAAAATCCAGGTCTTTCCGGCAGGTGGAAGCCGTCAGCAACAAAAGGGCTCCGAGGAGCCAGATCCATGGCATAGAGGGCGGAAAAGCGCGCATGAAGTTCGATATTGGGGTGAGAGAAAATGAAAGGTGCAAAAAGGCCGGAGCAGGCGGGAGGCCCGCCCCGGCCGGGGTAATGGACTCAAAGTTTGACAATTTGGCTGGCAAACAGGCGGTTGTCGAAGACGGCCTGCACCTGGTACATACCTGCCGGCAGCGTGGTCAGATCGAGGACGACCTGTCCCGATCCCGATAGGCCGAGGACCGTTTGTCCGGCCTGGTTGAGGACGCGGATGTCGGCAGGCCCATCGAGGAACAATTCGATGCTGTGGGTCGCAGGATTGGGCCATACCTGCAGGGGGAGAACGGTAACGGGTTGGTCGGGTACGGCACTGATACCCTCATAGTGGTAATAGGTGCGCGTATCGAGCTGCCAGGGGTGAGAGGCCATGTCGCGGAGGTAGCGCGTCTCCAGGGCGGGCTGATCATCCTGGATCCAGGTCCAGGTCAGTCGCTCGTGCACGGCTGTGCCGTCCATGTCCTCCCAGGATTCGCGGTCGGCCAGCCGGCCCTGGGCATCCCAGTTTTGTTTGACTTCGCGCACGGGTTTCCACATGTCTTTTTCCGGGTCCCAGATATAATCCGTGCGGAATTCCTCTAGCCCGGCTTCCGAATAGGCCCATTCCGTGCGGGTCTCCGGCGCAAAACCCGATCCGGTAAAGATCATTCCGGTTTCCAGGACAGGCCTGTTGTCCTGGTACACCCGCTCTGTCTGTCCGGTAAAGACTTCGATGCCGTCGAAATCCGCAAAGTGCTCGGTGAGGATGCGGTGACCTCCACCGTCATAGGTGTGGGCATCGCGGAAGCGGATGACTTCGCCAAAGAGGTCGAAGGTGGACCATTCACCGGTGAGGACATCCTGGTTGTCGTATTGGAAGTGGTGTTCCACGAGGCGTGTCCAGTAGCCGTTGGCGACATTCCATTCGGAAACGATGAACGAGTCCAGGAGATCGGCGGAGGTTCCGTGGGGCCAGGATTCGAGGCGGGATTCGGGGACGTAATCCCCCTTGTCGGGATCCCAGGTCATGGCAAACACATCCACGAGGCGTCCCTGGGGGTCGGAGATGAAAGTGGTGTACTGGAGCGGTTGCCATTCGGCGCCGTCGTAGTACGATTCCCACTGGACGCGGATGCCGTCCTGGGGATAGGTAAAGACGGAGCGGGTGAGCGGCACCGAATCCTGCATCCCGCTGGGGTCGTAGTTGAACCAGGTCCGGGTGGAATCCAGACGCAGGGTGTTGCGGGCAGGCGATACGGAGGTGGCCGCTGTCTGGCCGGCATGGGGGAGTTCCATGCGGACGGAGGGGCTAAGGCGGCTGTGCAGCAGGGAGTTCAGCGCTGCCTGGGTGGTCTGTGCCGGGGCATCGGTCAGGAAACAGAGACCGGCGACAAGGGTAAGCAAAAGGGTTTTCATGATTAGGGTACTTTCTGGTGGTGAATCAAGTGTGAAGGATGATGAGGCAAAGGTGGTGGCAGGCGCCGGGCGCCGGCAAATCCGGCCCGACGAACGGGCATTTCCGGCGACGAATCGCCGAAATCGGCCGCTGGAAGGGGGGAGGGTGAATGGCATTCTTTCAGCGCAAGACCGGTGTGCCAATACCACTGCCGAGGGCTGTATCTCTGAATACGCTACCTTTGAAGGCGTGACCAATGCGTTCATCAGGGAGGCTGTAACCCACTACCCGCCAGGTCGCAAACAGGAAATTTCAAGGATGTGAGACAGCTATTGGAGTGGATCCTGCGACCGGTCATCAAAGTCCTGGAGAAACGAATGCGATCGGAAGACCTTCTATTGGCCACCGGGATGATCAGCGCCCGGCAGACCAGGGCCATGGATCGTATTGGTGAGCTCTCGGAGGTGGAATGGAGGTCTTTTTCACAATGGGGCGAAGACGGGATCATTGATTGGCTGGTTCACCAAATTCCTGACATTCCCCGGACTTTTGTGGAATTCGGTGTTGAAAATTATCAGGAGTCCAACACCCGCATGTTGCTCCAGTTGCGGAATTGGAAAGGCTTGGTCATGGACGGTTCCAGAAAAAACATGGCGCATTTGCAACGACAAGCTCTGTTTTGGAAATATGACCTGGAAGCCGTTTCCGCTTTTATTGATGCAGAGAATATCAACGAACTGATCTCTTCCTCCGGATTTTCCGGAGATACCGGTATTCTGAGTATAGATATTGACGGTAATGACTATTGGGTATGGAATGCCATCCAATGCATTTCACCCGTTATCGTCATCTGTGAGTATAATGCAGTTTTGGGAAATATCCACGCCATTTCGGTACCCTATGACCCTCAATTCATGCGGCACAAGGCTCATTCCAGCAGACTTTATTACGGCGCATCCCTACCCGCACTCTTGCAGCTGGCCAAACAAAAAGGGTATACTTTCCTGGGCACCAACCTGCACGGCACCAGTGGATTTTTTGTTCGCTCCGACAAAGCCGAATTTATAGCGCCCAAGATTGAACGTGTTGTCACCTACCCATCCCGGTTCAGAGAAGCCAGAGATGCCGGAGGACAATTGCTTTATCTGAGTGGTTTGGATAGGATTCAGCCCATCGCACATCTTCCATTTGTGAGGGTGCCGGAAGGGCAAACCACTACGTTGGCCGATTTGGATGAGCTTTATTCCGAATCCTGGTGTCCATGAGGATCGCATTTGATCATAGCATTTTTACCCGGCAACGATACGGCGGCATTTCCCGCTATGCCGTTCAACTCATCCTCGAAATGCACAAATCGGGGAATACGGTTGCTGCCCTGGCACCCATCCATGGTAATGCCTACCTGCATGAAAAGGCACCTGATTTCACCAAAGGCATCTATGCAGGACCCACATTTTACAAGATCAAAGGCCCCTTCATTTTGATTAATGGCGTTTGGGGCACCATTCAGGCGCTTCAATGGCAACCTGACATTTTGCATGAAACCTATTTCGCGCCATGGCGACAGGCCCATTCCCGAACACCTGTCGTTATTACAGTCCATGACATGACGCATGAACGCTTTCCCTGGCTGTTCAAAAAATCGGATCCTTCCCGAAGACTGAAACAACGCGCAATTAATAGGGCTGATGCGATCATCTGTATTTCCGGATCTACCCGCAGGGACCTTTTGGACTTATATCCAGAGGTGGCGCATAAAGTATCCGTGATACCTCATGGGTTCCAACCGTTATCCCAATCGACGAAAGAAGCCAACCACGCCTTGCGGGGTATGCCGTATATCCTTCATGTGGGTGCTCGTGGGGGGTACAAAAATTTTTCTACCCTCCTGAAAGCCTATGCCTTGTCAGAAAAGCTGCATGGCAATTTTCTGCTGGTGGCATTCGGAGGAGAACCCTTTTCAAAACAGGATTTGGAAACTTTCAAACGATACAGGATTACTGACCGGGTGATCCATGTGGAAGGGGATGATGATGTTTTGGCCGGAATGTATCGCCATGCCCGTGCGTTTGTTTTCCCCTCGCTCTATGAAGGATTCGGATTTCCCCTCTTGGAAAGCATGAGTCTGGGGTGTCCGGTAATATGCAGCAACAGCAGTTCCTTTCCGGAAGTAGCAGGCGATGCTGCGGTCTATTTCAGCCCCGAAAATACGGATGAATTAAAGGCGGCCTTGGAAAGGGTGGTCTTTGAAGATTCGTTGCGCCGTCAATTGATTCAATCAGGAATGGTGCGATATCTTCAATACCGATGGGAGGAATGTGCCCGGAGAACAATGGATGTTTATCACAGCATTACGAATAAAATCTGATCCATGAACGCACTGAAACGGGTTGTTCTCAAATGGAAATATCGCTTCAGGCGTATGAAGGATCGTCGCTATCTGATAGACGGCATTCCGATAACCCTGCCTTCCGGACATCCTCTTGATTGGTACCAATGTCTGCACCCGCGCTATGATCGTTTCTTACCGGCTTTGGCAGAAGAGCTACCCAAAGACTCAATTGTACTGGATATAGGTGCCAATATTGGCGACTCTGCCATTCCGTTCCTGCGCCGGGGCATACATACCTGGTGCGTAGAACCTGCAGCAGAATTCCTGGCCTATTTGAAAAAGAACATTGAAAGCAACGGATTCACAGACCTGGCTACCATTATAGAAAGCATCATTACCAGTGAGAATGGAGGCGTTAATCTTAAAGTGGAGCGCGGCACTGCATTTATCAATGAGAAAAATAATTCCCTGCATGAACCCAGGAACATGCGTCTGGATGACTTGATGCAACGAATGGAACGTGTGGATCTGATCAAGTCGGATACGGACGGATTTGATCACGATGTTCTGATCAGCGGCCGTCAGCAAATTGTACGCATGAACCCAATGATCTATTTTGAAAACACGGTAACCCCTGCCAATAAAAACGGATATGAGGAATTATATGTGGAACTGGAAAATGCGGGATATTCGCACATCCACATTTTCGATAATGCGGGGCATTTATTGAAATCCAATGCCGACTGGAATACGGTCAGGACCTTCAACACAAAGATAATGTCCCGGGAATGGCCGGAGATACCCTACCTGGATATTCTGACGGGAAGTGAAAAACATAGAACCCTCATGGACCGGGCCATCAACCGATATAACAATCTTTTTGCCTGAGCCCGGCCTGAATATTGCTCAGGGTTTACAACAACATGAGCGGCCTAGGTTACAGCCGCATCCTTCCTCCCTATTCAGATTCAATCCGGGACCTGATCACTTGTGGGTTCCGACATGGAGGTACATGCCCTGTCTTTCCACCGATCTTCCATGCTTCATACATCAACTGTTGCGTATATTCGCCATTGTCCGTTTTCCGGACAACCGGAGTAACACCATCAAAGACAAGTAGCATTTAATAAATTAATATATTTTTAAATTATACTGCTATGAAAATGAATGTCTTATTTACTACTTTGGCCATGCTTTCGGCTTTCAGTGCGCTGGCACAGTTTCCTACGGATGGGCTCATCGTTCACTATCCGCTGAGGGATAATGCCAATGATGCATCGGGCAACGGGCATCATCTGAACAACAAAAATGTAACATTTGTACCGGGAGCTGTTCATGACCCTACGGCCACGCATGCCTATTTCAGCGGCAACCAATCCTATCTGTACTACAACAAGTCGGCTTATCATGCCATCTTCAACCTACAGGACTTCACCATCAGTGGTTGGGCTAGGGTGGATACCATGCCCAACTTGTACGGCAACATCTTTGAAATCGGAGAGACGACCTTTCTGCGCTTTTTCAGACCCAGCGTAGGTAATCGCAGGGTTCAGGGAGGGTACCGCTTTGGGCTGGGTCTGGATTGGATTACCCACAACATGTTTGTTGAGTCTGTTCCGTTCTTGTCTGATTGGCATCATTATGTCCTCACCTCGAGATTCGAGAATGACATGAACACGATGACTTTATACCTTGATGGCCAATTTTATGACTCATTTATTGAAGAAGACACCCCCTTTATCCTCTATGAGCATCCGGACAGTCTGCTTCATATCGGAGGCCGACCAGGTGCCAATACGCTCAATTTACGCGGCGGATTATTGGATATATTCTACTATAACCGCGTTTTGTCTCCGCAAGAAATCGGACAACTTTACCAATACACCCTTGACGGGCCCAGCCAAACAAACAATCCTCACACAGGCTGGTCTTTCCGACTTTGGCCCAACCCCTCCAATGGTGTTTTGCACCACAATCTTCCGGATGGCCTGGACTGGAACATTTGTGATGCGCTTGGCAGATCTGTCATGAGCGGCATCTCCAATAGTACTCCCTTGGATATCTCTCCCCTCCCGCCCGGTTGGTACGCCTTTCATACCCCCGAACTCCGGATGGCTTTCTACCGCAACTGAACCACTATCCTGCCGGCACTCCGTCCGGGTGCTTACCGCCCGCAGCTGCACTGTGGCGCCGTAAATCCGTGGGTCTCGCTCATGTAAGGATAACTGTTGGCCCCGCCCGGGAGCTCGAAGTAAAACGGCTTGCGCTCCCGCTCACGGCTGATGATCTCGTTCATCGTTTCCGCGTCGTACAACCGGCCGTTGACCATCGTGTACGTCACCTTTTCCGTGTCCTGCAAGTTGTCCAGCGGATTGCCGTCCACCACGATCAGATCCGCCAGCTTGCCGGCTTTCAGGGAGCCGATCTGGTGGTCCATGCCCAAATATCTCGCCCCGTTGAGCGTGGCCGCCCGCAAGGCTTCCATGTTGCTCATGCCTCCCTGGGCCAGCATCCACAACTCCCAGTGCGCCCCCAGTCCCTGCAATTGTCCGTGAGCGCCCAGATTGATGCTGACTCCGGCCTCCTGCAGTTTCTTCAGTGACCTGGACACCAGCATATGGCCGTTTTCGTATTCCTCTTCCGGCGCCATGGTCCGGTGACGCGCCCGGCTGTCCACCACCGGCCGGGGCGTGAAGCGCAACAGCCGCTCCTTTTGCCACACGTCGGTGTGCTGATACCAGTAATTCTCCCCGTTCAGGCCCCCGTAATTCACGATCAGCGTCGGCGTGTTGTGACATGTCGTGCTGCCCCACAATCGCTGTACATCCTCATGCAGGGGCGCCACCGGAATATTGTGCTCCACACCGGTATGTCCGTCCACCACCTGGGTCATGTTGTGGTAAAAAAACGAGCCCCCCTCAGGCACTACCATGACCCCCATCTCCCGGGCCGCCTGGATGACCTGCTGGCGCTGATTGCGCCGGGGCTGGTTGTAACTCTTGACTGAAAAAGCCCCGTAGGCCTTCGTCCGGCGAATGGCCGAGCGCGCATCGTCCAGGTTGTTGATCACGGCTTTGAAATCGCCGTCGGCGCCATATAAAATCGTACCTGTGGAAAAAAGGCGCGGCCCCACCATCTCACCGGTCTTGATCATCTCCGAATGCGCGAAGATCATCTCCGAGACGCTCGATGGATCATGCGCCGTCGTCACGCCATAGGCCAGATTGGCGAAATATTCCCACTGTTGCCGGGGCGAGAGCCCGTAGCGGAAATTGCCCAGGTGGCCGTGGACATCCACCAGACCGGGCATGATGGTTTTTCCGAGGCAGTTGACGATTTTGGCGCTGCGGGGCACTTCCACCTCTTCCGTCGGTCCAGCCGCCAGGATCCGGTTGCCCTGAACCAGCACCGTCCCCTGCCCGATCACGGCATCGCCCTCCATCGTGATGATCCGCGCATTGGTGAAGGCGATGACCGAATTCGGCACATCGGAGGGGAGCCGCAGATCAATGAGCATTCCCGTCGTGTCGAGCGGCGGGATACTGTCGCCTGCACCCTCCAGAAACAGGAATCGCCGCGCCAGGCTGTCGGTAAAATACTCGTTGCCCATCGTCCAGTGGAGGCGCTTGCTGTCGGCGCTCCAATGCAGATTGATACCTTCATCCCGCGCTACCTGGGCCACGGGAACCGCCTTGGTATCGGCGCTGAGACCTATGGTTTTGCCGGTGAGGGGAAGCGGGGCCACATACACCTTGTACAATTCGCTCCAGGCGATCCAGCGATTGTCCGGACTGATGCAAAACCGCTGCGCGTATTTGGCTTCCGCATGTTTTTTGGGATCCTGTCCTGCGAGGTCCACACTCTGGAAACTCTTGGTCAGGCTGCCGAAAAGGAAGCCTCCGGTCTGGTAAAACACCCGCTTTCCGTCGGCGCTGAATACGGGATACTCGCCCTGGGGCGTCAGGAAACGGGTCTCTCCGCCACTGGCGGGGATCAGGTAGAGGCCCGGCTCCTTGCAGTGGGTAAAGCCCTGGTGCATGTTGCCGTCGTCCTTGCGGTACACGATGCGGTTCCCGTCGGGCGACCAGGCCGGGGTCCGGTATATGCCTTTGTCCCGGGTGACGGCCCGACTGGTACCTGTGTTGAGATCGAATACCCGGATGGCGCCCATGGCTTCATCATCCCACGTGACGTAGGCGATCCGGCTGCCATCGGGTGACCATGCCGGTTCGAATTCCAGTTCTCCGGCCTTGGTCAGGCGCCTGGGCTTTCCGGCCGGCAGGTCCATGACCCACAGATAACCGGTGGCGTTGAACACCAGTGTTTTCCCGTCGGGACTGGTGGTGGCATGGCGGATGACCCGGATGCGGGTCTCTTCTTCGAAGGCATTGTTCCGGAAATGGAGCGTCTCCGCGACCTTGTGGGAGGCTTCGGCGGTAAACCGGATGTTGGTCGCTCCGCCGTTGGCCACATCCACCTTCCACAATTGCCCCTGGCCCCAAATGATGATGTGGCGGTCATCGGGGGTCCAGTCGAATCCCGTGTACACCCCGAAGACGGCCCAGGCCTCCTGCTGGTCCTTGCTCAGGATATCGGTCAAGGGCCGCTCCACTCCGGTGGCCAGGTCCTGCACGAAAAGCACCGTGCTTGTGCGCACCCGGCGCACATAGGCCAGGCGCGTGCCGTCACTGGATACCTGGGGACGGCAGGCGCCCCCGGCCCCACCGGCAACTGTTTCGGTTTTGCCCTCCTGCCGGTCGTATCGCTGGATCACATAGATCTGGCTGTTGGGATCCTTGTTGTACTGGAAAAACCCACCGGGATACATATCCTCGCTGTAATACACATAGCGCCCGTCGGGAGAGACGGAGGGTTCGTTGACATCCTGCTGATCGTTCTTGCGCTCGGTCAGCGGGACGCCCGTCCCTCCGCTGATGTGATAGAGCCACATCTCGCCCGCGCCGAGGGAGCGGGTGGAGGTGAAGTGCTTGCGAGCGACCAGGTATTGACCATCCGGCATCCATTCCGCGTTGTTGAGCAGGCGGAAATCCTCCTTGGTCACCTGCGTGGCCTGGCTGCCGTCGGCGTTCATGACCCAGATATTGTCGCCCCCACCGGCATCGGATGTAAAGAGGATGCGGGCTCCGTCGGGGCTGAAGCGCGGTTGGACCTCCCAGGGGATGCCTCCGCGCAGGAGGGTGGCCTTGCCGCCTTCGACCGGCAGGGTGTAAATGTCGCCGAGCAGGTCGAAAACGATGGTTTTTCCGTCCGGGCTGACATCGAGGTTCATCCAGGTCCCCTCCGACACGGTAAACCGGGATTCCTTCCAGCCCCAATCCCCGGGAGGATCAGCGACGTTCCATTCCCCGGATTTTTCGGGTTCCTGGGCAAGGAGGGCAGACGAGAGGACCAGCAGTCCGGCGAGCATCAGATTTCGCATAGGGCTTTTCATTTCGGTGGCGAATGGCGAATATACGGCCGCCACGAACAGTCCGACGGCATCGAAACAACCGTAACGGCAAAGCCGGCTGGGCAAGTGAACCGTAAAAAGTCTTAATACAGCTCACGTGATTTGTATCGTTGAGCCGGAAAGAGCAACATCGCGACTCAAGCCATAGAATTGGCCGCAACCCGGTTGGGGTGCCTTCGTCGGGAATCCGGAGGAACTCCTTCCTGTAACCGGGCCTTTCAGGGAAATGCTGTCTCACCTGAAAGGAATTCTTTCGGCCATAGACGAAGAGGATGGTGAGGCCTTCAGGATGGAGGAATGGGTCTGGGAAGCCCCGAGTACATCCGGCATCGAGGGCGAAATGTTATGGCGCGAAGAAGTCAGGTCCTCCTGGCGAGGCAGCTCGGTTTGACGGGACCTCAGGGGCCGGTCCATGATCTCAGGGCAATGGGCATCAGCCGGATGCCGGTGCTTTCGAGGTCTGACGTGACACATCCCTTGACCCAAGAGGATCTATGGAAATGGCACGGCGCTCTCATGGATTACCGTTCGGACCTCCAAAGCATCGGTCAATGGCGCCGTCATCCGGAACCCATGCAAATCCTCAGCGGCGCATTGGGCAAAGAATAATTGCTTTTCGAAGCGCCTCCTTCGGCGGCGGTTCCAGACATGATGTAGGCATTTTTAGCCCGGTTCTCGGGAACGGATCCCTCCGCGGACAGCACCTTACACCCGGTCATCCGGTCTGGCATTGCTCATCTCCGGTTGGAAAGCATCCATCCTTTTGAAAACGGGAACGATCGAATTGGACGCGCCGTGGCGGAAAAGGCTCTTGCCGGAGATCTGGGATCGCCCCTGCCATTCAGCCGGTCGCGTGTGATGGAGAGAGATCGCAAATCCTGTTATACGCATTTGGAAAGCGCTTGATGCACCTATACCATTACCGATGGGCTGAGTTTTTCGGCACCTGCCTCTTGTCGGCCTTTGATGTGGCTGGGGTAAAAACCCGTTGGGTCATTGCCAAAAAAAGTTCCTTCAAACGGTTTGGAGGACATTCAACACGCGTCAGCACAATGCCATCCTCCCTTTGTTTGAGGAGAGACCTTACGGTTTTGAAGGTGGTCTGACGGCTCGGAAGTACATGGCCCTCACACGATCGTTCAAGGCAACGGCCACCAGAGATTTGAGCGAGCTGAAAGAAATGGGGGCTCTCAAGGTGGAAGGGCAAGGCCTGCGGTCCCATTATTTTCGTCCCCAGACATAATTTTCCGGGAACATTTTTGGAATAATCAATAATCAGGGTTACATTTATCTGCGTAAATTCTGGTGAAATGCGAATTCCTTCCTTTCTGTGCTGTTTTCTTTCCGGGATGATGTTGGCAGGGGCTCAGAGTCCTTTCCTGACTACCTGGAAGACCGACAATCCCGGGTCATCCGCTCCCAACCAGATCATCATTCCTGGAACAGGTGACAATTACTTCATTTCCTGGGAAGAATCGGGCAATCCGCAAAACAATGGTATTGCCACCGGAAACGGCATGACGACAATCACATTACCCAATCCGGGTACTTACCAGGTGGCCATCACGCCGGGCGCCGGTACATTTCATCAAATCCGATTTGCCTTTTCCGGAGATTGTTTGAAATTGCTTTCAGTCGATCAATGGGGTGATATTTTATGGAGCACCATGGAAAAGGCGTTTGAAGGATGCATGAATCTCCAATGCACGGCAACGGACATACCGGACCTTTCGGCGGTGAGTGTGATGGACGGGATGTTTGGTCACTGCAGCATTCTCAACGGACCCTCCAATATTGGCGCGTGGGATGTCGGTGCCGTGACATCCATGAATTATTTGTTTTGGGGAGCGGCCCGATTCAACCAGCCCATTGGCACATGGAATACGGAGAATGTGACATCCATGGAAGCCATGTTCTCGGGGGCTACAGAATTCAATCAACCGATCGGTGACTGGATGACCGGCAAAGTCACCTCCATGAAATCCATGTTCCTGAATGCCTCCTGGTTCAACCAAAACATCAACAACTGGAATACGACCCAGGTGACCACTTTTGAGCAAATGTTTGCCGGCGCCACCTCCTTCAACCAACCCGTCGGAGCATGGAATACCGGTAAGGCGGCCACCCTGAAAGCCATGTTTTCCCATGCATCGTCCTTCAATCAGCCCATTGGCTCCTGGAATACCTCCCAGGTCACTGACTTCGGACGCATGTTTGCCGGCGCCTATTCCTTCGATCAACCGATTGGCGGCTGGAATACCGGCAATGCCATTGACTTGAGTGAAATGTTCAGGAGCGCCCATCGCTTCAATCAGGATATCGGCCAATGGAATACGGGTCAGGTGATTTCAATGAGATCCATGTTTCGGGATGCGCTTGCTTTCAACCAGGACATTGGCCACTGGAACACGGGAAACGTAACTTCAATGGGAGGTATGTTTCAGAATGCCACTCACTTCAACAAGGATTTGAGGTTCTGGAATACCGAAAAGGTGACGGACATGGCTTCCATGTTCAGCCATGCGACTTCATTCAATCAGGATATTGCCATCTGGCATACCGGAAATGTCATGGATATGTCCGGCATGTTCTCGAATGCCCATGCATTCAATCAGGTCATAGGCCAATGGACTTTGCATCCGAAAGTGAACATGTCGGCCATGCTGGACAGTTGCGGCATGGATTGCGGAAGATATTCTTCCACCCTGGACGGCTGGAGCCTCCAACCTGCCTTACCGGACAGCATCCATCTGGGGGCAGCAGGCAGATTCTTTGGTACCAACCTGGAAAACACGCGCAGTCATTTGATCCAGATCAGGGGTTGGACCATCATCGGGGATGCATTATCCGGAGACAATTGCAGCCACAGGCCCTTCATCACGGTCTGGAAGACGGACTATCCGGGCATGTCTGACAGCCTGCATATTCAATTCCCCGGCATCGGCATGGACTACAGTATTTATTGGGAAGAGGAAGGCCATCCGGACAACCGGGGACATGTGGTAGGCCATGATGCCACCCTGATCTCCTTTCCACATCCCGGCCGGTATTCCATTCGCGTCATTCCCGGATCCGGTTCGTTTCACCGCTTCCGTACCTACCAGGCAGGTGACCGGCAAAAACTGCTTTCCATTGACCAGTGGGGTGATATATCCTGGACGTCTATGGAAAATGCTTTTTTCGGATGCCAAAACTTGCAATGCCAGGCTCAGGATCTACCCGATCTGTCTGGATTGACCTCAATAGCTGGCATGTTCAATGCCTGTACATCCCTGACAGGTCCTGAAAATATCCATGACTGGAATGTGGCGCACATCACGGATATGAAAGAAGTATTCCATCGGGCCGTCTTGTTCAATCAGCCCATAGGAAAATGGAATACCCAATCCGCAACCCGTATGACAAGCATGTTTCATGATGCCAATTCGTTCAACCAGCCGATAGGTGATTGGGATGTCGGACAGGTGACAGACATGGGGCAAATGTTCCACGCGGCATCCAACTTCAACCAACCGTTGAATAATTGGAATACGTCCAATGTAGTCAGCATGTCAGGCATGTTTTGGGATGCTTCTGCTTTCAATCAACCCATCGGTAACTGGAATACCTCCAAAGTCACTGACATGAGCTACATGTTTCTCAACGCGACGGCATTCAATCAACCCCTCGGCGACTGGAATACCTCCAATGTCACAGACATGAGCTCCATGTTTTACAACGCGACGGCATTCAATCAACCCCTCGGCGACTGGGTGTATTATTCTGTCAAAAACATGGACGGCATGTTTTGGAATGCCACACAATTCAATGAAAGTGTCGGAAACTGGTCAACCGAACAAGTGGAATCCATGAGCTATATGTTTTACAACGCCGTCAATTTCAATCACCCTTCCATAAAATTCATCAACACCCAACCCCTGAAAACCACAAGAAACATGTTCCAAAACGCCAGTTCTTTCAATCAGGATTTGAAATTCTGGAATACCCATGGCTTATACGATATGAGGGAAATGTTTCGGAACGCCACTTCCTTCAACCAAAACCTGGGAGATTGGAACCTGAATCAATGGGCCTATATGGAAGGAATGCTGGATGGTTCCGGGATGGACTGCGATCATTATTCCGCTACCCTGACAGGATGGAATGCCCAGCCTTCGGCCCCGTTGGATGTGCACCTGGGTGCTGATGGATTACAATACGGCTTGAATGCGCAGGAAGCCAGAGATCAATTGATTCATAACAAAGGCTGGACTATAACCGGGGACGCACCTTCCTCCACCAACTGCGGTCTGAGTTCTTCAATGCCATTCCCCCATGAAGACCGTCGTCCATTCCTGCAGGTTTGGCCTAATCCCGCCTCGGACCTGATCCATTTCAACTTTCCGGCTACCCATGCCCTTATCCATGCCTCCATATACAATGCCCAAGGCCTGGAAGTACGGAAATTTCTTCTTGATCCGGGGAATGGCAGCCTGGATATAGGCAGTCTTCCTCCGGGCCATTATTTGTTGCGGGTCTTCGACAGTGCCGAGTTCCGATGGGCGCCATTCAGCAAGATGTAACAGGACTCATCGCCTTTCATGCCGTCGTGTCCGTCTGCCGGACTCTTCGTGATCGCCAGGCCACAATGACCATTACGGCCACCGCGCCCGCCGCCACGGCTACCATACTTCTCGCCTGGCTGGCGTCCGATGCCCAATGCCGGACCATCAGCGCCACAAGGGCCCATCCGATCGCCGCCGCCAAAACGATATCGCCTCGCCGACGGAGCACGAACGCCCCGATGGCACATCCGGCAATGACCATCAGGGGGCCCCAGAATGCCGCCCCCAAGGCACCTCCGTCCCATCCGGCCGCCGTCAGCGCAGTGGCCACATTGGCGATGGAAGCCACACAAATCCAACCCAGGTATACACTGACCGGCCATTCCACACAGATCCGTTCGCGGGGCCGCACCACCCTAGTGGATACCTCCAACCGGAGGTATAGGGCCACCAGCGAGGTCAACAGCGTAAACATCAGCGCCACCGACAACCAGAAAGCCTCATGATGCCAGGCCACGATCCAGGCCGTGTTGGCCAGGCAGGAAATGACCAGCCACCCGCCGGTCAGCCGGATCACCGAACGGCCCCTGGGATCACCCGTCCACAGCGCCCACACCTGATAACCGACCATACAACCCAACAGCAGGTAGATCAATCCCCAGATGGAAAAGGCATATCCCGCCGGTACAAACAGATGGGGAAACCGGTCGGATACCTCTCCCGTCGTCCGTCCGTTGATCGGCAGGGTATTGGCCAGCCCATTGATGATCCACACGCCTGCTACGGCGAGGGCATTCAAACACACGCGCAGGACCAGCGCACCGGAAAAGGAGGGAGACGTCATGGCAAACCGTTACAGAATAAAGGTAGTCCTTTTCTTTGTGAAAATCCCGCGCATGCTCCGCCTCCTCCTGATCCTGCTTTGGACCTCCCTTGCTCTGCCGGCCGTCGCGCAATGGCCCCTCCAGCGCCCGCGTAATCCCGACTATCCCGGCGCCTACGAAAGCCGGTTCCTGCGACGGTCCAGCCTCACAGCCACCATCGGCAGCGGATGGGTCCAGGGAGGCTTCGACCGCCTGGGTCACGCCGGATGGGGCGAGATCAGTTATGCCTTTGCCGTCACCCGCGCCCTTGACTTGGGTGCAGGTGTCTATGGCAGCCTCCTGTGCAACCGGGCGTATTACGACGAACAGGGCGTCCTGATCACCCCGCCCGATGATCCCGAAGGCGACGACTGCGACCGTGCATGGGCCTTCGGGCAGACCTTCATGGCCTTCGCCCGCTACTACCCGCTGCGGGGTTGGCCCGCCTTCGCCCAGGCCGGTGGGGGCTGGAGCGTGGACGGCAAAGGGCCGGTCGCCCTGCTGGGGGTCGGGTACCAATACCGGATCATCGAGCGAATAGCGGTGGCCGGACTGATCCGGTATGCCGCCCTCATCCCCTCCGGTCAGACCCCGGACTGGGCGCAGATGCCCGGAGGCCTGCGCGTCGAACTGGGACTCATCTGGCACCACCTGGATCTCTGATCCCGGCACTTGTCATTGTCCCAGAAAGGCCGAATACATCCACACCGATTTTTCCTGTTCGCGGATGTAATCGCTCATGAGCGCATTGGTGCCTTCGTCGCCGGCCTCTCCGCTCAGTTGCAGGATTTCCCGCTGGAGCGCGATCAGCGTCCGGAAGGCCTCCAGGATGTGGCGAACGGCTTGCAGGCCATCCCTCACCTCCGCGCTTTCCTTCACCGCTGATTGCGCGGTGTACACGCTGTAGCGATGCTCGGGTTGGTGACCCAGTGTCAAAATCCGCTCGGCGACCTCATCGATCTTCAGCAGGAGGTCGTTGTACAGTTCCTCAAACTTGACATGCAATTCGAAAAATTTGTCCCCTTTGATGTTCCAGTGATATCCTCTGACATTTTGGTAAAAGAGAGAATAATGGGCCAACAGGACATTCAGCCGGGAAGCGAGGTCTTTGCTGGCGGTTTCGTCAAGCCCGATGCGATTCAAGATATTCATATGACGGTTTTGTTCCGGTCTTCCGGTCAGGGTTCCGGCTGGGTTTCAAAATTCATTTTAAATCCGATGCGCTGGCTGGACTGTGCGTTCCCATTATCGTCGTCGTCGTAATCCTCCCAGTAAGTGATCTCCTGTACAAAGGTCTCCAGGTGGCGGAGGA
Source organism: Saprospiraceae bacterium (assembly GCA_024103195.1). Lineage (GTDB taxonomy): Bacteria > Bacteroidota > Bacteroidia > Chitinophagales > Saprospiraceae > JAGNXB01. The sequence continues at coordinate 3,805 of JAGFIW010000265.1, read as the reverse complement.
AAAAGGGCGGCTTGAGCTCTTCGGGCCGGTAGATGCCTATGGTCTTGGGCGGTGCGGGCTGGCCGTAGCTCTCGATGTAGGGATAATTGATCAGCACCAGGATCTTGCCGTTGAACAATTGCTGGTAGATCAGCGAGCCGTTGTGCTTGATGAGGTCGCGGTGGATATTGCCGGCCACTTCCCGGGTCATTCCGCTTTTCTCGTCGCCGAGGGAATACACGATGGCCCCCAGATTGCGCAATTCCTCCCGCTCTTCCACCTCACCCGTCAAACCGGCCATCTCGCTGATCCTCAGGAGTTGCTCCGTGATCTCCTGCCTGAGGCTGTCGTGCCACACCTGCCTGTAGGCGGCGGTGTTGGCGAGTACTTGTTTGTAATTTTCGACTTTGCGCTGAAGATTGAAAAGATCTCTGTTCATGATGAAGATTTTGCCCGGGCAAGCAGGAATTCCACCCCGCAAGATAGCATCTCGTAGCCATACCTTTCCGATCATGCAACATCCCGACCGCATCGACGGTTTAGACAACAATCCGCCCTTCTCCCGCACCATGATCCGCATCCTGCCGACCCTCGCCCTGCTGTACCTGACCCATGCTTTCCCACTTTCGGCACAACCCGTGAAAGGTCGCCCCCTGCCCGCAGTCGAGATTGCCGGACCGGAGGGTGGCGCTGTGACCGGTGGCGCCTGGCACTCCGCTTCCATGTCCGGCAAAGTGACCACCCTGATGTATGTGGACCCGGACGAAAAAGATGTCAACGCCCATGTGGAACAAGCCCTGAAAAAGGAAAATTTTTCCCGTGACCACTTTGCCTCCGTCGCCGTGATCAATACGGCCGCCACCTGGAAACCCGACAGCGTGATCAGGATGGTCCTCAAAAGCAAGCAGAAAGAGTTTCCCGATACCCGCTATGTCATGGATCGCAGGAAAGTCCTTGTCCGCCACTGGAAACTGGCCGACGACAACTACCATGTCCTCACGCTCGACCGGGAGGGCCGGGTCCTCTACGAAAAGGCCGGCGCCTTGAACGATGCCGACATCCGGCAACTCATCCGCCTGATCCGCGAAAACCTCCCGTGATCTCCATTCCCCCGCCAACCCGCTATTTTTGGGCATGATCCGCAAGTACCATCTCCGGATTCCGGTCCTGCTCGCCGGTTGTATGATGGCGGGCAGCCTGTCCGCCCAGGCCCCTGCCCGGCCAGCCCTTCCCGTCGTTACGCTGCGCGGCGATCAGGGAGGTTTTGCCGACGGGCGCCCGTGGACGGGACCGCCCAAAGGGTCCATACCCACCGTCGTGGCCATTTTGCACCCTGACCGGGAGGAACATCTCGATCGCCTGGCCGCCGCATGCGCCCGGGCCGGTATTCCGCGTACCGACCTGGCATGGCATGCCATCTACCTGACCAAGGCTTCCTGGATGCCCGACCGACTGCTCCAACTTGGCCACTGGGTGCGGAAAATGAGCGCCACCCTGCAGGAAGCGCGGACGGACGGGATCGTTCAGGCGTTCCTCACCGGTCGTCCGGACCAATGGGCGTGGGAAACGGTCTATGACCGTGAAAATCTCGTGTTGCGCCGTTGGCAACTGGATGATGTGCCCTTTCAGATCGTCGTGGTCGGCCCGGACGGCCGGATGATGGACCACAAATCAGGGGATATCTCCACCCGGACCGGCCAGGAATGGGCCGCCAGGATCCTGGCGGTCTCCGCCCGCAAAGGCGGCTGATTCCTCCCCGGGGCACTAATCGCGCTTCCTTGCTCGTTACCCTTCCTGACCGTGCCGACCAACATGCCTCAACGATTTCTTCCCGTTTTTTCCCTCCTGATCCTGATCGGAATGTCGGCTTTTCCCCTGTTGCCGGCTGCCGCCCAGAGCGTAGACAACCTCCCGGCCGTCCATGTCGATTACATCCGGTCTGTCCGATTTCACCAGACAGGCCTGGAACTCACCGAACCGGTCCTGGCCCTCAATCACCCAGGCACGCTCACCCTGACTTTTGACGATCTCACCGGCGCATCGGTCAATTACTGGTACAAAATCGAACAGGTCAATGCCGATTGGTCACCCGGCCAGCTTCAGGAATTCGAGTGGCTGGATGGCTTCAACGACAACCGCATCGAAGAATTTGCCTATTCGATTTCTCCGCGAGTCAGTTTTACCCACTATACCCTGCGAATCCCCAACGAACAGGTGCAGATCAAAAAAAGCGGCAACTACGTCCTGCGTATTTACGAAGACGGCGACATACCGGTGATCACCCGCCGATTTGTGGTGGTGGAAACCGAAGTGATCATCCAGCCCAATCCCCAGCCGGCCGCCCTGGTATCCAAGGCACAAACCCATCAGGAGATTGACTTCAAGGTGGACCTGAAAGAACTCCTCGTCCGCAATCCCCGCCAGGAAATCCATGCGACCGTCATGCAGAACGGATTTTGGCTTGGGGCCATCCGCGGCATCACCCCCTTTTTCATCCGGGGCAATATCCTGGATTTCGATTACCAGGACCAGGTCTTGTTCCCCGCCGGAAAAGAATGGCGGTTTTTCGACACCCGCACCCTGCTGACGCGCACCGAGCGCGTGGCCGACCTGCGGCAAAACGAATTCCAGACCGAAGTGTACCTCGTACCCGACCGCTCCCGGGCATTCACTTCCTATCTGTTCACACCGGACATCAACGGCCGCTTTGTCGTACAGAATTTCAACATGCCCCAGCACCAGTCGTTGTCGGCCGATTACACCACCGTGCATTTCACCTATGTGGCGGCAGCTCCGCACGAAGGGGCGCACCTGTATGTGATTGGCGCCTTCAACGACTTTCGCTGCACGCCGGAAAACCGGATGGAGTACAGCGAAGCCACCCACAGCTACGGCCTGACCCTGTCCCTGAAACAGGGATTCTACAACTACGCTTATGCCCTGGTGCCGGAGGGAAAGGACCGGTGGGACTGGAGCGACACGGAAGGCGACTGGTACGAGACGGAAAACGATTATCTGATCCTCGTGTACTACCGTCCCATCGGCGAGCGATATGACCGTGTGGTAGGCGCCTACCAGTTCAAATCCTTCCAGCGATAGCGGATTCCCCTTTGCCGTCGCGGCGGCCGCGTTCATCCGAAGAAAGCCCGGGTTCATAGAATAATCCGCGTGTTCTGCGCAGAACGCGGTAACATTGCCCTGTAAACAAACGGTATGCGCTGGCTGACGATCCTTCCCTTCTTCCTCCAGGTCATGGTGGCGCCGGCCCAGGAGGTCTGGACCCTGGAACGATGTATCCGCACCGGTCTGGAGCACGATCTCTCCGTCCGCCGGGCCGATCTGCAAGCCGGATCAGCCCGGCTGGAACAAAAACGGTGGACCTATGCCATGCTTCCCACCCTGAATGCCAACCTCAGCGGAGGTTACCAGTTCGGGCGGACCATTGACCCCACCTCCAACAGTTTTATCGAAGCCACCACCACCTTTGGCAACGGCCAGGTCAACGCCTCGCTGCTGGTCTTTGACGGGCTGCGCGTCCGCAACAGCCGCAGGCAGGCGAAATACGAAGCCCTCGCAGCCGATGAGACCGTCGAGGACACCCGCAACATGACGGCCTTGCAAGTGGCGACGGATTACATCCGCATATTGATGGCCGAGGAGCTGGTCACAACGGCAAAAGGGCAACGGGAGCAGGCCAGTATCCAACTGGAACAAACGGAGCGCCTCGTCAATGCCGGACTCAGGCCCGAAGCCGAGCGGCTGGCCATGGCCTCCCAGCTCGCCCAAAGCGAATACCAGCTCTTGCTTCGCGAAAATGAACGCGACC
>JAGFIW010000262.1 GCA_024103195.1 Saprospiraceae bacterium | reverse complement strand
TGGCCAAAGTCCTGCAGCGCATACGGCAAAGCGGTCTGGCTTTGCCTGAGCCCGATGCTGTGGACAAGGAGGTCCGGGAGTGGTTCAGGACCATCCTGCCGGAGCATGACGAAGATCGCGTGCGCCTCTCGGACATCCGCAAAGTGGCGAGGTGGTACCAGATCCTCGAAGCGCGGGGACTGCTCCCTGTCCCTGAAGCATCCACTGAAGAAGAGTCCACCCCCGCGGAATAAAAGGTATGGAAAGGTCCCATCAGGTCGGTGGGCCATGACACCAGGCTCGCCGTCCGTGATGCTTGACCGTCCCGATGCCAACCCTCCGCCACTCCCGGAGGGAGAAGTGCGGAGGGTTGGTAGCCGGAAATGGCAGGAATTAATCCTGTGCGGAAGGTCAGAAGCGGAATTTACCGCCAACGCCTACCTGGAAGATGCCTATGGATTCATCGAACCCTCCTACCTGGTAATAGCCGATATCCACACCAAACTTGTGCTTGGTGCCAAATAGCAGGCCTGTATTGCCACCCATATAACTCAGGCCATTTTCTGCTCCGGTAAAGGAGGAGAATTGATAGGTGTAACGGGGGGAGAGATACCAGGCGAATTTTTCCGTCGGGTGGAAGGAATAGTACAAGGGAATCTGGACATTCCACAGGCCACCAATCAAGCCAAACGTACCCACATCCGCACCAATGGCGAGGGCGTTGGAGGTGGTTTGATCGCCCAGCAACTGGAATTTGGCACCGATGCCGATGTTGAGATTGGTGTTGAGCCGGACACCCACATTGATTTTTTCCGCAACGCCATAGTTGAATGCGGCTTCAATGTTTGGGAAGAACAAGGTCGGGACATCAGTCAATTCTTCACCGTCCTCATCCTCGATGTCGTTGAAATTGGGGGATTGCGACAGATTGAGAGAGACCAGAATTTCCGAATTGCCTTCGCCCAGGGTTCGTGCTTCCTGAAATCCGGTCAACGAGGCGCAACTGCTCATGAGCAGCATACCGGCTCCCGCCAACAGCAGGAGAAATGCATGTCTTGTTTTCATAGCTATTAGGTTTTGTCCTGCAAAAATGTCCAAAAACCCCGTATAGGTCCTCACTGCGGACCACGAACGGGGAAAATGGCCGGATGAATCCCCCCAATAAGGGGATGAAGTCGACCGGAGGATACCAAGGGATCTTAGCGGATGATCTCGCCGGTCAGGGTCAAAATCTCCACTTCGGTGACCCTCAGGTTGTACAGGGCGGTGAGGTGGCGTTGTGCGGCCAGGCTGTAGGCCAGTTGGACGGCGCGGTAGTCAAAAAGGGACATGAGGCCCATTTGGAATCGCTCGCCCGAAATTTCGAGGTTTTCCCTGGCGTTGCGCATTTGTTCCCTGCTCAAGGATACGGTGGTTGCCTGTGCGCCGGCTGTTTCGACCAGGGTAGCCACCCTGCTTCTGACTTCGCGGGTCACGCCGGTCACATTCAGTGCGGAGATCATTTCCAGGATGCGACCCTCTTCCACCTGCCGGCGCCGGATGCCCCCGTCAAGGAGGGGTAGGCTGAGCTGTATACCGGCGTAAAGGTTGCGGTTGGTCCCGGTGCGGACACCGAAAGGCTCGCCGGTGAAGGGATTGTTGCCGTCGACGCTGACCACATTACCGGTCCAGACAGCGCCGGTCTGCAAGGCAATGCGCGGATACCAGGACGACAGTCGAAGGTGGGTCTGAAGCTTGCTGATCTCCTGATTGACACGCGCTTCCAGGAGTTGCGGATTGGCAGCCAGCGCCTTTTGCACGGGGTCAGACGTCGCGGTCTCCCGAGAGGCATCATCCAAACTGCCGCCTACCCGGAAGTCCTCGTGTTCGGGTCGTCCCATGGCCAGCTTGAGTTGGATCAGGGCCATTCGGTGTTGCGATTGGCCGAGGACCAGACTGATCGAGTCGGCCAGCAGGGCATCCCGGGCCTGGAGCACTTGCTGGCGGATGCTTTGACCCCATTCCTGGCGCTCCAGTTGGTACCGGTATATATCACCGGACAAGGCCAGAGCTTCCCGGGCGATATCGACCTGCTCTTGCTGGAGCTCGGCCAGGAGATAAGCCAGGATGACCTGCTGGGCCGTCTGCTGACCGGCATCCAACAGTCTGACGCGGGCTTGTTCTTCGAGTTGTTGCAACACCTTCTCATTGTACCGGGCGCGAAAGCCGTCGAAAACCACCCAGGAAGCATCCAGAGAGACGGCAGCATTGCCGCTGCGGATGAGGCCGTTGAGAAAGCTGGCAGGGTTTTGCTGATTGGCGAGGGAGCCTTGTGAATTGACATTCAATGCCAGGGAGGGGTAGCGTCCGGCCAGGGAGGGATGGTTGAGGATGGCGGCTGCAGCCTTTTGGCGTTCCGCAACCTGGTACGGGACGCTTTCGGCCAGCGCCATGCGGAGGCAGTCTTCCAGAGAAAGCGCATCCTGACCCCGCAGGGCAGGGATTCCGATCCAAAAGGTGGCGAGCAGCAACAGGCTGAAACGAATGGGCATGAGGTCAGTGGATCAGTTGACGGGTGAGGGACAAAGACAGGGCCACCACGCCCAGGAAGAGCAGTACGGACACCAGACCGATGAATATCCAAAGCCACAGATAGCTCTTTCTGCCTTCATGGGAGGGTTCGACCATGCG
>JAGFIW010000195.1 GCA_024103195.1 Saprospiraceae bacterium | reverse complement strand
TATGACGCCGGTCAGTACCTCACCCTGCGCACCCATCTCGACGGGGAAGAAATTCGCCGTTCCTACTCCCTCTGTAGCGCCCCTCATGAGCACGAATGGCGGGTAGCCGTCAAGGAAGTGCCCGGAGGACGATTTTCGACGTGGGCCAACCGCCATTTGAAACCGGGAGCCTCCATCGAAGTCATGCCTCCCCAGGGTCGTTTTACGGCCATTCCGCAAACGGGCGTCCAACGGCATTTTGTCCTGTTTGCCGCCGGTAGCGGAATCACCCCCGTTCTTTCCATCCTCAAGGAAATGCTGGAAAAAGAGCCGGAAAGCCGGGTCACGTTATTCTATGGCAACCGCCGTCTGAAATCGGTCATATTTCTGGAGGAACTGGAAAATCTGAAAAACCGGTTTCTCGGACGCCTGAGCCTGCATTTCCTCTTCAGCCAGGAACCCCAGTCCTCTGCCCTGTTCGAGGGACGGATCAGCGGGGATCGCTGCGAAGAACTCCTGACCCGATTCGTACCGGCCAATGGCTCGGCAAACTATTATGTCTGCGGCCCGGAAGCCATGATTCGCGATGTCATCCAGACGCTCAAGAACAGAGGTGTTCCGGAATCGGACATGCATTTCGAATTGTTTACGACGCCCGTAGGTCAGTTGGGGACAGAGGCCGAAGCCTCCAACCAGGAAGAAGGGCCGGTATCTTCCGACAAGGCCCGTGTTCAGGTCAAGTTGGACGGCCGCGTCTACGCCTTTGATCTGCCTTACAAAGGAGTCAACATCCTCGACGCGAGCATGGTCACCGGGGCAGATCTCCCCTTTTCCTGCAAAGGAGGCGTATGCTGCACCTGCCGCGCCAAGCTCGTCACCGGGGAGGTGCACATGGATGCCAATTACGCCCTTGAAAAATGGGAGATCGAGGAAGGCTTCATTCTGACGTGCCAGTCCCATCCCCGCAGCCCTGAACTTTTTGTCGATTTCGACCAGCAATGAACACGCCTGCTACACGCGTTCGCCGGGAGGACATTTATGCGGCCGCCGCCCGACTTTTCAGGGAGAAGGGATATGCGGCCACCAGCATGCGAGAACTGGCCGCCGAGGTAGGGCTCGAAGCGTCCAGCCTTTACAGCCACATCGCCTCCAAAGCCGAATTGCTCGACCACCTTTGTTTTTCTACCGCCGACCGGTTTTTGGCAGGGATGGCATCCATCCAGGCCACCGACTTGTCACCCGTGGACAAGATCAGGCATCTGATCGGACTGCATGTCCGCATCGCCCTGGAAGATCCCACCAGCCAGACGGTATTCAGTGACGAATGGAAACATCTGCCGGCTGACCGGTTGCAACAGTTTTTAGGATTGCGTCGCCGCTACGAAACGCAGTTTCAGGCCGTCATCGAGGAGGGACAGCAGGCGGGACAGATCGGCAAACTGCCGGCAGATCTGATATGGATGACCCTGTTGTCCGGGTTGCGGTGGATCCACACGGGCAGAAAACTGCCTGCCTCCGATCAGGCAACCGGGCTGGCCGATGCGTTGTCCCGTCTTTTCATCGAAGGCATCGTGCCCCGCGTCCCCCGGCGACGTCCTAACGCCGGATGACTGCCCCCAACCGGGAGCTGTAAGCCTCGATCAACCGGTCCATGACCCCGTCCACTTCCCCGTCGGTGAGGGTGCGTCCCGGATCGGCAAACCGGAATGCCACCGCACAGGATTTCTTTCCCGGCCCCAGGTGCTCTTCGGACTGAAACACGTCAAACAAATCCACACGCAACAACCATTTCTTCTCCGTCTTCCGGGCCAGCGCTTCGATGTCGGCATAAGGGACGGCATGGTCCACCACCAGGGCCAGATCCCGGCGAACCACGGGAAACCGGAGCAGAGAAGCCGCCTCCATGTCTTTGCCGGGAATGGCCTGCAGCAAGGCATCCCAGTCGAAATCGGCGATCCATACGGGACGGTCGATGTCCCAGGCATCGAGAATCTCGTTGCTCAAGGCGCCAAAACGCACCAACGTTTTCGGACCCCGTCCCCAGGAAAGGCCTATGGCCAGCCGATCGTCTTTGGCGTCCTGCTCCTGCCATCCCTGGATGCGAAGCAGTCGCAAAACGGCCTGTACATCCGCTTTGAGGGTGAATCCGTCGGCTTCGACACGACCTGCCGCCAGCCAGCTCTCGGGCTCCCTGCGGCCGGTAATCACAAGGACCAGGCGACGGCTTTCCTCGAAGGCATCTCCTGTCTTGCGGTATGTTTTTCCGAACTCGAACAGCCGGACATCGGGTTGCTGTCGATTCAGGTTGCGGACGATACTGTCCATCAGGTTGGGGATCATGTCGGCCCTCATGCTGTCGAGGTGGACATTGGCGGTGTTGTGGATGCGCACCAATCCGGCCTCCTGCAAGGAAGGGATTTTTTCATAACGACCGGAACCGTCCAGGGAGAGGTTCATCGCTTCGCCATATCCACGGGCACTCAACATGGCGGCAATCTGTTCTCTCAGGAAGACCGGATCGGGTCGGACACCGGGGTTGACCGTCACCTGCATGCGTCCGGGTTCGGGAATGCGGTCGTAGCCGTACACCCGCAGGATCTCTTCGATAACATCCACCTCGCGGGTGACGTCGCTTTTGTTGCCGGGTATCTGGACGAGCAGATGATCCGGTTGTTCTTCCAGGATCGGCATGCCCAGCGCCTCGATAATGTGACGGATTTCCTCCCTGGCAAAAGCGACACCGCTCAACGCCTTTACCCGCTCGTAACGGAGCTGGATCTTCGCCGGGTGAATTTTTACCGGGTAGTGATCCATGACCGGCGAAGCCACTTCGCCGCCGGCCAGTTGGGTAATCAGCAAGGCGGGCCGCTGAAGAGCATA
>JAGFIW010000172.1 GCA_024103195.1 Saprospiraceae bacterium | reverse complement strand
GCCAGGGATTTCCTGATAGCCCTCGGCATGATGGCACTCGGTCTGGGGGTGAGTGTAGCGAGCAACATGTCTCTGCTCTGGCCCACCTACGAGTACTCGAAAGAAACCATTCGCGGCGAATCCGAACTCAAGGCAAAGTCGGACAAAGGCTCGGGACTGGACAAGGAATATGCCTTCAGTTGGAGTTACGGCATCGGAGAATCCATGACCCTGCTCGTGCCCAACTACATGGGTGGTGGCGCCAGCCAGACGTTCAGAGGCACTGACACTTACCGACGGGTATATCCCAATGTCCTCAACAACCTGACCCAGCAGGGATATCCGGCGGATGAAGCCAAGCGCGCCGCCGAACAGCAGGTGGCGGCACTGTTCTATCACGGCGGGCAGCCTTTTGTCGGGGTCGCCATTTACTTCGGGGCAGCGCTGGTCTTTCTGTTTGTCCTCGGCGCCTTCCTCGGTACGGGTCCCCTGCGATGGTGGCTGCTCACCGGAGCCTTGCTGGCCCTCTCCATCTCGTGGGGCAAGCATTTCTTCCTGAACAACCTGTTATTCGATTACTTTCCCTTCTTCAACAAATTCCGGGCGGTATCCATGGCGCTGGGGCTCAGCCACTTGTGTGTAGTCATCCTGGCCATGCTGGGCATCCAGGCGGCCGCCGGGGCGACGGATCGCCAAAAAGCGCTGAAAGGGCTTTACTACGCAGCGGGATTGACGGGAGGCCTAACCCTGCTCGGACTGCTGGCGGGATCGGTCATTTCGCTGGAGGGCCCCAATGACGCTCAGGTCGGCCAGGATCTGGCTGCCCTGTTGCGTGCCGACCGGCTTTCCATCCTGCGTGCCGATGCCCTTCGCAGTCTGTTGTTCATCCTGCTGGCGGCCGGGACGGTTTGGATTTGGCTCCAACGAAGGATTCCCTCCGCAGCGGCTGTGGTGCTGCTGGGTGTGCTGGTGATTGCCGATGTATGGATGATCGACCAGCGGATCCTTTTCCCCGAGAAATACGAACCGGCCGCCCAAGCCAACACCCCGCCTCCTCCGCAGGAAGCCGACCGCATCATCATGGAGGATCCGGATTTGCACTTCCGGGTCCTGGACCTGCGGGGCAATCCCTTCACCAACGCCCAGACCAGTCTGTACCACAAAAGCATCGGGGGCTATCACGCCGCCAAACTGATGCGCTACCAGGAACTGATTGAAACCTATCTGTCGGATCCCGGCAACAATACCGACATCCTGGGCATGCTCAATACCAAATACATCATTCAGCCCCGGGATGAGGTCACCCTGGCGGTTCCCACCCGCGAAGGGTATGGCAATGCCTGGTTTGTGCAGGAGCTGAAAGCCGTGGCTGACGGCGACACCGAACTGGAAAACCTGAAAAAAACCACTCTCCGGGGGACGGCCCTCGTACAGCCTCAAAACCTGCCCGAAGGATGGCCGGGACGATACATGCAAACCACCGAAGACCGGGTTGTGCTGACGTCTTATCATCCGGATACGATGACCTACATGTACTCCGCCAAAAACGAGGCCTTCATTGTTTTTTCGGAAATCTATTACCCTCCCTCCAAAGGGTGGAAGGTCTATCTGGACGACCAGCCCTTTGATGATTTCATCAAGGTCAATTACCTGTTGCGCGGGTTGAAGGTGCCCCCGGGCGAAAACCGGACAATCCGTATGGTCTTCCACCCCGAATCGGTGTACACGGGTAAAAAGATAGCGCTTGCGGGGTCGCTGGTGGGGCTGCTCATCCTGCTCGGCGGGTTGCTGACCTATTTCCGGGGCCACGGGCTGCCTGATCCGAAGCAATTGCCCGATCCTGCCCCTGAACCACCCGCCTCCCGCAAGGCGACCGGCCGCAAAAAGCATTGACGCTTGCGGGCACGCATTTGCTGATCAACTGAAACCGCTCGCCAATGGGCGTCGTCATTCGCCAGGGCATCCGACATTCCATCGTCAACTACATCGGGGCGGGTGTCGGTGTCATATCCATGCTATTCATTTATCCCCTCCAGACGGAGGCCTATGGACTGGCGCGTTTTCTGGCGGATAGCGTCATCCTTTTCATCCCGTTTTCCCTGCTCGGATCCAACGTCCTGCCGGTGCGGTTTTTTCCGCATTTCGAGGATCGCACCAACGGACACCAGGGCTTTTTGGGGTGGCTGCTGCTCATCGCCCTGGCCGGCGCGATATTGACCCTGGCCGTCGCCTGGATGGTATGGGATCCCGTTTTAGCCTATTACGCCACGGTTTCTCCCCTTTACGAGCAGTATCTCGTTTTTTTCATCCCCATTCTCCTTTTGCGCGGCGTGATCCAGCTGCTGGTCACCTACATCAGCAATTTCCACCGCATCGTGGTGCCCAGCATCCTCAATGATCTGCTGTTCAAGATCACCCTGCCGATGTTCGTCCTGTTCCTGCACAAGGGATGGTGGGGATACCGCGAACTGGTGATTGCCCTTGTGGCGCATTTTGCCGTGGTGCTGGCCGGGCTGATCCTTTATCTGGTCCGGATGGGACAGTGGTCGTTGCGCATCCGGTGGCACGCTTTCCGCGGACCGGTCATGAAGGAAATGAGGGTGTACGGGATCTACGGTTTTCTGGGGACGATCAGCTCCACGCTGGCGGTCAATATCGACCTGTTCATGATTGGCACCATGATCAGTCCGGGTGCTACCGGCGTTTATGGCATCGCCTCGATCATGGCCAACCTGATCAACCGTCCACATATCGCCATCAGTTTGCTGGCGGCGCCCCTGTTGACCAAATCCTGGAAGGAGCAGGACCTGGCCGGCATCCACAAGTTCTATCGCAAATCGGCCGTCAATGCCCTCGCACCCGGATTGCTGATCTTTCTGCTCATATGGCTCAACCTGGATGATCTGTACAGGATCATGCCCAATTCGGACGTCATCGCCGAAAACCGGACGGCCATTTTGCTCCTTGGGCTCGCTTTCATTGTCAATCTGGCCACCGGGGTCAATTCCGAAGTCATGATTTACACCGATATGTACCGACGGCATCTGGTGGCGGTCGTCTTGCTGTCTTTGGTCAACATCGGGCTCAACTTCTGGCTCATCGGCCTGTACGGCATTACCGGGGCCGCCCTCGCGACCCTTGTGGCTTATGCGGCTTATAATGCCTACAAGGGAATCGCAGTGTGGCGCCGGTTTCACATGCATCCGTTCACCACCGGACTGGGGCGGCTGGTCCTTTATGCGATCGCCCTGGCGTTTTTGGTCAGCGCCTTCAAAATGGACAGCGGCTCCCCCTGGATCAATCTGGTCCTTCGCAGCGCCATAACGGGAGCCGGTTTTGTCGTGATCGGGCTGTACGGCCGGATTTCCGAGGACATTCCCCCGTTGATCCGCGCCCTGGCGCGACCTTTCACAGGTCCGGGACGTTGATGGTTTTCCTCTTCCTGTGACCTCCGTCACCCGGCGTGGAGCCCTCATTGCGTACCTTTGCGGCTTAAACCGATTCCCGATGGAATTCGACAACCTGCGTCTGGAAACCGATGGCCCCATCCTGCTGGTCACCCTCGATCGCGAGCCGGCGCTCAATGCACTCAATATGGCTACCATGCGCTCCCTGCGCCTCCTGTTCAGCCAATGGCTGCCTGACAGGGATGATATCCGGGGCGTCATTCTCACGGGGGCAGGACCAAAGGCCTTTGCCGCAGGTGCCGACATCAAGGAATTCCAGGGGTTGACCCCGCAGGAGGGAAGGGACCTCGCCGCGGCAGGCCACGAGACGTTTTTTCTGATCGAGCAGTCGCCCATTCCGGTCATCGCGGCCGTCAACGGTTTTGCGCTGGGCGGAGGATGCGAGCTCGCCATGGCCTGCCACCTCCGCGTCGCCGGAGAGCATGCCAAATTCGGGCAGCCGGAAGTCAACCTCGGCCTCATACCCGGCTATGGGGGCACGCAGCGCCTCATCCAGTACATCGGCAAAGGAAAAGCGATGGAGCTTCTGTTGACTGCAGACATGATCCCGGCCTCCGAGGCGTTGCGCCTCGGACTGGTCAACCATGTCGTTGCCTCCGGTGAGGAAGTGGCCAAAGCCCGCGAGATCCTCGAAAAAATACTTTCCAAAGGTCCCGTGGCGGTCCGTAAGGTCATCGAAGCCGTCAACGCCTACTTCACGGAATCCACGGATGGATTCCATTTCGAGGTGGAGTCGTTCGGGTACACGACCGGGACCCGCGATTTCAGGGAGGGCGCACAGGCATTCATCGAAAAACGCAAACCGAATTTCACAGGCCATTGAACCTTTCGCCACCCCGGGTGTCTTTTTCCCAATTCACATGGAAGGAACAACGATTGAAACGGACCTCCTGATCATCGGCGCCGGTCCGACGGGCCTCTTTGCCGTGTTTGAGGCGGGACTGCTCAAGATGCGGTGCCACCTTATCGACTACCTCCCCCAACCCGGCGGCCAACTCACCGAGATTTATCCCAAGAAGCCGATCTACGACATACCCGGTCTGCCAACCATCCTTGCCGGGGACCTGGTCCGCAACCTCATGAACCAAATCGCTCCGTTCCGTCCCGGTTTCACCCTTGGTGAGCGGGCCGAAACGCTGGAAAAAACGGAAGACGGGCGCTTTCGTGTCGTGACGGACCGGGGTACGGTCCACCTCGCCCCGGCGATTGCCATTGCCGGTGGGTTGGGGTGTTTCGAGCCCCGCAAGCCACCTATCGGGAACATTGCCGAATTCGAGGAAAAAGGTGTCCATTACATCGTCCGCGATCCCCAGGCATTTGCCGGCCAACGCCTGGTCATTGCAGGAGGGGGCGACAGCGCCCTGGACTGGACCATCTACCTCGCTGATCTGGCGGCCGAGCTGGTCCTCGTGCATCGCCGCACCGAATTCCGGGGGGCGCCCGACTCCGTCGAAAAGGTGATGGAACTGGCGTCACAAGGCAAGGTGCGCCTCCTGACCAACGCCCAGGTGACCGGACTGAGCGGCAATGGCCGGCTGCAAAACATCCACATAGACGTGGAAGGCGCGTCGCCCGTTGACCTGCCGGCGGATGCCTTCCTGCCGCTTTTCGGGCTTTCTCCCAAACTCGGACCCATCGCGGAGTGGGGACTACAAATCGACAAATCCGCCATCGAAGTGGACACCTTCGACTACCAGACCAATATCCCGGGTATATTCGCCATAGGCGACATCAATACCTACCCCGGCAAACTGAAACTGATCCTCTGCGGATTTCACGAGGCGACCCTGTGTGTCCAGTCGGCGTTCAAACATGCCTTCCCCGACAAGAAAATTTCCTTCAAATACACGACCGTCACAGGCATTGACGGCCTCTGAATCCCCGCCGGCTTCTTCCATGCACGATACCATCCTCGTCACAGTCATCGACCGGAAAGGAGACGCCCACCCGATCGAAGCGCCCACCGACATGAATCTCAACATCATGGAGTTGTGCAAGGCCTCCGAATTGCCTGTCAAAGGCACTTGCGGCGGTATGGCGCTTTGTTCGACCTGCCATGTCTATGTCGAGTCGGATCACGCATTGCCCGGCCCCACGGGCGACGAGGAGGACATGCTCGATCAGGCTTTTTTCGTGAAGGCCAACAGCCGGCTGGGGTGCCAGTTGAAAATCGCTCCGGGTTTGGACGGACTGGTGGTCCGTCTGGCACCGGAGGATGAGGAGGTCTGATCAGCGTCCCCTGTATTGCTGATCGTAATAGGTGCGGTAGGCCCCTGAGGTGACATGCTCGAGCCATTCGGAGTTGTCGAGATACCACCGCGCCGTCTGTTCCAGTCCTTCCTTCATGGACATGCAGGGTTTCCAACCCAATTCCTTTTCGAGCTTGGTAGCATCAATGGCATAGCGGCGGTCGTGTCCGGGCCTGTCCCTGACGAAATGGATGAGACGGGCGGAGGTGCCCGGTGAACGGCCCAGCAGGCCGTCCATGACCTCGCACAGCAACCGCACCAGATCGATGTTTTTCCACTCGTTGTTGCCGCCGATGTTGTAGGTCTCCCCCGTCCTCCCCTGGTGATAGATGAGATCGATGGCGGCAGCGTGTTCGACGACCCAAAGCCAGTCGCGGGTATTTTGGCCGTCTCCATACACGGGTAGGGGCTGGTCGGTGAGGATGTGATGGATCATCAGCGGGATGAGTTTCTCGGGAAACTGGAAGGGACCGTAATTGTTGGAGCAATTGCTGATGACCACCGGCAAGCCGAAGGTGTGATGCCAGGCGGAGACGAAATGGTCGGAAGCGGCTTTGGAAGCGGAGTACGGGGAACGGGGATCGTAGGGTGTCTGCTCGGTAAAGAATCCGGTATCGCCGAGGCTGCCGTACACTTCGTCGGTAGAGATGTGGTAAAAGCGCTTGTCGGCGAAATGGCCATCCCATTGCCGGCGGGCCGCCTCGAGGAGGTTGACGGTGCCGGTGACATTGGTCTCGACGAAGGCGAGAGGTCCGAGGATGGAGCGGTCGACATGGGATTCGGCGGCGAGGTGGATGATCCCGTCGAAGGGCTGTTGATCGAACAGGGCCTGCAGGCTGTCCCGGTCGAGGATGTCGCCTTTGACAAATCTGTAATTGGGCATGGGCTCGACATCCCGCAGGTTTTCGAGATTGCCGGCATAGGTGAGCTTGTCGAGATTCCAGATGGTGTAGTGGGGGTACCGGTGCACCATGTGGCGCACGAGGTGGGAGCCGATGAATCCGGCCCCGCCGCTGATCAGGAGGTTTTTTGGCGACATGGACGACAAGCCACCCTGGTGATGGCGCTACAAACTTCCGGATTTTTCGAGGAACGGGCGGCGCCCGGGTTCGGATGGCGCCGGGCGACACTGGTCACGGCCACGATTTTCAGGTATTGCCCGCTTGCCGCCTGGATCGGATCGGCCTTGTGGACTCTGATAAACAACTTGCCTGTGCCGGTCCAATCCGTCGGCTGCCAGTACTCCTCCCATTCGGCAATGTAAAAGGGCGAACCACTGTTGTAAAAAGCGCTCTGGCTCACCTCCACCCGCTTTACATAGGGCTTGAAGTTGTCGAGGGTGAAGGATAGGGTGTCGCTGCTTGTGGACTCCCCACGTATATTGGTCACCTTGGCGAAAAGATTATATTCCCCGTCCGGATAACGGGCGTTGGAGGGCAGTTCTGCTGTGCGCAGAGTACCTGCGCTGTGGTCCTTGTGGATGCGGGTGTAGAAATCAGGGAAATAGTAGTCGTCGTAAGGCTGGGCATTAGTGCTGTTGTATGCGTATGAGTCAACGCCGCTTCTGTTCCAATTCCCCCATTGACTGCTTGCATACTGCTGCCTTGTATGGTTTACTACATCTGTACCGTTGCGTCCTCCTAACGAGAGAATACTCTCTATCTGAGCACCTTTTAACCTGGTAAATTGTGCTTCTGAAGTTTTTTTCAATAAAATTTCTACCTGATTGACATCGTTGATTCTTGAATAACGATTGTTATTTGCTCCGGAAATAGTTATTGGATCCATCCGAGGGCGTACACATAGTGGCGTCCTGTTAATACCCGGATAAGTCATAATTAATGCACTAGTATCAGGTTGTGAAAATAACTGAATATTATATTGTGGTTGCACATATTCCACATACTCTAAAGGATTTTTGTTATGGCTATTGTTCCATTCGGTTTGGTTGTCGGGAATTGTGTTGAGGTGCAGGTGAGCATTAGGAGTTCCTGATGTTCCCAGTGGACCTATTGGGCCAAACTGAGATATGGAGTTTGTTACCATCAGTGTATCTCCATCGTGTATTACAAGTCCATTTGTCTGACCAATTACAATCAGCGTATCGTTGATATTCATTATTATTGCCCAATTGCCTGGCGGAACATTTCCATGCACCAGCATCTCTTTTGCAATAATTGTATTATTATTTTTAGACATCTGCCAGGTGTCAGAGTTTTGAAATACATGAATAAATAGAAAACGATAATTGCCCACGTCCAAAGCAATTTCCTTTGAAGCAGGCGCATCCGGTCCCAATAGCCTGTTGACATCTACAACTGTTCCCGCAAACGGAGCGAGCAGTAAATGCCCGTCATCCCCAGCGGGATCATTAAAGTCAATACCACCATGCCAGTTAAGATTACCATACTTTCGAGGTCCGTAATCATCAGCAACCCCTGAGTCGGGAAACGTATCTCTTACTCCATAACTCCCACTACCACTGTCGTAGGGACGGAAGTAAACCCGTTGGGCTTCGGCGATGCCCCAAACGGACAATAAAAAGGAGAGACTTAAATATATTTGCAGGGTAATTTTCATGATACTTGGCTTTAGAATTTGGTTGGGGTAAAATACTCTGATTCAACAATTTTTTCCCATGTAGATGACCAAGACACTATACCTGAATTGATTTGCTCTTTAGTAAAAGTACCAATGTACTTTTTCCTTAATTCGATATCCAAAAAAATATAAGTAGTTCTTGAGTCGTCATACAAATTTTCTCTCCTTGAGTAAAAAACAAGGTGGGATGCTTTCTGGAAAGGGCCTTGGAAATATCCGGTACCAGCAGAATCTATATCTTCAAATACCACCTCGCCGGAATGAATATTATGAATACGAATGCCGGGCATACCGAGCCTGCGAGGGTATTCCTGAACATCAATAAGCGTATTGAGTTGAGTTCCCAGATATTTACCATCCTTAGTGACCATAACTGGTACAATATCCAAATCCACATCGGGCATTTTGAATATTTGTCTGCCGGTACTGTCGAGGATGAAGATGGTGGTGGTGATTCCAAGCAAGGCACGATTGGCGTTTTGACGAAACAAGCGATAGGTGATACCTGTATATCCATTGTCAAAGAAAAAGACCCCGGAATAAGTCCATAGCCAGGCCGTTTCATCACCCGGGGCAGGATATCCGAAGCCCATTTCGCCTTCATAGAACTGTTCTATTTCTATCTGCGGCATTTTTTCCTTAGTATACGGATTGGATGCATACAACTCGACTGTACGCAGGTGACGACTATAATCAGGACTGAAGTATTCCAGGCGATAAGGCATCGGTTCCTTCCCTAACACCACCTCAGGCATGAATGGGCCCGGTCGATAACTCGTGCTATCCCGGTAACGCTCAATGCGAATAAGACCCGCCCGCACTTCACTTATTTTCCATCGCCCCTTACCATTATGCGGTGTATGATACAGCCCCTCACAATTGTGATGGATCACCTCACCATTGTCGAGTACATAGGTACAGGGCACCTTCCAGCGCTCGCGTTCATCAGGGACTATGCGTATCTGGACTTCCCGGTTATCCAGGGACAGAGTTATGTACCGTACGCTATCCGCATCCTGGCCCAACACAGTTCCTGTTGTATTCCCTATTTCTTTATCATGATCTCGTATTCCGGTAAGCAACAGTGCATCTGCGTCAGGTACAGGTGCCTCTGTGCATGACGCCGTCATGGCTAAAGACAGCAGATGGAGAACCAACATAAGTTTCATAGTCATTTGTTTTTAAGCGTATTAAGTATTAACTATGCCCTCCGTGGGGTCCGATAACGGACAGAGTCAGTATGATTATATAGCATCATAATAATATTCCAAATCCTGTGTGCCCGCCGATCGCGTCATATCTGTATGACTAGGCGGGGATCAACAAGGTGCCGATGGCTTTAACGCCATCACCCGGTTGCGGAATACACGTCAACAGCTCCTCTTTGAGCGGGCCGATCCGTTCTACTCGAATACAAATTTACTTGCCATGGAATCAGGCATTCCGTCTGGCCTTGCAAGGCGACCCGGAATCAGCCTGCATGCCTTCCGTCATGGACATTTCAGGCCTTTAGCCTTTCTGGCTTCTATCCAACAAGATGGCAAACAGCCGTTGGCGAAATCAAGCCGTCGGGCCTCCCTTTGAACGGCCGGGGGGCTTGCCGCGTTTCCGGTTTTTGCCGGGCCGGCCCTGGCCGGACCCGCCGGGTCCGGGACGGCGTCCACCACCGCCTCCTCCCCGAAATCCTCCTCCCCGGCTGCCGGCAGACCGCGGGTCGTACACCGGCGTCTCCCCGAGGTCCTCAGGGACCTGGAGTTTGGGGACTTCCCTTTCGATCAGTCGTTCAATCCGGCCAAAGCGACGCATGTCATCCGGATTGATCAGCGTGATGGCGATCCCCGTCGTATCCGCCCTTGCCGTACGGCCAATGCGGTGCACATAGTCTTCCGCATCACCAGGCACATCAAAATTGATGACCAGATTGATGTCCTTGATGTCAATGCCCCGGCTGAGCACATCAGTAGCTACCAGGATGCGGGTCTGTTTGGACTTGAACCGCATGAGTACTTCTTCACGCTCCTTTTGCTCGAGATCGGAAGAAATGCCCTCCGAGGCCAATCCCTTTCGCTTGAGACCCCGTACGATATCCCCTACCTTTTTCTTGGTGGAGCTGAATATCAGGATACTGCGGAGATTGGCCTTGTCGGCAATCAAACGGGCCACCAAAGGGGTTTTCTGCTCCTCATACACCACGTATGCTTCCTGGACCACTCCTTCGGCCGGTTTGGAAATGGCGATGCTGATGTGTTCGGGTTCCTGCAGAATCATGCCGGCCAATTCACGGATTTTCGGCGGGAACGTGGCGCTGAAGAGGAGGGACTGCCTGGTTTTGGGGAGGTGGGAAATGATCTTGATGATATCATCGTAGAATCCGATGTCGAGCATCCGGTCGGCCTCGTCCAGGATGAGATACTCCATCCGTTCAAACCGCACATATCCCATATTGAGATGGGAAATCAACTTGCCGGGTGTCGCTACCACGATATCCGCCCCGCCCGAAAGACCTCTTTTCTGGGTCTCCCAATCGGTGCCGTCACTACCGCCATAGAGCAGAAGGCAGCTGATATTGCTGAAAAACGTGGCTGCCTGCACCTGTTGGTCGATCTGGATGGCAAGTTCGCGGGTCGGGACGAGGATAAGGGCCTTGACATAAGCCTCCCTGTTGTGACAGATGTGGTGCAGGATGGGAAGAAGGAAAGCGGCCGTTTTCCCCGTTCCCGTCTGGGCACAGGCGATGAGGTCCTTGCCGGCCATGATGCGGGGGATGGCTTGTTCCTGGATCGGAGTGGCATCAATAAAGCCCATATAGGAGATGGCTTCCAACAATTGTTCGTCCAATCCGAATTCCGAAAACTTCATAGGCGGCAGGTCAATAAAACGCACAAACCTAAGGCAAATGTTCCGCAAGGCCGGCGGAGGGATCCTCCCTGACCCTGCGCCGCATGTCTGCAAAAGGCTGTATATTTGTAACAAACACCTGTCCAACCGGTTATGATCAACCGTATCTTCCCGCCCGGCAAAAAAAAGCCGGCGGTGCCGCCCTTGACGTATCTGCCCTTTTCCCTGTTCGGGGATCCGGCGTCCTTGTTTCGTTCCCTTCCGGCATCGGACCACCATCCATGGGCGCTCCCTGCGGTGACGCATTCCCGATTGCGGATGGCCATTGGTATGGCCTGGCTCAACGGCCGGAGGATCAGGATCCATACGGCCGGGCAGGGACTGAGCGAAGCCGTGCGTGCCTGGGCCACAGGGTGTACCGGTGATGCCGCCCTTCTCCTCCAGCCACAGAAAGACAATGATCTGCCCGCCCTGTCAGCGGATCTCGTCCGTGTGGTCAGGAAGTGGCAAGAGGAAACCCGCCGCTTTCATGAAGCACTGCAGCAGGTCAGCGACATCCGTTTTGGCGTCATCGATGCCCTCGAAGCCGCATTCACCCTGATCCGCCTCCATCCTTCCGTCGAAACCCTGCCGTTTGGACGTACGGGCCGCAAGGACATGGCCTGGACGCCTGAGGAATATGAAGGACTGCTTCGAAGTCTGGATGAAGCCCGGAAACAGGCGCACGGTCTGGAAGCCATCGGATGGGCAGAGGCCCACCGTATCCACCTCGATGCCCTCGAACCCTGGAACCTCTCTGCGCTGCAAAGTGCCCTCGACGACCGGCTTGATCGCCTCGAGGGCTTCATCCGGCAGTACGAGAAATCTTTCTTTCGCCTCTACCACCTCTCCAATCCCCGGGAAGAGGCGGGAACCTCCCTGCCTCGCGCTTCCCTGACCGGGCTTGAAGCCGGCGTTTTGCACCGGTCCGGTCTGGATACCTGGCTGCCGGCATTCCGGCTTTTCGAGCAGGAGCTGATCTCCGACGGTTGGCTATACCCTTTCAGGGGGTTGCAATCCATCAGCCTGGAAGAAACGGGTCGAGAACTGAACCGATTGTATGAGCGATTGCACCACCTGCGGCAACATGCCGGTCTGTATCTGGAAGCATCGGCTTGCATGCGCTGGCTGGAAGGCCAACCCCCGGTCATCCGGCACTGGATGGAAGCAGCGCCCCGCATCGCACGGCTGGATCTGCAGACCCCGCTCACGTACTGGTATGTTCACGGTTGGCTGGAGCAGGCGGTCCCGCCGGCCATCTGGCATGACCTGGCAGAGACCGAAGAGCGTCGCCAACTGTCCCGCTCCCTGCCCGCCCTGATGGCTCAACGATTCCGCGTGCTGGTGGACAACGGCCATCTGCCC
Organism: Saprospiraceae bacterium; assembly: GCA_024103195.1. Taxonomy (GTDB): domain Bacteria; phylum Bacteroidota; class Bacteroidia; order Chitinophagales; family Saprospiraceae; genus JAGNXB01. Next base: position 6,364 of record JAGFIW010000172.1, on the reverse strand, counting down.
CGCGATCCGGAAGAATGGTGGGAGATCCGTGAAGGCGGGGATTCCGGTGTTCCCCGGGAAGGGACGGTCGATCTTTACGTCAGTGGAAACGAAGAGGGCATGCCGGAAAACGCTTTTGTCCTTACTCCGCACGAACAACCGGTTTTGTCGCTCGAATACCTGCGGCTCCAGCAGGCGCCATTGACCGAACCGGGCTATGATCCGCTTTCTCTGCCTTATCCGCTCTGCGCGCTGGAGGCGCTTTGGGAAGCCACTCCGGGGAGGGTGATGGAGGTCTCTCCTCCGGGATTGGCAGCCTTTATTTCTGCCGTCCCGGCCTGATCGGATGGGATTTTCACCCTTGCCCATCGATCTGCTCGACTACCGCGACCGGCTGAAGGTCCGGGGTGCCGAAGGATTCCGGCAGGTTTGGGATCCCGTCAGGCGGCGGTATGTCGCCTGGACACCGGAAGAAATGGTCCGGCAACTCCTGATCCAATACCTGACCGGCTCGGGGAAAACCGAACTCAACCGCCTTTCGGTGGAAAGGGAATTTCTTGTAGCCGGACGCCGCCGCCGGTATGATCTGGTCATTCACGACGGCAACGGCCATCCCGTCGCGCTCGCCGAGTGCAAACGCCCGGGTGTGCGCATTGACCAGGCCACGCTGGACCAGGCAGGGCGCTACAACCTGTCCATGCAGGTACCCTGTCTGATCCTGTCCAACGGACCCACCACGTGGTGCCTGGTATGGGACGCGGCGTCACGGCACTTCACCTCCGTAGGGGATATCCCGGATTTCCTGGGCAACTGATTACCTTTACGCCCCCGTTTTCCACCAAGGAATCATGAAGCAGGACCGAATTTTAGTCACCGGTGCAGGTGGTCAGATCGGGCAGGTACTCTGCCAGGCGCTGGCCGTGCGACATGGCGCATCAAACATCCTCGCCACCGATATCCGGGCCATTCCCTCCTGGCAGGGCGCTTTTGCCCGGCTGGACGTCCTGGACGCACCGTCCCTGACCGAATTGACGCGTGAATGGGGAGCCACGCAGATCTATCATCTGGCCGCCATCCTTTCTGCCGCCGGCGAAAAAGACCCCCTGCGCACCTGGCAGATCAACATGGACGGATTCCTGCATGTCATGGAGACCGCCCTCCAGCTTTCGGTGTCCAGGGTATTCCACCCCAGTTCCATAGCCGCCTTCGGCGCCGGGATCGACCTCGATCGGGCCGGCCAACATGTCCCACTGATCCCGGCCACCGTCTATGGCATCACCAAAGTCGCCGGTGAAAACTGGTCTTACTACTATCACCAACGCTACGGCCTGGACATCCGGTCTCTGCGCTACCCTGGGATTGTAGGCCATCAAAGCGATCCGGGAGGAGGGACGACCGATTACGCCGTGGACATCTACCACTACGCCGTTCAGGGCAAGCCATTCCGTTGCTTTCTGGCCGAAGACACCCGGTTGCCCATGATTTACATGGACGATGCCATCCGGGCCACATTGGCGCTCATGGACGCTCCTGCCGGAAACATCCGTGTCCGGACCAGCTACAACCTGGGAGGCATGGATTTCAGTCCGGAGGAAATCGCTGCCTCCATCCGCAAAGAAATCCCGGGCTTCGAGATCACATACGCCCCGGATCACCGCCAGCAAATCGCCGCCGGATGGCCCCGGCGCATTGACGATTCGGCTGCCCGGGAAGACTGGGGATGGAAGCCGGAATTCGACCTGGATGCCATGACCCGGGACATGATCCGCCATCTTTCGCTCCGTTATTCCCCTCAACCCCAATCCTGAAGCATGTACACGCACGTTCGCCCCGATCTGGAGAGAGAATTACAGGAAATCCGCGATGCCGGACTGTTCAAGAAAGAGCGGATCATCGTCACGCCGCAAGGCGCTGAAATAAGGACTGATCAGGGGCAGGAGGTACTCAATTTTTGTGCGAACAATTATCTGGGCCTTAGCTCCCATCCTGATGTCCTGGCGGCAGCCAAGGCGGCATTGGACTCCCATGGCTTCGGGTTGTCGTCGGTCCGTTTCATCTGCGGCACGCAGGACCTGCACAAGCAATTGGAACGCTCGATAGCGGATTTTACCGGTATGGAAGATGCCATCCTATATGCCGCTGCTTTTGACGCCAATGGCGGTCTGTTCGAGCCTCTCATGCACGAGCAGGATGCCATCATTTCCGACGAGCTCAACCACGCTTCCATCATTGACGGGATCCGGCTATGCAAAGCCCGGCGTTTTCGCTACAAACACAACGACATGGCCGACCTGGAGGCACGTCTCCAGGAGGCGTCCGGGGCACGGAGAAGGTTGATCGCTACCGATGGCGTTTTCTCCATGGACGGTACGATTGCCCAACTCGACAAGATCTGTGACCTGGCCGACCGGTATGACGCCATGGTGATGATCGACGAATGCCATGCCAGCGGGTTTATCGGCCGTACGGGCCGGGGCACGCACGAGTTGAGGAAGGTCATGGATCGGGTGGACATTGTCACCGGCACCTTCGGCAAAGCCCTTGGAGGCGCCTCGGGTGGCTTTACCGCTGCCCGCCGGGAAATCGTTGAGCTGCTCCGCCAACGCAGCCGGCCCTACCTGTTCAGCAACACCCTGGCGCCCGCCATCGCCGGCGCTTCGCTGAAGGTCCTGGAGTTGCTGCGTGCCAGTACCGCCCTGCGGGACAAACTGGAGGAAAATACCCGTTACTTTCGGGAGAAAATGACGGCTGCCGGGTTTGACATCCTCCCCGGTGAGCACCCTATCGTCCCCATCATGTTGTACGATGCGGTTTTGTCCCAGCAATTTGCCGACCGCCTTCTCGCTGAGGGGATCTATGTCATCGGTTTTTATTACCCCGTTGTGCCCCAGGGGAAGGCCCGCATCCGGGTCCAGCTGTCTGCGGCCCACGAGCGCCATCACCTCGATCGCGCTATCGATGCTTTTGCCAGGGTCGGGCGGTCATTGGGTGTCATCTCGTAATCCTCCATTTTCCGGGGAGGTCCCCGGCTTTATTTTCGTTTTCCGTTCGCCGGAAACGGCAGGATGACCGGAAGCCGGCGCGGATGTCGTGCCATGCGGGTCAACGGACGGGATTTCGGAGGCCTGAAGTCCGGCCAGCGGAGATCCGGTGGGATAGGGCACTTTGCCGGTAGGGACCATGCGCGATGCCGGCCCCGTATGCACTTCCTGGTCGTCGAAAAAAATCTGGGCGCCAAAAGCGCGGAGGACTTCGGCTTTGGGCATGCCCCCCAGAAAATAGGCCTCGTCGACATAGACACCCCATCGGCGCAGGGTATGGATGACGCGCATGTGGGACGGGGCGCTCCTGGCTGTGACAATGGCGATCCGCAACGGGCTGAGTTCGATACGCGTAGGTAGTTTCTCCTGGATACGCGACAGTTTGATCAGAAGGTTGGCAAAGGGCCCTGCGTTGAGCGGTATGTGCTCGTTGTCTGCTTCAAACCGGTGAAAAGCGTCCAGGCCCTCGGTTTTGTACCGCCATTCCGACTCCCCCGAGAACAGCACCGCATCCGCATCGAAGGCGATTTTGACCCGTTGATCTCCCGGGTCGTAATCGCCGGGAGGGTCGCAGATGTGCGCCGCCGCGCAATGTCCGGAGTCAATGGCCATCTGGACATCACCGGGATCCCTGCTGAGGAAAAGGTCGATCCCGAAGGCATCGAGATAAGGGGCCAGCGGCTCCCCGCCGCTGAAGGCCATGCGGGTAATGGGCAGATCCCAGTTGCGCAGGGCGTGCATGATGCGGACACCCGTCAACGGGCTGTTGCGGGACATGACCACCACCTCGACGATCGGAGCGGCCGACAACTGGTTGAGGGCCAGCAAGCGCTGGACCAGCGGGAATGCCGTCCCCTTGTTCAACAGGCGGTGTTCGTTCTCCTCCTGGAAACGGCGATAGCCCTCAATGCCGTCCCGGACGAAAATGGCATTCTCTTCCTCCAGGTCGAACAGCGCCCGGGAGGAGACACCGATGACAAGGGATTGGGAAAGGTCGATGGGCATAGGCGTTGCCCAAAGATAACCAACCCGTAATTGCCGCGACGGTAAGATCAGAGCGCCCTGACCAGCTCTACATAGAAGTAAAGCGTGGCGTTGGCAGGAATGACGGGCGGCTTGCCGGCGGCACCATAACCCAGGGATGGAGGTATGATCAGGATGGCGCTACCGCCGGGGCGGAGCTTGCGAATGCCTTCATCCCATCCTTTGATCACCTGCCCCTGGTTGAGTTCGAAGGTGATGGGTTCGCCCCTCCGGAAACTGTTGTCGAACACCGTTTTGTCGTCCAGCAGTCCGCAATAGTGCACCTCGACTTCCTGCCCTTCGTAGGGCTCCACGCCCGAGCCTTCCTTGATGGGGAGGATCTGCAGACCGGAAGGGAGGGTGATCAGGGTATTGTTGAACAGGCCTTTCTTGTATCCGGTGATGGCCTGGGTGACCCGTCCTTCGGCTTCATCCCCCTTGTCCATGACGGATTCCCGTTGCTCCCTGGTCTCCACGATATCCTTGAGCACGATGTCGTAAATGATCGTGTCTTCCGGGCCTCTGACGGAGTTGGGGATGGCCTGCAGGCGTTCGCCGAATACATAGACACTGGCGCTGTCGCCGGGTGACAACAACAACAGGAGCTCGAAGTCGGCAGGAGCCGGTTTGGGCAACTGGACGCGTTCGGGCAGCAAAACGGCTTGCTCGGTGGTCGGAGAAATGATGGAATCCTGGCCCAGGCGAATCCTTCTGGTGTACCGGATCCGGTCGCCGATCCGCGGGGAGGTGCCCTCCACGTTTCTGTGAATCATGTAGGAATAGCCGGTTTCTGTCTGGCCGTCAAAGGTCATCTCCTGTTTGGGTTGGACCTGGGCACAAGCCAAGAGGGTGCAGGTAGCCACCAGGCTGCCTATGGTTGCAGATTTCATCATGATGACAAGGAATTACTCGACGTTGAGGGATAGTTTTTCTTTCATGCCAATGACTTCGACAAAGAAGTAAATCGTGGCATCCGGGGGAATGGTGCCTTGGATGCCGTCTTTGCCGTAGCCGATAGGACCAGGTATGACCAGGGAAGCGGAACCGCCTTCACGCAGCAACCGCACGGCTTCTTCCCAACCCGGGATAACCGTGCCGACACCGAGGACGAATTCGAAAGGTTCACCGCGCTGGTAGCTGTTATCAAAGACTGTTCCATCCTCCAGCATACCTATGTAATGGGTCAGGATATTCCGCTCGTTTTCAGGCAACTGTCCGGTACCCGGCCGAAGGATGCGCATCCCGAGGCCGCTCGGTTTCCACTCGAGCCCTTGCAGTGGCGTGTTGTTTTTGTGGGCGGTATATACTTCACGCAGATGCGCCAGGGCTTCCTGTTCCTTGCGCATCAGGGTCTCCAGCTCTTCCTTCTTGCGGACAACGCCTACAAATCGAATGTCATAGCGCACCGTGTCGCCTTCCTGCAGTCCCTGCATGTTGAGGCGGGCAAGATGCTCACCGGTGATGTACACACTGGCGCTGTCCATCGGTACCATGAGCTGCAAAAGTTCGGCATCGGGTCGGGCCGGCTGGCCCTCCACCCATTCGGGAAGGATACCGGTCATGTCTTCGAGGGCGATGCGGCCGTTGTTGTGGTAAACGCTGAGGAAGAAACGCACCTTGTCTCCGGGTTGGGGGGATTCGCCGACCCTTTTCTCGTGGAATACAATGGGAAAACCGCTTTTCGTCCGGTTTTCCTCTTCCCGGGCACCGGTGTTCCGGCAGCCGCTCCAGGCGGCCAGAAGGAGGAGAAAAAGCATGACTTCAGGGTTGCGCATAGATCTGGGCATTTTTCAGTTGATGGGCATAGCGGGGCAGCAAGGCCTTGACCTTCTCGATCGTTTTGGCCAGGTTGCCGTAAACGGCGCCGCCGGCGGCATTCTTGTGTCCGCCGCCCTTGAAATGATCGCGGGCCAGCTCCTGGACCGAGAAATCGCCGAGTGACCGGAAGGAAAGCTTGATGATGTTGGGTTGTTCGGTAATCAGCACAGCCATCCGGATCTTGTCGATCATCAGCATGTAGTTGACGATGCCTTCCGTGTCTCCCCGCTGGATGTCAAAGCGCTTGAAATCCTCTTTGGAAAGGCCGATGATGGCCGTGTGATATTCTTCCAATACCTCCATGCGTTCATGGAGGCAGTATCCGAGCAACCGGAGCTGCTTTTCGGGCATGTTGTTGAACAGGCGTATCTGCAGTTCGTTGAGATCGACCCCTTTGGCCAACAGGTCGGCGACCTTGTGGAACAGGGGCGGTCGGGTATTGTACCGGAACGAACCCGTATCGGTCAGGATGCCCGTCATCAGGCACTGAGCCACCGACAGAT
>JAGFIW010000171.1 GCA_024103195.1 Saprospiraceae bacterium | reverse complement strand
TATCAGAGCCCTTCGAGGGGGCGACCCGTTGGCGGCCGAAAAAGCCCGTGCCCTCAATCTCACGGGTCTGATATTCGGTTTGCTGGGTCTGGGGACCGGCATGATCTGGGCGAAGTATACCTGGGGCGCCTGGTGGAGCATGGATGTCAAGCAGAACATGGCTGCCATTGCGGTGATGATCTATTTGGCTTATTTCCTGCTTCGTTCGGCCCTGGAGGATCCCGACAAGCGGGACCGGGTGAGCTCGGCGTACAACATATTTGCCTTCGTCCCTCTTATTCCACTGTTATTCATCATTCCGAGACTGACGGACAGCCTTCATCCCGGCAGCGGTGGCAACCCGGCATTGGGCGGGGAGGATCTGGACCAAACCATGCGTCTGGTCTTCTACCCGGCCGTCATAGGATGGACGCTGACCGGATTCTGGATGGCCAGTCTGGTGTACCGGACCCGCCGAATCCAATCCCGTATCCAGGAACTGCTCAACCACTGATCATGAAGAAAATCCTGATTTCGGCACTTTCCGTCTTCCTCCTTCCCTGCTGGGCGCTTGCCCATGAAGGCACCGGAGATTACCTCCGTGAAACGGGTAAAATTTATGTGGTGGTTGCCGTAATCCTTAGCATCTTTGCGGGCCTGTTCATCTTCATGTTGTGGATGGACCGGCGGATCACACGAATCGAGAAACAAATCAATCCTTCATGAGTACCGGAGAACTCAGTTTCTACCAAAGTGTCCAGCGGAATTTTGACAAGGCCGCTGCACATACCGACCTCCACAAAGGCCTCCTGGAACAGATCAAGGTTTGCAACGCCGTCTATTCCATGCGCTTCCCGGTGAAGATCGGCAACGAATACCAGGTCATCGAGGCTTACCGGGTGCAGCATTCCCAGCACCGACTACCCACCAAGGGTGGCATACGGTACAGCCTTGAGGTCAACCAGGACGAGGTCATGGCCCTGGCGGCGCTCATGACATACAAATGCGCCATTGTGGATGTGCCTTTCGGCGGCGCCAAAGGCGGTGTGCGAATCAATCCCAAGGCTTACAGTACCAAGCAGTTGGAATCCATTACCCGGCGGTATGCCGCCGAATTGATCCGCAAAAATTTCATAGGTCCGGGCATAGACGTTCCGGCACCGGATTACGGCACGGGTGGCAGGGAGATGGCATGGATCCTGGATACCTACATCTCCTTCAACCATGGAGATATCGACGGTGCGGCTTGTGTGACCGGCAAACCGGTGTCCCAAAACGGTATTCGCGGTCGTGAAGAGGCAACCGGGAGGGGGGTCTATTACGGCCTGAAAGAAGCGGTCAGCTACAAGGATGACATGTCCAGGATCGGCCTCACCACCGGCATGGCCGGTAAAACGATGGTCATCCAGGGATTGGGCAATGTGGGTTCCTACACGGGACTGATCTGCCAGAATGAAGGCGATGCCAAAATCATCGCGGTTTCCGAGTTCGAGGGCGCCATACACAGCGAGAAAGGCATCAATATAGCCGAACTGATCAAGTACCGCAAGGAGACGGGCTCCATCCTCGGCTTTCCGGGCACGAAGAAAATGAAAGACCGTGCAGCCGCCCTGGAATTGCCTTGTGACATCCTTGTTCCTGCTGCATTGGAAAACCAGATCCACGTCCGGAATGCCGCCAACATCCAGGCGAAGATCGTCGCTGAAGCCGCCAACGGTCCGGTCTCCTCGGAAGGGGAAGACATCCTCCTCAAAAAAGGTGTCCTCATTATCCCCGACATGTTCATTAATGCCGGTGGGGTGACCGTCTCCTACTTCGAATGGCTGAAGAACCTGAGCCACATGCGGTTTGGACGTATGGAGAAACGGTTCAACCAGCAGACCTACGAAAACATCCTCAACCTGGTCGTCAAGCTGACAGGCAAGACGCTTGGGGACAAGGAGCGATTGTTTGTAGCGCGGGGTGCCGACGAGATCGACCTTGTCCGTTCAGGGCTGGAAGAGACCATGGTTTCTGCCTATCAACAGATCAGGGAGGTTTACAAGCGGAAGAAGAAAATCACTGATCTGCGGACAGCGGCTTTCGTTTGTGCCCTGGATAAAATTGCGGCGGATTACGTTTCCCGGGGAATATTCCCCTGATCGCCTGCCGCGAACAACTGTCAGCCTAACACAGGCCTTTGGATATCCTTTATCGGTGACCCAAAGGCCTGTGGTCTGAATGGCCGGCCGGGTTTTCTGGTGACAGGCAGGTCCCTTGCCATTTCAATCAAAACCGGCACTTTCGGTACCTCTGCAAACCCTTTGCCCCGGACCGTGAAAGGGAGTAGGCAATCGTCAGATCCTCCAGCCGGACAACTTCCTCGGTGGATCGGAAATGGAAAGAACTATCTGTGATAAGGACATCCGGCCAATTAGATTTTTCTAATCCATATATTTCCCATTAATCATGTTGAACCAATCGCCGGCTTTCCGGTTTTGAAGTTGAATTAACGGATACACACATGCCAGGCTTGAAATTAGACAAAACCGACCTGCAGATCATCAAGATCCTGCAAACCAACTCCAAGATCACCAACCTGCAGTTGTCCAAGCGGATTGGCCTTTCTCCGGCGCCAACGTTGGAAAGGGTTCGCAAGCTTGAAAATTCCGGCGTGATTGCCAGTTACCATGCCCGTATTGACCCAGCCGTTGTCGGATTCCAGGTCCAGACATTCGTGCTGGTTTCCCTCGACTGGAAAACCAATAAGGCCCTGCCCAGTTTTCTGGATAAAATCAAGGATATCCCTGAGATTGTGGAATGTCACATCATCACGGGGGAGGCGGATTGTTTGTTGAAGATCATCGCCACCGACATACCCAGTTATGAACGCCTTCTTTTCAATACCCTGACCAAGCTGGATGAAATCGAGCGTCTGAAGACGTTGATGACGCTCTCCACCCCCAAGCAACTGGTCCTCTTGCCACTGGATTACGGCAAGGATTGACCGGAGCGCCGGCAGGACCCGCTCTACAGACCTATCTTTGCAGCCTCTATGGCGGATAAAAAAAAGAAAGCGGGGTCCGGCCTGCTGTACCGGGTTACCGGACCGGGTCTTTCGGCGCCCAGTTATCTGTTTGGCACCATGCACACGCGAGACGCGCGGGTGCATGCCTTTTTACCGGGTTTGATGCCTTACCTCAGGGAGTGCGAAGTCCTTTGCACGGAGTTCCCGTTGGATCAGGAAGAATTGCCTTCCTTCTTGCAATCGGGAGAACCGCTCAACTGGTGGAACGGCCTCTCCAAAGGAAAGCGGAGGATGCTGGCAAGGCTGATGGAGAAACAGGGACTTGGGGATCCTCAGGCCTTCAGTCTTTTGCCCCCGTTGGTGTTGATTCAGGTATTGACGGCTCAACTATTGGGCGATGAGGAGGAACATCCTCTGGATTTGGCCCTTGCCCACAGCGCCGCTACCATGGGCCTCCGGCGTGAAGGTGTCGAGACCTTTGAGGAGCAGTTGGACACCTTGCAGAAATTGACCATCAAGGCACAGCGAAAGCACCTGCTGGATATTGCCGGGAACTATTCCAAATTCAGACGCCAACTGCACAAACAGGTGAAATGGTACGTAGCCCAGGATATCAGGCAACTGCATAAGGATGGTCGCCGGCAGCTCAAAAAGATGCGCAAGACGCTGTTGACCGACAGAAATCTGATCATGGCCGAACGCATGGACTCCCGCATGAGGTCGGCGCCCCACTTTTTTGCGATTGGTGCCGGTCATCTGGCTGGCGGTAAAGGTCTTCTTCGATTGTTGAAACATCGGGGTTTTCGTCTTGAGACCTTGCCGCTCAAAACAACACCAGAATGGGGTCCCTTCATGCGATCGTCATTGGTGGTACCGGAATGGTTGGTCGTTTCCTGATGAAGGAGCTCTGCCTTCAATCGAGGTATAGCCGGGTTACGCAGATCGTCCGCCGGTCCGTACCATCTCCAAATCCCAAAGTGACTGTCCATCTGGCCGATTTTGATCGCGATGAATGGGAATTTCCGGCGGACAAGGCGGATGTGCTTTTTATTTCCCTGGGTACGACGATGGCCAAGGCCGGCAGTGAATCTGCCTTCCGTCGCATCGATTTGGAATTGCCTCTGGCTGCTGCCCGGAAAGCCCGACTGGCGGGTGTCCACACGGTGGTTGTCGTATCTGCCGTTGGGGCTGATTCCGGTTCCCGCCTTTTTTACAATCGCGTAAAAGGCGAATTGGAAGATGCCTTGCGTCAGTTGGCCTTCGAACGCCTGGTCATTTTTCGGCCTTCCCTTTTGTTGGGCCATCGGGCGGAAAGCCGGCCGGCTGAACGCATGGCCGGAATCCTCGTTGGTTTCCTTCATCGAATCCTGCCGGGTGGGCTGGGCCGTTATTCGGGTATGCCCGCCGACAAACTCGCCCTTGCCATGACGGAAGCCCCCTTTCGTCTCCCGTTGGGTATCTCGATCTGTCATTTTCGGGAAACCTTCGGTTTAATCCGTCAAAATCATGATGCCAATGGATAAACAGATCACCCGTGAATCCCAGATCAGGATAGATGTAGGCCTGAATGCCGCCCAATTGCCGGTACAAATACGGTGGGAAGCGGATGACCAGGATACGAATGGCCCGGTGGACTGCAAGGCGGTCCTGCTCTCTCTTTTTGAACGCGAATCCAAAGAAACGCTGCGCATTGACCTGTGGACACAGGATATGCAGATCGCCGAAATGGACCGGCTGATATTCCATACCATTCGATCCCTGGCGGATACTTACCTGAAGGCCTCGCAGCATGTGGACCTGGCGAGGGAGTTCCAGGCCTTTGCCCATTATTTCGGGGAAAAAACCGGAATCATCAACCCGCCTGCTTAACCCGCAGATGCCTGCCGTCGTTTCCTTCGGCGAGGTGAAATGCAGGGAAGCCGTATCTTTGATGCCGGCGAGAGCTATACGACCAGCTCCCTCCAACCCCCCCAGGGCGGAAACGCAGCAAGGGTACGAGGTTGAAGCGGTGCGATATAGTCTCTCGCTTTTTTATTTTTCCTTTCCGAGTACCTTTGGGAAAATCCGTCGGTATGAAATTTTTCATCGATACTGCCAATCTCGACCACATTCGTGAAGCTCGTGACCTGGGCATCCTGGATGGTGTGACTACCAACCCAAGTCTCATGGCCAAGGAAGGGATCGCCGGAGATGCTGCCGTTCGCCGCCATTACGAAACCATCTGTCAGTTGACGCAGGGGGACGTGAGCGCCGAGGTGATCGCGACCGACTATGACGGAATCCTTCGCGAAGGCCGCGAACTGGTCAAAATTGCTCCCAACATCGTTGTCAAAGTACCCATGATCCGGGAAGGGATCCGGGCCATTCGCCAAATGGCGGATGAAGGGATCCGCACCAATTGTACCCTGGTATTTTCTGCCGGGCAGGCCATCCTGGCCGCCAAGGCCGGTGCCACTTACCTCAGTCCTTTCATCGGGCGTATTGACGACACCAATTGGGATGGAATGGCGCTGATCCGTGAAATTGCCGAGATCTACGCCATCCAGGGATACGATACCGAAATCCTTGCGGCCTCCATACGCAGTGCCCTGCATATCGTAGAATCGGCCAAGGCCGGAGCCGATGTCGTGACTTGCCCTTTGAATGCCATTCTCGGGCTTCTGCGACACCCTTTGACCGATATCGGACTGGCCCAGTTTCTGGCTGATCATCAAAAGGCCAACGTCTGACCCCTGTCCGAAAAAGAACCCGTTGCGATTTCCCTTATTTCGTTTTGGTGAGGCTGCCTGCTTCCTGCTTAGCGTCTGTTTGGAAGACCGGTATGTACCAACCACAGCAGTTGTTCAAGGCAGAATCAGCATGACCCGAAAAGGACGCAGGCCGGTAAAGATGCCGGAAGCTGTCCGGGTTCCCTGAATGTTGGAAACAATGAGGCCCGGTTGACCGAAAGGGTTCAAATTGGCGTTGACCGATTGATTTACGGTGTTCATGTAGTCGTAACCCGCTTTGTCCAGGTGGATCAGGGTGTGATGCAGAGTGTCACCTGGACGGAAGGCGTATCCGGTTCCGAATACGCCTTTATCGGTTTGGAAAAAATCGTCCTTGACCACAAAATCCTGAAGGGTGCTGTCGGCAGATGCCCCGAATTGCAGGATGCGCCGGTAAAAATTGGTTTCTGACGGCGATTCCGTGAAAAATGTCAGGACACGCGCCATGCTGTCTGCATTGTACTCCACGACAAGGCTGTCTATGGCTACGGAGGGAAGCAGCCGGGTGGTGGCTGTCAGTTGGTGTCCGTCGGGCAGGATGATCTCCAACTCGAAGGGGTGGTCCAGGTCATCCGGTACGAGTTCGGGACTCCCGTAATTGGCCACGTGGAAATTAACGGGATCGACATACAACTGATTGTCAAGGACAACTTCCATACCTGCATGGCGGATCACGACGGATGCACCCTGGATGAGGGCAGCGGCCGGGTCGCCGAAGTCCAGATCATCAAAGTAACCGAATGACCGGGGCAGCAGGAGGCGGTACGGTTTGCCCGGTTCAAGGTAAGCTTCTACGACCGGCAGGGTCATATGATCCGGAAGATCAATATCCACCTCCTTTTCCAGGTTACAGGATGCCAGAAGGCAGGTGGTCAGCAGGATACCGGCAAGAGGAATCAGGCGCATCATCAGAATTTGAAGTTGTAGGTCAGCGATGGAATGATGGGAAACAGGGATACCTGCCGGGCCTTGATCGACTGGATGACCTCCGTGTTCAGGTCGGGATCGGTGGTTGTCTCTGCATCCAGATACAGGAAATAGGGGTTGCGGCGGTCATAAGCGTTGTAGATGCTGATCGTGAGATCGCTTTCGCCCCAACGGGGGAAGAACCGGATAACCATGCCCAGATCAAGCCGGTGATAGGCCGGCAACCGGACATTATTCCTGTCGTCATATATCGGTACGACCGGTTTAATGTTGGTGCCGGGGATGTCCTGGTGGGTAAATCGCCCGGTTGGCAGCCAGGCGAGATCGCCCGACCCATACACCCAGGTCGCGGTGAAGGTGAGGCGGCGGTTAAGATTGTACATGGCCACGACGGAAATATCATGCCGCCGGTCATAACGTGGGGAAAAATATCGACCGTCCATGATGTCATTGAACGCCCCTCTGCGCACCCAAGCCAGGGTGTATCCAATCCAACCGGTCAGCGCACCTTCCTTTTTTTCGAAGTAGAGCTCGGTCCCATAGGCATAGCCTTTGCCGAAGGTAAATTCTTCCTCCAGCCGGTCATTGGCAAACAAATCGGCGAAATTCTTGAAATCCACCTGGTTGTCCAGATGTTTGTAATAGACTTCATGACTGATCATGTATCGGGCCCCCGGCAACCACTGCCACCCTGCACTCACCTGGTCGCTGATCTGGGGTTTGACGCCCGCTGTTGACGGGTACCACACATCCGTAGGCAGGGAGATGGAGGAATTGGCGACGAGATGCAGGTATTGCATCATGCGGGCATAGCTGGCCTTGATGGCAAAATCAGGCGTCAGTTTGTAACTGGCGGCCAGCCTGGGTTCAATCCCGCCATAGAATTTTTGATCCTGAAGAAAGCCGGACAATCGCAACCCCAGGCTGACATTCAGTGGTGTGTGGGTTTGCCATTCGTCCTGTAAATAAATGGCTCCTCCTGCTGCGACAAGGTCTTGTCCGGCGGCAAAGGAAACGGTTCCGTCATCAGAACCCGCCTTCAGCCTCCCGACAGCAAACTGATGTCTGGTGACTTCGGCCCCCATCCGGATATGATGATTGTTGTCGGGTGTCCATGTGAAATCGCTTTTCAGATTGATGTCCCGAATGCGGGATTCGAGGTTGAAGCTGAATCCGGTCAGACGGTTGCTTATCCGATACAGGTAATCGGAAAACGTGACGGAGGTATTGGCGAAAAGGTGTGGTTGGATGACCCTGTTCCAACGGGCGGTACCGGAAGCGTTTCCCCATATGAAGCCGAAATGGAAGTTCTCGTCCTTGAATCCGAAGTCATCTCTGCCGAAATAGCCGCTGACAAACAGCCGGTCCCTGTCGCTGATCCGGTAATTGACTTTGGCGTTGAGATCGTAGAAGTAGTAATCGGGAATCGGGGCGAAATCCGGGTTGTCCCGGTTGGCGCGATTGATCCCCCGGGTAATCAGGTCGGCATAGGTACGGCGCCCGGAAACGATCAGGGAGGAGCGGTCGCGCACCAGGGGGGCCTCCAAAGTGAGGCGTGAGGCGATTAGGCCCACACCGCCCGTCCCTGAGAGGCGTTGATTGTTGCCTTCATTGAGTTTGACGTCAATCACCGAACTCAATCGCCCTCCGTATTGGGCCGGGAACCCCCCTTTGAACACCCGGACATCTTTGACTGCGTCCGTATTGAAGGTGCTGAAGAATCCGAACAGGTGATTGGGATTGTAAACGATGGCTTCGTCCAGGATGAACAGGTTTTGATCCGCCGACCCTCCACGGACAATCAGACCGGTATTCCCTTCGGATCCGGAATTGATTCCGGGTTTGAGCTGGATGGTTTTAATAATGTCCGACTCCCCGAAAACGGCAGGAATCACTTTGGCCTCGCGGGCCGATATTTCCTGAACGCTCATTTGCGTGCTGTTCAATTGCTCCCGATATGAGTTGGACTGCACCACCACTTCCTCCAGGATCTGTCCCGCCTGGAGGCGTATGGACAAGGGCAGTGTGGTTTCCGGAGTAACGTATCCTTCGGTCAGGGGATAACCGACATAAGACGTTTCAAGGACTACCGTATCCCTCCCGGGGATGCGGAGGCTGAAAAAGCCGTATTCGTTGGTTATGGTGCCCTCATCCGTGCCTTTGATACGAACGGTTGCGCCAATGAGGGTCTCTCCGGATTCCGCATCCGTGACGGTGCCGTGGACGGTGCGTTGGCCAAAAACGGATGGCAGGAGGCATAAGCCCCAAAGGGCTGAGAGAAGGAGTTTTTTCATATATTCCGGTAACATTCTGGCCCAATGGCGCCACAAAGAACAGGTGTTTACCGGGACAGGTTCAGCGGCAGGCTGGATAAATTAGACAGAACCCGGTCGATCATCGATGACATGGCCTCTGCCGGAGATGAAGAGAAGTCTCCGGACACCCGATTGGCCAGGATCAGATTGAGCGATACGGCCTGATGGCCAAGAAGACGGGCCAGGCCGTATATACCGGAGGATTCCATTTCAAAATTGGTTACGCGGTGCGAATCCCACTGAAAACGGGGCAGGCATGCCCACATGTTTGTATCGTAGAGCGGCCCGCGTATGGAACGACCCTGCGGACCATAAAATCCCGGCAGCGTTACCGTAATGCCCGAATGATCGGTCATGTCTTTGAAAGCAAAGCAAAGGGAGGCCGATGCCCGGAAAGCATAGGGTTGTACAGGCAGGCGGAAATTTTGGTCGGCAAATTGCATGAACGCCTGGAGCAACTCACGATCCATCTCCTGGCGCGCATCATAGAAATGCATCAGACTGTCCAGACCAATCGCGTATTCGGTCAGGACCACACTCCCGGGATGGATATCCGGTTGCCAGGCGCCGGATGTCCCCAGCCTAATCAGTTGGAGGGTTGTTTTTTTCGCCCGGGGCAAGCGAGTGGCGGGGTCAATATTGAACAAGAAGTCCAATTCGTTGAGGACGATATCGATATTGTCGGTACCAATACCGGTGCTGATGACACTCAGGCGGCGATCGCCCACATAACCGGTGTGGGTAACAAACTCCCGTTTGGAAACCCGGAATTCGATACGGTCAAACCGGGAGGAAATTTGATCGACGCGTCCGGGATCGCCAACCAGGAAAACCAGGTCGGACACCTGGTCGGCGTGAAGGGCCAGGTGATAGATACTGCCGTCGGTGTTGAAAACGAGTTCGGAAGGCGGAATTGGCATGGGTGCCATTTTCGGTTTTGAGGCCGTTCAATCACACAAGAGCACGATCGGGGGCGTTTCGATCACATTGCTGGTATGACCGGCCCGGTCGCGGATATAGATCAGATAGGAAATCGTATCGGTCGGATAGGTGGGGTTGACCGTACATGGGTCCTGTCCGTCAGGAAAAAAGCAACAGGTAGTAAATAGGACAAAGCTGATTTCGCCACTGATTCCGTTACCGGTTCCTTGTTCGGGTACCTTGGGCAGCCGGTAAGCCGGAGGCATGAAATTGTCACGGGTGTCCGTAATAAAAAGATCAAATGTGCCCTCCTCAGTCCCGATATCTCCGTCGCCATCGGTAAAGTGGATGGTGATGAGCAGAGAGTCCGTATTGAATTGGTCCTGGGACATCCAATCCCTCGAGAGTTGACGAAATTCAATGACAGGCTCCACAGGGTATTCGGGGGGGCGCAAGCATCCTGCCAACACGATGGATGCGGCCAGGATGAAACCTGCCAAACCTCTCATGGGAGTGAAAACGCTGTCCGGGCATGTTTCGTTTATCCCGCAGCAACGAAATTTGCAGGGTGATACCAGACGATGCCCATTGGCAGGAGCGTGTCCGGCATGTCGGACCGGATACCTTCGATGCTGTCGCCATGGCCTTGTACCAATGGCAATATGCGGCCAATCCCGTGTACAGGGAATTTTGCGATCTGATCCACAGGGCGCCCGCAAGGGTCCATCTGGTGGAGGAAATTCCTTTTTTGCCGGTCACCCTATTCAGGGACCGGGATATACGGTCGGGGACATGGGCTCCTGAAACCGTATTCTTGAGCAGTGGCACAACGGGATCAAGGCCCTCCCGTCATGCGGTTCGATCTCTGGCCTGGTACCATGAGGTGGCAGAAACCGCTTTTCATGCAGCCCTGGGGCCACCTTCCCGATACGCCTGGTTGTGCCTGCTCCCCGGCTACCTGGAACGGCCATCTTCCTCTTTGGTGGATATGACTACGCATTTCATCCGGCTTTCGTCTTATCGGGAATCCGGCTTTTTTCTGGATGAAAGCGCGCGGCTGGCTGAATTGATTGCGGACCTGGACAGTCGACAAGTCCCGGTGATATTATTGGGGGTAACGCATGCCTTGCTACAATTTGCCAGGGCGTATCCCGCCCGGTGGGGTTCCGGCCTGATGGTCATGGAAACCGGAGGCATGAAAGGGCAGGGTCCGGAGTTGGTGCGCGCCGAGGTGCACGAGTACCTCAAATCGAGCTTGGGGGTGGATCGTGTCCATGCCGAGTACGGCATGACGGAATTGTTTTCCCAGGCGTATAGCCTTGAAGAGGGAAAATTCCGGCCAGGTCCGGCCATGAGGGTGACCGTGCGGGACATTCATGACCCGTTCCGGTTTCCAGGTTTCGGCAGGCCGGGCTTCTTGTGTGTGATGGACCTTGCGAATTACGCTTCACAAGCATTCCTGGCCACCCAGGACCTGGGCATCGTCTATCCGGATGGTCAGTTTGAGGTGATCGGCAGACAGGACGGGAGTGAGGCGAGAGGATGCAACCTGATGGTACTGGACCGGCGTTGAGCAATTTTCAGTCCCAAATGATCTCCAACCGGGTTTCTATGGATGCGCTGAGGCTGCGGCACACCGGACAAGAGGCCGACGCCTGAGTCAGAACGGCTTTTTGGTCGGACGTAAAGTCCCGTGCAGGCATATGCATGTACATTTCGATCCGGTCGATCCGGCGGGGAGGATCGGCACTCATGACCTTGAGCAACCGGATAGTGGTGCCTGTCATATCAATGCCGGCATCCCGCGCCTTGATGCCCATGATGGTCAGAAGACAGGATGCCAGGGAAGTGGCACACAGATCTGTAGGCGAAAAAGCAGAGCCGCGTCCCTGATTGTCCACCGGAGCATCCGTTTCAAGTGTTTGACCGGAGGCGATGTGTGTGGCCCGGGTTCGCAGGTCGCCGAGATAAGTGATTTCGGAAGTCATGGCCATGGAAGTTGCCGGTTAGGGTTGATGCCGGGATCACCAGGAGAATGGGGTAGGCCCAATGAATGCCTTGCCGCCATTATTCCTCCTCGGCCCGTACACGATTTTTCCGGGGCAGCTGCCCCCAGTTTTCGGCTTCTCGTTCATTCTTTTGAAGCCGGCGATCTTCGTCCGAACGTTCATAGGCCCGTATTATCTCACGAACCAGCCGGTGCCGGACGACATCTTCTGCCTGAAGATGGATAACGCCAACGCCGTCGAGTCCTTCCAACAAGCGGATGCTGTGATGCAGCCCGGATTTCTGGTGGAACGGGAGATCGATTTGGGACAAATCACCCGTGATGACACTTTTGGCAGAAGGCCCGAGCCGGGTGAGAAACATTTTCAACTGCATAGAGGTGGCATTCTGCGCTTCATCCAGAATGATGAAGGCATTGTCCAGCGTGCGTCCCCGCATGAAAGCCAGCGGTGCGATCTCTATGACCCGTGTGCTCATGAAATGGGCGAGCTTGTCGGGAGGGAACATGTCGTCCAGGGCATCGTACAGCGGGCGCAGGTAGGGATCGACCTTTTCCTTCAGATCACCGGGCAGGAACCCCAGGCTCTCGCCGGCTTCCACGGCAGGGCGGGTCAGGACGATTTTCTTGACGATTTTGTTCTTGAGGGCGCGTACGGCCAAGGCAACAGCCGTATAAGTTTTACCGGTACCTGCAGGACCAACGGCAAAGACCACGTCGTTGCGTTCTACGGTTTCCACCAGCAACCGCTGATTGAATGTCCGGGCCCGAATGGGCTGACCACTTCGACCGTGAACGATCACCTGATCGTTGCCGGTGGTGCGGGGAGGTTTGACGTCGAAAGGATTTTCACCCTGCAACAAATCCTCCACCATTTGCGGGGTGAGATCCTGTTGGTCTTTGAGGAGCCGGACCATTTGCTCCACTTTGGATTTGGCCTTCTGGGTAAACTTTTTTTCTCCCGTCAGTTTGAGGCTGTTACCCCTTGAAGTGATCGTGACGTCAGGGAAGGCTTTTTTCAGCAAATCCAGCTTGGTGTTTTTCTCTCCGTACAATTGGACGAGGTCCACATTGTCTATCTGAAGGATGATTTCGCTCAATGGGCGTTTGTTTTTCCTAAAAGGTCGGCGGACGCCAAAAAGTTCCGGTCCGGAGGACATGCCCAGATAACCGTATAGCTCAAAGGGGGGCGACCCAGCGGAAAGGGGGACGGGTTTGCCGGAGATCCACAACCTTTGTCCTGTTCCACCACCCCGACACATGCCCGTAATCCCCACGGAACCCGGACCCGTAGAGCGACTCGTTTGCATGACCTTTCGTCATGAGGAGGTCGAGACATTCCTGTCTTTTTTTCAGGAAGTGGGAGGACGCATCCGCCAGCAGCCGGGTTGTATGTACCTGGCGCTTTGGAGGGACCGGTTTGACCGGCGTGTCCTCTTCACCCACAGCCGATGGGCTACGCTGGAATCGTTGGAGGCCTACCGGGAAAGCACTTTGTTTAAAGAAACCTGGGCATGGACGCGGGGGCTGTTTGCCGAAAAAGCCAGGGCATGGAGTTTGGACGAAATGACCCGGCTGGCATGAGTACGTCGAGGAGAATCCGGGAATTGACCGAACAATTGGAAGCCGTGTATGACGGCCAACCCTGGTACGGACCCTCCTGGGAGGAGTCCCTGCGAAAGATTTCACCGGAATGGGCCTTGCGCAAACCGGCTCACGGGCCTTCGATCGCCGGCATGTTGTTGCATGTTGTGGCCTGGCGCACCTATGCCACCCGCAAATTGCAGGGTCAGGAGGATTACGAGCTGGACCCCGGACAAGACTGGCTGGAAGTCGGAGAAGAAACCGAATGGGAATCTGTTGTTCGTACATTCGCCGCC
>JAGFIW010000169.1 GCA_024103195.1 Saprospiraceae bacterium | reverse complement strand
GTCCAAATGCTCTATTTTCGGGGCTTCAATATTCTTTATGCAAAAGATCCTGATCGCCAATCGGGGAGAGATAGCCCTGCGGATCATGAAAACAGCCCGACGGATGGGAATCCGCACCGTGGCGGTTTACAGTGAAGCAGACCGGAATGCGCCCCATGTGCAATTTTCCGACGAAGCCTATTGCCTGGGTCCGGCACCATCATCCGAATCCTACCTCAGAGGGGACCGGATATTGCAGATCGCAATGGACAAAGGGGTAGACGGTATCCATCCGGGCTACGGGTTTTTAAGTGAGCAGGCCGCCTTTGCCCGATCCGTCCTGGATGCCGGACTTCAGTTTATTGGACCTTCTCCCCATGCCATCGAAGTCATGGGCAGCAAATTGGCTGCGAAAGCTACGGTGGCACCATTTCAGATCCCCATGGTACCCGGATCAGCAGATGCCATATCGGATGTGGCAGAAGCACAAGCCACGGCCAGGCAAATAGGATATCCGGTTTTATTGAAAGCTTCGGCCGGAGGCGGAGGCAAGGGCATGCGTATCGTCGAAAGGGACGAAGACTTGCCTGCCATGCTAGACCGGGCCTCCAGTGAGGCCTTGTCTTCCTTTGGAGATGGCTCGGTTTTCATCGAAAAATACATTCGCTCACCCCGCCATATTGAAGTGCAGGTAATGGCCGACCACCACGGCAACACTGTCTATCTGTTCGAACGGGAGTGTTCCATCCAGCGACGACATCAAAAGGTGGTGGAAGAGGCCCCTTCATCCTTTGTCACCCCTGGCGTCAGGGCCGCCATCGGGGAGGCTGCCGTGAGAGTGGCCCAATCATGTGGTTACACGAATGCGGGAACGGTGGAGTTTTTAATGGACGAAAATCACAACTTCTTCTTCCTGGAGATGAATACACGGCTCCAGGTCGAACATCCCGTTACCGAATTGATTACTGGACTGGACCTGGTGGAATGGCAAATACGAATTGCGCGGGGTGAAACTTTGGGTTTCACCCAAAAGGATCTTGCCATCCGCGGACATGCCATTGAAATGCGGGTGTATAGCGAGGATCCGGAAAACCAGTTTTTGCCAGGAACCGGTTTACTGAGCCGGTATCGGGAACCCTCCGGTGAGGGCATCCGATTGGATAGTGGCTACACGGAAGGAATGGAAGTGCCGATTTACTATGATCCCATGTTGGCAAAATTAATCGCCTGGGGCCATGACCGGACGGAAGCCATTCAACGGATGCGCCAGGCACTCCTGGATTACGACATCGAAGGTGTCACCCATAATCTGGCATTCGGGCTTTTCGTCATGGATCATCCGGAATTCCAAAAGGGCCACATCGACACCCATTTCATCGACAACCATTTTCGACCCGAAATGATCCGTCATCTGCGCCAGCCTACCGGACAGGCTGCGGGCGCCATCGCTGCGTGGTTGCACCACCAATACGGCAAACGCCTCCATGCACCAGTCGTGCAGGATCCCACCTGGTATCAGCGCAGGCGCTGAGCGGCGCGGACAATCTCCAGAAATCCCAATGCGTCGAGGCTCGCACCGCCCACCAAAACGCCGTCAATCCCTGGTGTGGCAAACAATTCAGCGACATTGTCTGGCGTCACCGAGCCTCCATACAGGATCCTGACCTCGGGAATATGAACAGGCAGTTTTTCCAGTCTGCGACGGATATGGGCATGCATGGCACCCGCATCCTGGGGAGTGGCTGTCATTCCGGTGCCAATGGCCCATACGGGTTCATAAGCAATGATCAGGGGAATGCCCGCACTCGGTTCCCATCCGGCCAGACCCCGTTCAATTTGTAGCCCGACCACATCTTCGTGTCTTTGCGCTTGCCGGTCTTCGCGATTTTCACCCACACATAATACAGGTTGGAGCCCGGCATGAATGGCGGCCGTCAATTTCCTGGCGAGCATTGCATCCGTTTCTCCGGCGTGGAGCCGTCTTTCGGAATGACCGATCAAAACTACCTCGGCCCCCGCTTCCCGCAGTTGGACGGCCGAGATCTCTCCGGTATAGGCGCCCCTCTCCTCGTCATGAATGTTTTGACCGCCCACCCTTATGGATCGGTCCGACGCCAAAAGGGCCATGGTATGCAGGGCCGTGAAGGAAGGGTATACTTGTACCTCCACGCGGGGAGAAGGTTGGTAACTTTCCAGAAACCGGGCCAGCCAGGATTTGGCTTCTGCGACCGTTTTGTTCATCTTCCAGTTGCCGGCCACAATGCAGGGAGAAGGGGTCATCGCGGTTTTTTTGCAAGGATACGTCAATCCGGGGGGGATGGCCTGCGTAGCCTTGAGGCCGGTTACAGAAAATTAACTTTGACCTCCGCGAAAAGCCTTTATTTTTCGCCTTTTACCATGGATTTCGGGCGGGTAACGCATATTGAAGGTATTGATTTCAGGTTGCCGCCTGATCCGGATGGCGGGACAGGAGACATCCTTACCGTACCTTTTCCCGGTGCCCGGCTTCGCCTGGGGCTGACGGGCTGGGCAGAAAAGGAATGGGTGGGTGATTTGTACCCTCCCGGATCCCGCCGGGAATCCTGGCTCGCCTGGTATGCCCGTTCTTTGGACAGCATCGAGTTCAACAGTACATTTTACGGCCTCCCGCCTCCGGAACGGGTGAAGAAATGGCTGGCGGAAACGCCGGACGACTTTCACTTCATCCCCAAGGTGTGGCAATCCATCAGTCGCTCCGCGGACCTGGGCACCTCCTCCGGTGACCTGCAGGCTTTTCTTCGCTGCATGGACAGTTTTGACCACCGGGCCCCTGCCGCCTTCCTCCAATTGCCACCTGCCGCCACGCCTGCCGCCTTTGGCGCCGGACTGGAGCAATTACTCCACCAGTGGCCTGCCTCCTGCCGGTTGTTTCTGGAGGTGAGGAATCCTGCCTGGCTGGATGACCCCAACATATCATCCCTGTTGCAGGAGAAGGGCTGCGGATGGGTGATTACCGATACGCCCGGGAGAAGAGACCTGGTCCACATGCGCAGATCCATTCCAGCCACGATGGTGAGATTTGTGGCCAGCGGGAACCCCGAAGCCGACAACCTGCGTTTGCAGGACTGGGCCGAACGTCTCGACTTATGGTTTGCATCGGGCATGGAGCAGGCCTGGTTTTTCTGCCATGAGCCGGACAACCGCAAAGCCCCCGAATTGGCACGGCTTTTCCACCACATCCTCCGGAAAAGTTCCGCAGACTACCTCAAAGACACAAAGATCATCAAGGACTATGGTCGCGAATCGCAAACCCTCTTCTAAAATGCCCGCCAACCGGTACATCCACCGGGACCTGAGTTGGCTGTCCTTCAACGAGCGGGTACTGCAAGAGGCGGCCAATAGCGAGAATCCCCTCTTCGAGCGCCTCAAATTCATGGCGATTTATTCCAACAATCTCGACGAATTTTTCAGGGTTCGGGTGGCCAACCACCGCAACCTGATCCGGGTGGGTAAAAAAACCAAAGCCCGTCTCGACTACGACCCAAAGGATCTGATGAAAAAGATCCGCCAGATCGTCAACCAACAACAAGAGGAATACAGCCGGCTTTTCGAGAAGGTCCTTCTTCCGGAACTTCGGCATCACGGCATTCGCATTCTGCGTCATACCGAAATTGGGCCTGAGCAAGAAGAATTTATCGATCAATACTTCAACAAACACATGCTGCCCTTCGTGCAGCCGGTTCTGTTGGTCAAGAAGAAAATCAGACCGTTTCTCAACAATGCGGCCCTTTACCTCATTGCCGTACTCCAGGACGCAGACCGCTCACAGCCACACCGTTCCTATGCCATCATCAAGGTTCCATCCGACCACTTGCCCCGGTTTCTCATGTTGCCCGGAGATGGCAGCAACCACCAGGTGATCATGCTTGATGAACTGGTACGGCGAAGCATCCCCTGGCTGTTTCCGGGCTATCAGGTCCTCAACAGCTATTCCATCAAACTGACCCGTGATGCCGAATTGTACATCGACGACGAGTTTTCCGGAGATCTGATTGAAAAAATACGCAAAAGCCTCACGAAGAGGAACATAGGGCCCGCATCCCGTCTCGTTTACGACCGTGAAATGGATGCTGAAACGCTCCTTTTCCTCCGGGAAATGTTCGAGCTGGATGCCATCGATCTGTTTCCCGAAGGGCGGTATCACAACAACATGGATTTTTTCCAGTTCCCGGATTTCGGAATGGACCATTTGAAACTGGCGCCACTGCCACCCCTTGCATTCCTCCCCCTCGAAAACGCCCCGGATTTCTTCGAACAACTCAAAAGGAGGGATTACCTGATACACCCTCCCTACCACGCCTACGAATCCGTCATCCGTTTTTTCGAACAGGCGGCTCTGGACAGCCACGTGACAGCCATCAAACTCGTCCAATACAGGGTAGGCCCTCAATCCCGGATCATGGAAGCCTTGAAAAAAGCAGCGGCCAATGGAAAGGAGGTAACCGTCTTTATTGAGGTGAAAGCCCGTTTTGATGAAGAGGCAAACCTTCGCTGGGGGGAGGAACTCGAACAGCACGGCGTGCGCGTCCACTATAGTTTCCCCGGCTTGAAGGTTCATGCCAAACTGGCTATTGTGCAGCGCAGGGAACCCAATGGTGACCGCTGGTATGCTTATCTGAGTACAGGTAATTTTCACGAAGGAACGGCCAGGGTGTACAGCGACCTCGGCATGTTTACGGAGGATGAGCGCCTGACGGTTGAAGTGGCTCGTGTCTTTGAATTCCTCGAGACGGTACGTCTACCGGACAACCCGTTCGAGCATTTACTGGTGGGACAATTCAACCTGAACGACGTCTTTCGGGCGAGGATCGCGGAGGAAATGGAGCGCGCCCGCCGTGGCGAAGAAGCCCGCATCAGCCTCAAATTGAATTCGCTGCAGGATCCCGAATACATTGACTTGCTCTACCAGGCATCCATGGCGGGCGTGGAGATCCGGATCATTGCCCGGGGGATTTGTTGTCTGGTTCCGGGGGTAAAGGATTTGTCGGAGCGCATTCAAGCCATCAGTATCGTGGATCGTTATCTGGAGCACGCCCGGATATTCATTTTTCATAATGGCGGTGATCCGCATATCTATTTGTCATCGGCGGATTGGATGTCGCGCAACCTGCATTACCGGATAGAAACCGCTTTCCCCCTCTATCAGCCCGAGATCCGGAAGCTGATCCTGGACCTCTTCGAAATCCAGTGGGCCGACAACCAAAAGGCCCGATGGCTGGACCGTCAACTCTCCAACCGGATTCGCCAGGAGCACAAAGAACCCCCTCGCCGGTCCCAACACGAGACCTACTTCTACCTCAAAAGGAGACTGGAGCAGCAGGGATGAAAAATTGGAGACGCGATTGCCATATTCACAAATACCGTTGTATATTTGCCGTCCGAAAGGCAAAAGATGCCTTTATGCGAAAGTAGCTCAGCTGGGAGAGCACAACCTTGCCAAGGTTGGGGTCGCGGGTTCGAATCCCGTCTTTCGCTCCAAAAGGCGGCTTGACAGCCGCCTTTTTTTATGGCGCCCACCCTCCGGGGCAACCGGCCTTTTGGCTTACCTTTGCCTGGCGCCCGGGTGGTGGAATGGTAGACACGAAGGACTTAAAATCCTTTGGCCCTTAAGGCCGTGCGGGTTCGAGTCCCGCTCCGGGCACCCTCAAGAAGCACCGTTGTTCCCGAGGCTCAACGGGTCCCTGATTCCCGTATGACCGCCAGCCAATTCGAATCCAGTCGCAGTTGTGGCTTCTGGCTTCCCTCCAACGTCAGCGAATTCCACTCAGAGGTGGCCTGCAGCCAATACGAGGTATCCCCCGACCACACCCTCACAGGCAACTGAAAATCGGGTTGATCACAGACCCAACGAAACATGATCCTGCCTCCTTTGGCATCCCGGATCCACTTCCATTCCAATTCGGGCACGGCCACATGGCGCAGGTATTGCGCAAAAAATGCCCGGAGGTCCGTTCGCAATCGGAGTGAAAAAAATTCCGTCACATCGGTATAATCGACGATTTGATGGCGAAATCCGGTAGCCAGCTCCCGCAAGGTATTCCACCACAGTGTATCATTCCGGACCGCATGACGGAGGGTGTGAAGCATCAGGGCGCCTTTGGGGTACATATCCCTTGACCCTTCTTGATGCACATGATAAATACCGGCAACAGGGCGGTCCAGCAGGATCTGCTTTCTCATGCCTTCGGCATAGGACACCGCTGCTTCATAACCGTATAGACATTCCACGTACACCGCCTCCATGTAGGTGGTAAAACTCTCGTGAATCCACATATCGGCGATGTCGGAGACCGTGATGCTGTTGCCAAACCATTCGTGACCCGCCTCATGGATGAGGATGAAATCAAACCACATCCCTTCTCTGGAATCGGCCTGTCCAAGATATCCATTGGTAAAACCGTTGCCGTAGGCAATGGCAGACTGGTGTTCCATGCCGACATAGGGTGTTTCCACCACTTTGAAGCCATCTTCCGGAAACGGATAACTCCCGAAGTGCTGTTCAAAACAGCTGAGCATGGGAGAGGTTTGGGAGAATTGGGCCCTGGCCCGTTCCAGGTTCTCGGGCAGGACAAAATAATCGAGGGTCAGGGTATCACCGTCCTGACCGATGTAGGTATCTGAATAATGGGCAAAAACACCCACATTCAGGGTGACGGAATAGTTGTTGATCGGGTTATGGACAAACCACTCATGGGCGGTCCAACCGTCCTCCAGGGTATCGACGCTTCGCCGCCGGCCGTTGGAAATATTGGTCAGACCAGGCGGGACGGTAACCCGAATGCGCATGCTGTCAGGTTCATCACTGCCGTGATCCTTGTTGGGCCACCAACTACTGGCCCCCAACCCCTGACAAGCCACAGCGATCCAGGGATGACCGGCGGAATCTTCCGTCCAAATGAATCCCCCATCCCAGGGA
This sequence comes from Saprospiraceae bacterium, assembly GCA_024103195.1. GTDB lineage: Bacteria > Bacteroidota > Bacteroidia > Chitinophagales > Saprospiraceae > JAGNXB01. The sequence continues at coordinate 354 of JAGFIW010000169.1, read as the reverse complement.
GGATTGCGCGCTTTCCGCGGCTGTCCTCCGTATTGGAGCCTTATTGAACCCTCATCACCGGGTTGAAACCTGCTTGACAGTTGAACAAAAACGGCATCTCCCTCTCTGGAAAATTTCAATTTCCGGCCTTTTTCATTGACGATCCGGGCGATTCGCAGGTTTTCCGCCAAATCCACCTGAATCAATTTTGTCGCCGTAGTGGCTCGAAACTTTATCTCGACATCTCCGCGGATGGAGCGGTCAAACGGATCCACGCGCACATCCAGATCATAGAAGTGCACATCATAACTGGATCGTTCCGGACTCAGGTATCCGCGCAGGGAATCCGCTCGTGTAAAGAAAGGTTGCGCCCAA
>JAGFIW010000153.1 GCA_024103195.1 Saprospiraceae bacterium | reverse complement strand
GTTCCCCCGCTTGCCGGTCAGGGATCATCACAGCTGCGCCCACCTTTTCAAGCTCCCTGGCATTCTTGGTCTGGTGGTCTTCGGCCACATGGGGCGAAGGGACCAGCAGGACAGGTTTGCCTACCTGGCACAATTCGGCAATAGTAAGAGCTCCTGCCCGTGCAATGATGAGATCGGCGGCTGCATAAACCTGACCCATTTCCTGCAGGAAGGGTGTCAGCCGGACATTCGGCAGATGGCTGACCTGTGCCTGCTCGCAGTGGGCATGGTGGGCGTTGCCACATTGCCATAATAGTTGCCAATCCTGATGGGTTTCCCACCACGAGGCATGCCTGATTACCGCTGCATTGAGGGAAGGGGCACCCAGGCTCCCACCCATGACAACCACGGTGGTCTTGCCGGGATCCAAACCCAACATTCGTCGTGCATCCCCGGCTCCCTGACCGGGTTGGACGATTTGCCGGCGGAGCGGATTTCCGGTAATCACCAGCTTCCCGGCAGGGAAATAACGATCCATCCCTTCCCAGGCCACACATATGGAAGCTGCCTTGCGGGCGAGAAGGCGGTTGGTCATCCCGGCATAAGAGTTCTGTTCCTGGATGACATACGGGATGCCCATCCAACCGGCCACCTTCAGGGCAGGACCGCTGGCATACCCGCCCACGCCAACCGCCACATCCGGGCGAAATCGGGACAACAGCCGCCAACTCAACCAAAGGCTGGCGATCAGCCGAAACGGGAAAAGGATATTTCTGACAGGGTTCTTCCGGTTCCAACCTGCCACCGGCAATCCGGTGATGGCATAACCCGCCTGCGGCACTTTCTCCATTTCCATGCGACCACGGGCACCGGCAAATTGAATGCGTATGTCCGGGTCTTTAGCCCGAAGGGCATCCGCTATGGCCAGGGCCGGATAAATATGACCGCCGGTACCTCCGCCTGCTATCAATACTTTCATGCCGGCATCGGATTGGCGTTGGGAAGGATCACATTGTCCTGGGCAGAAGACCGTTTTTCAACCACCCGGCTTACACTGAGGATCATGCCGGCGCCCATACTGAAAAACAGGAGTGAAGTGCCCCCCATGCTCATGAAGGGAAGCGTGACCCCGGTGACAGGAAGCAAATCGACGGCCACAGCCATATTGATAAGCGCCTGCAGGACAATGAGAAGACTCATGCCCATGACCAGCAAAGAGCCGAAGGCCCTGTCACACAAGGTGACTATCCGGATGGTCCTCCAAAAGAATACGAGGTACAGAATGAGCAGGAAGAGACCTCCCATTAGTCCGTACTCTTCAATAAAAATGGCGTAGATGTAGTCGCTATATCCTGAAGGGAGCACGTTGCGCTGATAACTGTTGCCAGGACCCTCCCCCAACAAACCGCCGTTGGCAATGGCGATCTTAGCTTGCTGCACCTGGTAAAGTTCTTCGGAATCCTCCAGGAAGGAGGTGATCCGGTTGGACCACACACTGACGCGGGTCGTTTCGGGCAATGCCAGTCCCAGGAGGACGATAAATCCAAAGAGCAAAATACCGGCCCCGGCCAATTGGCCAATCGCTTTCAATTCCAAACGTCCGACAAACAACAAAACCGCCACGGATCCGAAAAGCAGGAGCGCCGTGGATAGATTGGCCGGAGCGATGAGCCCGCAAGTCAGAATGACCGGCGCCAGAACCGGCCACCCAAGCGTGCGCAAATTGATGGGCTGATCCTGGAGTGTGGCCAATTGTCGGGCTACATACAGCATCAAGGCCAGTTTGGCCAGATCCGAGGATTGGAAAGTGATGCTGATCAACGGAATGGTAATCCATCTTCTCGCCTCGTTGACGTCGGATCCGAACAATAGCGTAAACAACAACAGAGGGATGGTGATGTAAAGCAAAGGCCTGGCGATCCGCCCGAAATTGGCATAGTTGAAATGGGAGAAGACCCAGGTGATAGCCAGACCGCCGATGATGAAAACACCATGTTTCAACAGATAGTATTCCGTGCGCCCGCTCTGTTGGGTATACGCCAACATATTGGTCGAGGAATAAACCGCAAAGACGGAGAACACGGCCAGGAGCAGGATGATGGTCCAGATGACTTTGTCGCCTTTGAAGAAAGTGGCTATCCGAATGGGCATATGTTCAGGAAGTTGAAGGTTGAAGAAGGGATTCCACAGAT
>JAGFIW010000152.1 GCA_024103195.1 Saprospiraceae bacterium | reverse complement strand
ATCTTGGCTCTTGCCGCACCCGGCTGTGATTTCCGACAAAGTTACCAATCTTGAAAGCCAATCACAACTGCAATAAGAGAAAGTAAAACGGGCATGACGCTGTGATTTCCGACAAAGTTACCAATCTTGAAAGCCAATCACAACGGAGGGTTCCAAGTCTGCCGATTTTGCCGCGCTGTGATTTCCGAGAAAGTCAACCATCTTGAAAACCAATTACGGCTACAATTTCTCCCTGTTGAAGGTATCTTCGGTCACTTCTACGACTTCGAGCCGCGGGCGAAAACCTGCGTAGTTGTTCCTGTCCTGGATTCTGAAATAGTGGGTGGTATTCGGGCGGAGGTGAAAAGTGAATTCCGATTTCTTGTGACCGGCCGCATCCACGCTTATGGTCAATAGATCTGCATTAGCCGCCATGTGGACCACTTCATTATTGGCCATTTCAAAGGTTCCGTTGGTGTTGGTCGCGATTTTGAACTTGCGGGACCATTGATTGTCGGGGCGGTAAAGGACTGCCTTCGCATAAGGAATGGAGTCGTTGCGGGACAACATCCTTTGGTCTGATGGTATAAAGTTTTGAAGGGCATTCGGTTTGTAAGCGTTGCCCAACAAAGCAGTGCTGCCAAAAACAATGGTCAACACAATGGCGCCCTTCAATAATTCAGTCATTCGTATTTTTCCATATGGCGATTCATGTTCAGGATTTTTGATACCGTTCTTCTTGTCTGGTTTGAAAGAGGTGTCTGCTTATCATCCGGGATCGTTGGTCTCCGCTCGGCCGGGGTAATGCAAGGGGAACGCGTGAGTGGAACTTATCGAAGCCTTGGCGGCAGGTCCGGAGCAGGCGCTTCAGCCGTATCCTTTTTACAATGCCATGTCCCGCCAGCTTCTCACCCGGTGGTGCGTTCGGTTTTGGTTTTCCAGACCGCCATAAATGAGGGTTTTGTGGCGCACTCTCCCGCCAGAGGCCACATCAAAATAGTCCAGGCCGCTGAAATGTTTCGGATGGACCGTCCTCCCGGCTTTCAGCTCATACACATCAAACTTGTTGGCGACGGGGACCAAGAGGTCACATTCATTGTGGTTGGAGTCCCGCCAGAAGTAAAATTCCCTGAGTAAAAGCCGGTGTTGGTTTTGTTTGTACAATTCTGCGATCATCATATTCTCGAACAGACTCCCCAAATTTTCCTGATCCGTTTCCAAGGCATTCCCCCGGATGCCGAGCAGATAAGCAAGCAGTCCTGTGTCGTGGAAATACAGCTTGGGAGTTTTGATGATCCGCTTGGTGAAATTGCGGAAATAGGGAGGTAACTGAAAAAGGATATAACTGCGCTCCAGTATGGACAACCACTCCCTTGCGATGTGGAAGGAGATTCCGCATTCATTGCCTGCCTGTGAGATGTTGAGCAATTGGCCTGCCCGCCCGGCACAAAGGGTCAGGAAATTGCGGAACAACCGCAGGTCCCTGACTTTTTCCAACTGGCTGACATCCCTGTCTATATACGTTTGTACATAATTGTGATAGTAAAAGGAGGAGTCAAGGCCCCTGTCAAACAGAGCGGGATAAAATCCCCTGATAGCGGTGGAAAACCAATCTTCCTGCAGACTGTTGGCTGCCTGCAATTCTCCAAAGTCAAAGGGCATCAATTGGAACAGCGCCACCCGGCCTGCCAAACTTTGTGTGATATGCTGCAGCAAATGAAAATTTTGAGAGCCGGACAACAGATACTGTCCCATCATCCTGCGCTGGTCCACACGCTCCTGTATGTAGGAAAACAACAACGGAACCTGCTGAACTTCATCCAGAATGGACCGCTCCGGATACGTATCGAGAAACCCGACAGGGTCCTCCTGCGCAAACAGCCGGACATCCGGATTCTCCAGACTGACATACCGGTAGTCGGGGAACATCTCCCGCAGCAAAGTCGTCTTGCCTGACTGCCTCGGTCCCGTCAAGGCAAGCACCGGATATTTGTCCACCTGGCGCTTGATCGCTGCCGCCAGGGTACGGGGTACAAAGGCCATTTTTTCTCCAAAGGTATTCACTTTTTCAAATCTGCATAACCAAAATTTCAAATCTGCATAACCAAAATTTGAAATCTACATAATCACAATTTGAAATCTGCATAGCCAAATTTCAAAATCTGCATAAAGCGGGACCGATAGCCCGCCCGGATCCAAAGGCCCTGTCCGGCTTGCATGACAGCCCTGTCCTTCCTTGATGACATGCCAATAACCCCGCTCCCGCCGGGAGCGGTCCACCACGCCAAAACCTGTCGTCCCACTGGCACTTAGCCCTGCCGCGCATTCCAGATCACATGGCCGAAATCTGGTGACCTATTCCTGCCCCACCGGCTCCTCCACCGGCATTTCCTCCGGAACGGGCAGCGCCGCCTCCTTCTCCTTCAACACCCGGTCGCGGCAGCGCTGGCACAACTCCGTGATGTTCTTCAGTTCGCGGGCCTGGGCCACACTGCCCTCAAAGACCTCGGTGGTGCGCGCCGAGGTGATGTGCGAGCAGTCGTTGTACAGATGATACCGGGTGCCTGACGGCGTCCAGTACACAAAGTCCTTGCCCGTGAGATCCTCCACCTCCCGGATCTGGTCGGTGTATTGCTCGACCGAAGGTGGATTGAAATCCACGCCGGCGATCCCCGCAATCAAAAGGGCGATCACCGCCACCGATCCGGCCAGTCCTTTTTGTTTGCCGGACATGTCCTTGTTGAGGAAGATCATGATGACCATCGGCAGAAAGGCCAGTACCGCCATGATGGCCCCGAGCTGGTTCTGGATGAAGAATTTGGTCGGGTTGGCCTCCGAAGCCGGATCCAGACGGTTGGCTTTTTTCCAGAGCCAGGAACCCACCAGCGCCAGGACGAGGTTGACCGCAATGATGCCGATGAGCAGGCCCATCTGGACGGGTGGCTTGAGCAGGATGAAAAAGATGGCGTACACCTGCAGGCCGATGGCGACCAGCCAGGCCAGTCCCGCAAACAAACGCTGCTGATTGGCTTTGGCCACATTCTCCTTGCTGGCGACAAAAACAGTCTCGCTGCGACGGGGGGCATCGTCCCCGCCCACGCGGGTCATCTTGCGGTGATCTCCTTCTCCGGACATGGTTTTTCGTTTTGATGGATGAAGCAAGCCGGACGGACCCAATGAATTGTCTTTCGCCGGTCTTGCCAAGGCGAATATAACGAGCCGCACCGAACTTGCAAGCGGTGACCCGACATGCGGGATTTGTCGTGTGCCTTTTCCCTCCCCTCCGCCACAGCGCGCTATCTGCCGGATCCGGCATCAACGGACGCGGTTGGCCGCCATTGCCTACTTTTGCCCTCCCATGGCTGCCCCCGTAACCCGCAAGAAAAAACCGGCTTCCGTCTCCGAATCCCTCCGGCACGACCGGATCATTATCCGGGGTGCGCGTTCCAACAATCTGAAGAACATTGACCTCGAGCTGCCGCGCAATCAACTCGTGGTGGTGACCGGTGTGTCGGGCTCCGGCAAATCGTCCATCACGATGGATACGCTCTATGCCGAGGGGCAGCGTCGCTATGTCGAAAGCCTTTCGGCCTACGCCCGACAGTTTCTGATGCGGATGAAAAAGCCGGACGTCGATTTCATCCAGGGTATTGCCCCGGCCATTGCGCTGGAACAAAAAACCGGCAGCAGCAACAACCGATCCACGGTGGGGTCCCTGACGGAGATCTACGATTTCCTGCGCCTGTTGTATGCCCGCATCGGAAAAACCTATTCCCCGGTGTCGGGTGAAGAAGTCCGCCGGCACGAAGTCACGGATGTCGTGGATTTTCTGCGGGAGGGTGCCGAAGGGGACAAGGCCGCGCTTTTCATCCCGCTCCCGCTCAAATACGCCGACCGCACGGTGCGGCAGGAGTTGGATCTCCTTCTCCAGAAAGGTTATACCCGTCTGCGGGTGGGCGGCGAGCTGGTGGCCATCCAGGACTGGCTGGAGCAAAATGCGACGACGGCCCGCCGCAAACTCGGCCAATGGGAAGAAGCCGCCGGCCTGTATGTCCTGATTGATCGCTTCGCGATCGCCCATGAGGACGAAGAAAACTGGAAGCGGATCGCGGATTCCGCACTCACTGCTTTTCAGGAGAGCGAAGGGATATGCATCGTCCACCGGTACGGGGGCGAAGAGCGGATGTTCAGCAACCGGTTTGAGCTGGACGGGATGGCCTTTCCCGATCCCACGCCCCAATTGTTCAATTACAACAATTCCTATGGCGCTTGCCCGCGCTGTGAGGGGTATGGCAAGGTGATGGGCATTGACGAAGAAAAAGTGGTACCCGACACCCGGCTTTCGGTCTATGACGGCGCCATCGCCTGTTGGCGCGGCGAGTCGGGCGGGGAATGGCTGGCCCAGGTATTGAAGCATGCCCACCGCCATGATTTTCCGGTCCACAAACCCTACTTCCAACTGAGCCGGGCCGAAAAAAAACTCCTCTGGCAGGGCACGTCGTCCTTTGAAGGGATTCACGCTTATTTCCGCGCTCTCGAGGAAAAGACCTACAAGATCCAGAACCGGGTGATGCTGGCCCGTTACCGGGGACGAACCACCTGTCCGGATTGCGATGGGGGCCGGCTGCGCCGGGAAGCCGCCTATGTCCGGATCGCCGGCCGCCACATCATGGAATTGGTCGAAGAGCCCCTGGACAAACTGGCGGCCTTTTTCCAGGGTTTGCGTCTGTCGCCCCACGACCGCAAGGTGGCCCACCGGCTGTTGCTGGAGATCGAGACCCGGCTACAGTTCATGATGGATGTCGGTCTCGGCTACCTCACGCTCAACCGTGTGGCGGGGACCCTGTCGGGGGGAGAGACCCAGCGGATCAATCTGACCCGCATCCTGGGATCCAACCTGACCAGCTCGCTCTATATCCTGGACGAGCCCAGTGTGGGGCTGCATCCGCGCGACACCGAGCGGCTGGTCCGGGTGTTGCGGCAGCTCAGGGACATGGGCAATACGGTCATCGTGGTGGAACACGAGGAAGAAATCATCCGGTCGGCGGACTTCCTGGTGGATATGGGACCGCGGGCCGGCATTCACGGCGGTGAAGTGGTCTATGCCGGTCCGTTTGCCGCCATCACCACCAAAGCGAAAAACAGCCTGACGACTGCTTATCTGACGGGAAAAATGGAGATCCCGGTGCCTGCCGTCCGCCGGCGGATTTCCAGCCGGATCATCCTGGAAGAAGCCCGGCTTCACAACCTGAAGAATTTCAATGCCGAGATCCCGCTGCATGCCTTCACGGTGGTGACGGGCGTTTCGGGGTCGGGAAAATCCACATTGGTCCGCCACCTGCTGTATCCCCAACTCGAGAAAGTGGTGGAGGCCCGGCAGGAAGGGGGGGCTCTGCCGCTGACGTCCCTCAAAGGCGACCTTCGCAAACTGACGGGGGTGGAGATGATCGGCCAGTCGCCATTGGGTCGCTCCAGTCGCTCGAATCCCGTCACCTATGTCAAAGCCTACGACGCCATCCGGGACCTGATGGCCCGCCAGCCATTGTCGGCCATCCGCGGCTACAAGCCCAAGGATTTTTCTTTCAATGTCGAAGGGGGGCGTTGCGAGACATGCAAGGGGGAGGGTGAGATCCTCGTGGAAATGCAATTCCTGGCGGACGTACGTCTCGAATGCGAAGACTGCCGCGGGCGCCGGTTCAAGCAGGAAGTCCTGGAGGTCACTTACCGGGACAAAAGCATTTCCGACATCCTTCATCTCACGGTGGAGGAGGCGCTGGTCTTTTTCGAGGGGCACAAGGACATCATCCACCGCCTGCAACCGCTGGACGATGTGGGTTTGGGATACGTCCAGCTCGGCCAATCGAGCAGTACCCTCTCGGGCGGCGAGGCACAAAGGGTCAAGCTGGCGTCTTTCCTGGGCCGGGAGCAAGCCGGTGAGCATCTCTTTTTCATCTTCGACGAACCCACGACCGGTCTTCACTTCCACGACATCCGCAAATTGCTGGATGCCCTGCAAGCCCTGGTGGAAAAAGGCCACACCGTCCTCGTCGTGGAGCACAACATGGAGGTCATCAAATCGGCCGACTGGATCCTGGATCTGGGTCCGGAAGGCGGGGAAGAAGGCGGGCACCTGGTCTTTGCCGGCCGCCCCGAGGACCTGACGGGCGTAAAGGCATCACACACCGGCCGTTTCCTGCGCGAAAAGCTCGGTCCGCCACCGGCCCGGCGCGTGCGGAAGTCCGGATGACGCCGTCCGGCGTCCCCGCGTTTTCGCTTTATCTTCGCCGGAAAAGCGCCCCTTTTGCTCTCCCTGTTTCGCACTTACCAGTTGGTGGTCCATGCGGTGGTCCTGCTTTACCTGGCGGTGCTATGGCTGCCCTCATTCCTGGTCGAGGCGCCCGTACAGGCCGAACCCGGGGGGTATGTGATGCAGTGGTTGCTGAGCGTATTGCCGGAACACCGATCCCTGCATCTGAGTCTGGCCTTGCTGCTGGTCTGGCTGCAGGGAGGCTTGCTCAGTCAGATGGTCCTCAATTACCGGATGGGGGC
>JAGFIW010000132.1 GCA_024103195.1 Saprospiraceae bacterium | reverse complement strand
CGGCAATACACCAAGCGTTTCCTGAGGACACTCATCCCCAAAGCCCTGGAGAAAGCCCGGCAATTTCCGGGTCGGGTGGATGCCACCGCTGTCGCCGCAGCGGGTAATTTCGCCGAGTATGACGAGGCATTCACCGCGCCGGTGTTCGGTTTCAGGGATGCACTGGATTATTGGACCAGGGCGTCGTCATTGCCGGAACTGGACCGGATTGCTGTGCCGGCGTTGATCGTCAATGCCCTGGACGATCCCTTCCTGGGGGAGGCTTGTTATCCGGGGGATGTGACCGCCACCAATGCCCTGGTCCATCTTGAGACACCCCGACACGGCGGTCATGTGGCATTCCCGAGGTGGACTTTGACGGGTCATTACTGGCCGGAAAGAAGGGCATATGCCTTTTGCGCCTCCCACAGCCCATCCACGCCCGGGAGGGGTTAGCCGTCCTGGGCGGCTGCCGGACAGGTTAAAGGGCTGTTAATCAAACCTGCCTGCATATCCGCTTATCCGGCCAATCGTTTTACTTTGTGCACATGGACCGGCCAGCAGGGAAAAAGGAGGTTTTCATGGGGATCACCGCCGGTCGTCGCATCCTGCGTTTCTTCTTTGGTCTGGTATTTCTTCTTTTTCTGCTCCTCGGGGCTTTCTTTACCGTGGTCCAACTGCCGGTTGTGCAGCAGTGGGGTATCGGCCGGCTGACGGAAGCCATCCGGGAGAAGACGGGAGGCGAATCCCGGATCGGCCGCTTTTACCTGACCTGGCAGGGCGAGCTGCGCCTCGAGGATGTGTACCTGGAGGATATGGAAGGGGACACGCTCATCCGCGCGGGCATTATCGGCACCCGTATCCTTCGAGATCTCCGGGGACTGTTTACCGGCCGGATGGAGATCTCCGACCTTTTCCTGGGAAAGACCACGCTGCGCTTGAGGCATTACCCGGATGGAACCACCAATATCGACCGGATGGTGGCGCTTTTCTTTCCCCCCGACCCCGACAAAAAGAAAGGGAGGTTTGACCTCCAAATCCGGCAGGTAAGGCTTGATCAGTTCAGATATCTGGAGCGTCAGGATGCCACCGGCAAGGATCTCGAGGTGTGGTCGGGACGCGCTTTTATCGAGGTGAAGTGCATGCGGTTTCAACCCCTGGATCTCGAATTCGGACAGGTGAGGGCATCGGGACCAGTGGTGAGGATCCGCACTTCGGAAGGTTCGCCGCCCGCGGAGGAGGTTGCCATGGCGCCTTCCGGCCCCAAAAAGCCATACAACCTGTCCTTTGAAGGGATCAAGCTGACCGGTGGGCGCCTGATTCTGGAAGACGACAGTCCGGATGCACCCGAACCATTGCCGGGCAGCATTGATTACCGGAGGATGGATCTGCAAGACCTTGCCCTCGAAGTGGAAGGGTTCCGTCTGGATGAACAGCATCACTATGCCTCCGGACCCCTCAAGCTTTCTGCGAAGGAGAAAAGCGGTTTTGTCCTTGATGAGCTGGTGCTGAGCCGGGCGGATGTCCAGCGAACCGGCGCCAGGCTGGAAGGGTTGCGGATCAAAACTCCCTACAGTGAAGCCGGGGATTCTCTCCATTTCACCTATCTGGATTATCCAGATTTTCTGGATTTCAACAATCGGGTGTTCATGGACGGGTATTTCAGGAACAGCCGGATCCGGGTGAGGGATTTGTTGTACTTCGCCCCTGCATTGGATCAGGTGCCCTATTTCAGGGACAATCCGGATTTGGACATCCATCTGGAGGGGCATATCGGATCGCGGGTGAACAACCTGCGCGGGCGGGATGTCATCCTGTCTATTGGGGATCAACTCCGTTTCCGCGGGGATTTCGGATCCCGCAACCTGGCTTTGCGGGGAGAGCAATCGCTCAACCTGAAAATTGCCGATCTGACCACCTCAATGCCGGCCTTGTCACGGATCATACCGGGATTTCGCCCTCCTCCCGCCTTTCGCAAGCTGGGCCGATTGCGTTTCACCGGGCGTTTTGACGGCTTTCTGGTAGACTTTGTCTCGTTCGGTGAATTGACGACCGACCTGGGGCGGGCTCATCTGGACATGCGGATGAACCTGAAGAATGGCGCTGCGCGGGCGGAATACTCCGGCAATATGACGGTCCGTAAGTTCGATCTGGCGAGATGGACGGGGAATGATGATTTGGGGGACCTCACCTTTCACGCCCAGGTGCGCAATGGACGGGGCCTGACCATTGACCATCTGGAAGCCGAATTGCAAGCCACGGTGGATTCGGTGTCCTACAAGGATTATGTGTACCGGAATCTCAAAATGGATGGCCTGATCACCCGTGACCGGTTTGAAGGGCAATTCGATATCCGCGACGAGGCCATTGATTTCTTCTTCGAGGGATTTGTCCAATACCGGGACTCCCTGCCGTTATTCGATTTTCGCGCCATCGTCAACCGCATTGATCTGTATCGGCTGCACTTCACCAAGTCGCCGCTAACCCTGGCGGCGATCCTTGATTTCAACCTGCGGGGACGTAGCCTGAAGGAGATGAACGGCATGGCACGGGCGATCCGACTGGAAATGGACCAAGGTGGAGACCGGAAAGGAGTATCGGATTCCGTGGTGATCCGTTTGGACCAACCCCGTCCCGGGCACAGAATCGTAGAACTTGACTCGGATATTGCCAATGCCCGCCTTGAAGGGGATTTTCAGCTGTTCGAACTGGCGGATATTTTCGGATCCAGACTTGTCACGCATTTTCCCGAATTCGTTCAACGGCGCAATATCAGGGTCGCCGACCCGGACAGTTTGACGAGCAGGTCCCTGGTATTCCGGGTCCAGGACCGGAAATTGCACGATTTCCTGAGTGCGTTCCGTCCCGGATTTCCCAACCTGGATGGCGCCGTTGCCGAAGGGGAGTTGGATTTGCGGGACGGCACGACTCGCCTCGTGGCCGACCTTCCCCTTTTAGCCGTGCAGGATGTGACGTTGGAGCACGCCATGCTGGAATTGGTCGGCGATGGGCCTCATGTGGCCCTTACGGCGGGTACGGAGCTGCTGGGTATCTCGGACCAAACAGCAGAGAAAGTCAAGGTCCAACTGACGCGGACGGATAAAGACTACACCTTTCAGGTCAAGGCGGACAGTGAATATCCGTTCGGGACCGATTTGAAGGGCAATCTCCTGCTGGATGAACGGGGCTATCACATCCGGTTCCGTGATGATTCCCTGGTGTTCGTCAATCAGCGATGGGATATCCATCCCGACAACAGGATTTTCCTGGATTCCAATGCCCTCGCCCTGGAGAATGTCATACTGCATTCGGCGGCCAATTCGATGGAATTCAAAGATTACCGGGGCAAAGGCGTGATTCTCCACCTTCAGGGGCTTGACCTGGCCCGGCTCAACGAGATCCTGCAATACGAACCGGTGCGCTTTGGCGGGGCCGTGGATGTGGACTTGTTGACCAGGGATGTTTTCGGGTTCAGGGATTTTGCCGTCCTGGTGCAATCGGAAGACATTCAGCTCAATCAGGACCATTACGGAAGGCTGTATCTGGCCGTGGCCATGCCGACCCTGAAAAGTCCGGTCGAGGTGGATTTCGAGCTCGATCAGCTCGGCGAATCCCTCTCGCTCAACGGCACCTGGTACAGGGAGGAGTCCAGGGAGGACGGAGGTCGGGTGGATGCCCAGCTTCGCGCTCGTTCGTTTCCGGCCAGCGTGGCCGAATATTTCCTCAACGGGGCCATTGTAAATACCAAAGGGTCCTTCAACGCCGACCTCAATCTCACCGGGCCGCTTGACCGACCGGAAGTGGACGGACACATCGACATTGCCGGATTGGAAACGGTGGTGGGATATCTGGGGATGAACTACTCGGTGGAGAAAGGCCGGATCACAGCCAACTCATCCCTGTTTGATGCCACAGGGATCGAATTGCGGGATCCGTTGGGTAACAGG
>JAGFIW010000097.1 GCA_024103195.1 Saprospiraceae bacterium | reverse complement strand
ATCTCGTTCATGAAGGTGATGCGGGCCGCGAGGTAGGCATTGGCCGCGTATTTGGTCATCTCGGCCGACCGTTCGTCCATGAACAGGATGGGATTGCCCTGCCGGACAAAGGGGAGGTAGAGATGCTGCATGACCTTGCGCGCCCGTTCCGAGGAGGTGCCCACCACTACCCGGTCGGGTTTCATGAAGTCCTCGACGGCCAGCCCTTCCCGCAAAAACTCCGGGTTGGATACGACATCAAACAGATCTTCGCTCAGGTGTTCGGCCAGGGTGGCATGAACACGTTCGGAGGTGCCTACAGGAACGGTGCTTTTGTCCACCACCACCGTATAGCGCCGGATCAGATGACTGAGCTCTGTGGCTACATTCAGGATATAGCTCAGATCGGCCGAGCCGTCTTCGCCGGGTGGTGTGGGGAGGGCCAGGAAAATGATCTCGGCTTTTTGGACCGCCTCGTCGAGCCGGGTCGTGAAGTGGAGGCGTCCCTCTTTGGTATTCCGCTCGAAAAGGAGGTCCAGGCCGGGTTCGAAGATGGGGATCTCGCCGTCCTTCAGACGCGCGACCTTGGCGGCGTCGATATCCACGCACGTGACCTGATTGCCCGTTTCCGCAAAACAGGTCCCCGTTACCAGCCCGACGTACCCCGTCCCCACCACTGCTATTTGCATGCTTGTCCAGTTTGATTGGCGGCACAAAAATAGACCGGATCCCCGACAACCGGCGACGGACAACTTTTATGGCAGGACGCGGTTATCCTACCTTCACGCCCCGGCATGTTCTCCTCCCGTTTGCAGGCTCATCTCGCCCTCTTTGGCGTTGCCCTCATTTACGGCGCCAATTACAGCATTGCCAAGGTGGTGCTGGACGACCGTTATATAGGGCCTTCCGGATTCATCCTGATGCGGGTCATCACCGCCACAGCCCTGTTTTGGGTCGTCTTCCGCCACACCGGGTCACCCCGGATCTCCCGACGGGATTTGGGGCTGCTGGCCGTGTGCGGATTTCTGGGGGTATCGGTCAACCAACTCCTGTTTTTCGGCGGCCTGGAACGCACCTCGCCCATCCATGCCTCGCTGATCATGGTGTTGACGCCCATGTTGGTGCTGTTGCTCTCCGTTGTCCTGGAAAGCCGGCCCTTCCAGGCCCGTTTGACGGGAGGGCTGATTTTGGCCCTTGCCGGATCGGTATGGCTGGTTTGGCCGGGTGAGGGTGCGGCGGCCGGAACGGGCGACCCATTGGGGGATGTCATGGTGGCGGGCAATGCGGTGAGCTACGCCCTTTACCTCATCCTGGTGCGTCCGCTCATGCAGCGTTATCCGCCAATGGAAGTCCTGAAATGGGTGTTTCTGTTCGGCGCGATGCCCGTCCTCTTCGCCGGTTGGCAGGAGGTCGGGGCGGCGCGATGGGCGGATTTTACCCTGCCGGTAGCCCTGAGTTTCGGTTATGTGTTGTTGTTCACCACCTTTTTTACCTACCTGCTCAATGCAGTGGCCTTGCGACATGTCGCCGCCGTGACCGTCAGCGCCTATATTTATCTCCAACCGGTCATAGCGACCGTGGTGGCCCTTGGTATGGGCAAGGATCGCCTGACAATCAGCACATTGGCTTCGGGAATGATGATCATTGCGGGGGTGTGGCTTTCGGTGCACAAATCGAACTCCTTACCTCCCCGTTAGATATTTATTTGACGCATAAAAGTGACGATACAGATATAATCCCTGCCTGTTGTGGGGTTTACCCATATATTGTTTCGGAAAGTTCACCCCGATTGCATATATAGTAATATGATATTCAGATATTTGCGATGCTTTTGGGCCTCCATGCAGGCGGGTGTGACAAAGTTTCGCCGGGTCCCCGTACATTCACCGTATATTTACCACCCACAGTCAAACCCCTATGGCGGATTGGAATTCCGACTTTGAAGCGCGCCTGGCAGAAGGCAGTGCCGGATACCTCGAAGAGCAGGCATTTCTCGACCTCATTGACAAATACCTGGAGGGAGGTCTGTGGGCCGAAGCCCTCCTTGCTGTGCGTGAAGCGTTGCGCCAGCATCCGTTTTCGATCGAATTGATGTGTTCGCATGCTACCGCCCTGCTGGAGATGGACCGGGCGGAAGATGCCCTGGAAGTCCTGCGGCACGCGGCCGGCATGGCGCCGGGCGAATCGGACGTGACCTTCCTGCAGGTGGAGACCCTTATCGAATTGGGTCGGGTGGCTGATGCCGAACATTTGCTCGCTCCGTTCCTCGGCAAAGGAAACCCCGAGGATCTGGCTGACGCGTGGTATTTTCAAAGCCTGATTGAAGAACAGCGCGATGCCTGGTCGACCATGCACCGCTGCCTCGAAAAAGCCGTCCGCCACAACACCCGTTTTCCGGAGGCCCTGGAGCGCCTATGGCTGAGCACCGAAATGCTGGGCAATTACGAGGAAAGCATCCTGTTTTACCGGGAGATCATCGACCAGGACCCGTATTCCTGGCAGGTGTGGTACAATCTGGGTCATGCCCATGCCTGCACGGAGGATTACGCGCAGGCGGCCGAGGCCTTTGAATACGCCTGCATCATTGAGGACAGCTATGAACACGCCTGGAGGGACCAGGGCGAAATGCGCCTTCAGCTCGGGCAGACCGGGGAGGCCATCGAGTGTTTTCTCGCCGCGCTGGAAAGGTCCGATGACAGGGATGCGGAACTGCTGACCCGCCTGGGAGAAGCCTGGGAGAAGCAGGGCAACCGCGATAATGCCTTCGCCTGCTTCCGGGAGGTCATCGAAAAAAATACCGCCCACGACGAAGCCCATTACCGCCTCGGCGGGTTGTATTTCCTGGAAGGGCGTCTCGAAGAGGCCGTCTTCCACCTCGAAGCGGCCATCAACCACCAAAACGAGCGGGAAGAGTACTTCGTCGCCCTCGCCGAGGTCTATTTCAGGCAGGGATTTCTCGCCCAGGCCGAGATGTGCCTGCACCGGGCATTGGAACTGGCCCCCGAGCAATCGGGTTATTGGCTGCAGTACGCCTCCTTCCTGTTGCAGAACGGGTCGCTGGAAGAGGCCCTTGACATCCTGGATTCCGCCATCACCCAGCAGCGGAGCCCTCAATTGGATTATGCCCGGATTGCCTGCCTGTTCCGTTTGGGAAAGCGCCAGGAGGCGTGTCAGTCGCTGTGTCTCCAGCTGGCCGAGGATTATCACGCCCATCAAACGATGTTCGACCTGGCTCCGGAGTTGTCATCCGATCCGGATGTCATCAGCCTCGTCCGCGCCTTCCGCATCGAGGGATAGGCCCTCTCCGGAACCCGCAAAACGGATGCATTGACCAAGGATCCCCATCCCGCACCGCTCAACGAAGACGAAAAGCACCGGCTGTTCGAGGAGGAGTTTCTGCCCCATATTGACGCCCTCCACACCTTTGCCTTTCACCTCGCCCTCAACGAGGAAGAAGCCGATGACCTCGTCCAGGACACGTATCTGAAGGCCTTCCGGTTTATCGACCAGTACGACCGGGGGACCAACGCCAAGGCCTGGTTATTCAAGATCCTCAAGAATGCCTTTATCAACGAGTATCGCCGCAAGAAGCGCCAACCGGTCCAGGTGGACTATGAGGAGGTGCGGCATGTGCAGGACCGCGATGAGGCGAGTGCCGGCCCCGAAAGTTATGTGGATCTGCGCGAGGAGCTGTTTCACTACCTGATCGGCGACGAAGTCACCCAGGCCATCAACGAGATGCCTGTGGATTTCCGGACGGTCATCCTGCTGTGTGACGTCGAGGATTTTACCTACGAAGAGATCGCCGCCATCCTGGACATCCCCATCGGAACGGTCCGCTCCCGGCTGCACCGGGCCCGGAACATCCTTAAGGAAAAACTGGAGAGCTATGCGCAATCCCTCGGATACCGCGACAAACGCCGCAAAAAGCACCCTCCGGGGCGGGATTAGCAAAATTTTCCGGGCCTGGAAAGGAACTTATCGCCCCGGTTTGCGCATTATATTCGACGGTTGACTTATCTTGGTAGCCGCATTGAATCCCGGACATGTACATCTCGGGGGAATGTTTTCCCGGTGATCATTCATTGCCAACCAACCGAACCCAACTATGATGAACGACGACTTGCTGCACCGCGTGTCCCTGTTCCTGGACAACGAGCTGAACCAGGAGGAGCAGCGCTCGCTCATGGAGGAGATCAGCGGCAACGAGCAGTACCAGACGCTCCTCGAGCGCGAGAAAAGCTTCAAATCCTTCGTCAAAAGCCACGTAGCCCGGCCCCACGTCTCACCCTCCCTCATCCAGTCCATCAAGGACAAGATCCGGGTGTCCCCTTCCTGAGCCGGGACTTGAGCGGCGACGCTTTACCCCTGCCCCTGCCTTTCATCCCCAGGGCCGATGTACTTTTGCGGCCTGATGCCCGGCCGTTATGGATTCACTCGTAGAAAGGCTGGAAGCCCTGCACCACCGTTATCTGGACCTGGAGCTCCAGTTGTCGGACCCTGATGTCATCCGGGATACCGCGCGTTTTGCGCGGGTCAACAAAGCCTACAAGGCCCTCTCCGGGGTGGCCTCCCGGTATCTGGCCTACAAGACCCTGCTCGATCACCAGGACTCCGCCCGGCAGATGCTGCGCGAATCCGATCCCGAATTGCGGGAGATGGCGCGGGAGGAGCTGGGTGAGCTGGACGCCCGGCGGGAGGAGCTGGAGGAGGAGATCCGCATCCTGCTCATTCCCCGCGACCCCGAGGACGAGAAGGATGTGTTGTTCGAGATCCGGGCCGGCACCGGGGGCGATGAAGCGGCCATATTCGCCGGCGACCTCTACCGCATGTACACCCGGTTTTTCGACGCGATGGGATGGAGGCACGAGACGCTTTCCCTCAATGAAGGCGCGGCCGGGGGTTACAAGGAGATCATCATGGAAGTGACGGGCGAGGAGGTGTACGGCCGCCTGAAGTTTGAGTCCGGCGCCCACCGCGTGCAGCGGGTGCCCAGGACGGAATCCCAGGGCAGGGTGCACACCTCTGCGGCGACGGTGGCGGTCCTGCCGGTCTTCGAGTTTGAGGATGTGGACATCAACAAGGCCGATATCAAGACCGACACCTTCCGGGCCAGTGGGGCCGGCGGCCAGCACGTCAACAAGACGGAATCAGGGGTGCGTTTCACCCATATCCCCACCGGGATTGTCGCGGAGAGCACCGAGGCGAGGTCGCAGATCAAAAACCGGGAGATCGCCATGCAGCGTCTCATCCAGCGGATCCAGGAGGAGCAGCGCTCCCGGCACGATTCAGCGGTGGCCTCCACCCGGAAGTCTCTTGTGGGTACCGGCGACCGGTCGG
Organism: Saprospiraceae bacterium; assembly: GCA_024103195.1. Classification (GTDB taxonomy): domain Bacteria; phylum Bacteroidota; class Bacteroidia; order Chitinophagales; family Saprospiraceae; genus JAGNXB01. Next base: position 2,158 of record JAGFIW010000097.1, on the reverse strand, counting down.
ACAAGATCCGCACGTACAATTACCCGCAAAACCGGGTGACCGATCACCGGATCAATCTCACGATGTACAACCTCGACCAGATCATGGAGGGCGACATCGGGGGGATCATCCAGGCCCTGCAGTCGGCCGAGAACGCCGCCAAAATGCAGGAACAGGCGGGTTAATCCAGCGCCTTGAGGTGGATGTCCATCCGGCCGCTGAGCAGGAAATCCAGCACCATGCCCTCCGGTGTCAGCAGGATATCCCGGAGGCGCAGGTCCTAGGAGTGGTGAAGGTAGTCATATGAGTTGACGGCACCTGTGCAGGGCATCGGGGATTGGAGCCTTGCATGGGCCCCGATGAGATGCTATAATCAGAATATTGCAATAATCATTTGGAATTTGGGGCGCCACAGGGTATATTTGCTTGGAATACAGTTTCTCAAACCTATCAATACCCCCATTGATTCCTGGAACACGGATCAGCTGTTCAGGGTAATGGAAGGCAGGAAGGAAGAAACTCAGAACCCAGATTCCGGAAATCAGGTAGAGGAACCTGATATTATCAAGCCAGTCCGTTCATCGCGATCCCATGCAACGACTTTCATTTCTTGTCTTCATCGTTGGTATAAAAGTGCCACTCTTCCTTGTCGCACAAAACCATGATTATAACTGGTTGAGTGGGCATCATGACTTTGAGAATCTTGGTAATCCAAAATTTGGGTACAATATTCTTACCTTTTCGGATACAGCCAAGTTAAATATTAATACCCAGAAATATTTGAATAGCAACTATGATACAAGTATTAAAATAAGTCTAACATTTCGATTTAATGTTTTTATGTCAAATTATGATGGTAATTTGGAATGGTATTCCAATGGGATGCGTATATTTAATAAACATCACGAAATCATGGAGAATGGAGATAGTATCAATTATGGTGAAGCATGGGAGACATTTAATAAATTAAGCGTTGGTTATGATTGGGTTGACAATCAAGCCATTCCATTGATGCCTTATGATAGTAATCACTATCTTATGATGCATACTCTGACTAGTAGTGAAGAAAAGGGTTTTCCTGTTAAATTGATGTATACGCTGATTGATATGGAATCAAATAATGGGGAGGGTAAGGTACTCTTGAAAAATAAAATCATAATTAATGATACCATTGCCTATTCTGAATTTGTGCGGCACGCCAACGGAAGGGATTGGTGGTTTGTCTCCGCTGAACTGAACAAAGATGTTTGGCATACCGGATTGATTAATGATAAGGGTCTTGATTTTGCGCATGAAATTAAATTCAACGCAAATTTTGCACCTGAATCTCCCGCCAATGTCATGGCCATTTCTCCATCCGGGGAAATCGTGGTAAGAGCAACCCAGCATTGGGATGTGAATGGGGGTTATCCATGGTATGTCACCCTTTATCATTTCAATCGCTGCGACGGCACTTTGACAAGGAGTGATCATTTCAAATTTGGCAATGACTCCACCTTTGCCGTATTTCCCATCATTTCACCCAATAATCGGTTTGTCTATTTCATCAATACCCGTTATCAGGAGATATATCAATGTGACCTGGAAGCCGTGGATATTGAGGCCTCCTGCCAACGCATTGCCAAACCGGACGGAAAGTGGGCGCCGTTTCCCAAAACATTCTTCAAAACCGGATTAGGACCTGATCAAAAAATATATATTGCTGAGGGAAGCAGTGCGCATCAGATGACGGTGATCAATAAGCCTGACCTCCCCGGACTCGCCTGTGATGTATTTCAGGATTTGGTCCTTCCTTGTTACAATACACAAAATGTTCCAAGAAATCCCAATTATCGGCTGGGGCCCTTGCCGGATGGAGATGCCTGCCCAACCAAATTTTTTACGCCCGGGCCGGCTGGTGTCACTGTAAAGATGTCTCCTCAGGGTCAATGGCGGATGTACACTGACAAAGCGCAAGTGTTGCCGGAAGACACCCTCACGTTTGTGCTTCTCGAGCCGGATGGCACCACCATTCATTGCACAAAGCTCTTTATGAAAAATCAGTTTTCCATGGCGCTGACGGATTGCCAACCCCAACCAGGTATGGAGTGGTACTTGTATCAGGACTTTGCCACGTTTGCCAGAGGCATTATCGAATGACATGTAAAGCATTGCCTTATGAAGAATATCCTGCTACTTG
>JAGFIW010000277.1 GCA_024103195.1 Saprospiraceae bacterium | reverse complement strand
GCATGATGCCAACCGTGCTGGACCGTGTGCAGGCTTCAGTGGCTGATGTGGACCTGGTGACCATCATCCTCCGTGATGACCGTCAATTGCTGGAAGAGGTCTTGGTCAGCACCGAGCGTTCCCACATGGAATTCAAGCTCGACATGCGGGTCTTCAATGTCGGCTCCGATCGTGCGAGCACAGGGTCCAGTGCCTTGGAAGTCCTCAATCAGATCCCTTCCGTTGTGGTCAGTCTGGAGGGGCAGGTCAGTCTGCGCGGAAGCGCCGGGGTGCAGATCCTGATCAACGGCAAACCATCGGTGCTGGCGAGTGCCGAAGGCAAGGCGTTGGGCAGTATCACCGCCGACATGATCGAACGCATAGAGGTCATCACCAACCCTTCGGCCAAGTACGAAGCGGAAGGATCCTCCGGCATCATCAATATCGTGCTGAAGAAAGAGGAAAAGAAAGGGCTGAACGGATCGGTGTCCGTCAATACCGGAATGCCGGACAACCACAGCGCGGGATTGAGTGTCAGTCGCCGCACCGATCATTTCAATCTTTTCAGCCAGCTGGGAGCGGGATACCGGTCTGTACCTATGGATACCCGCAACATCAACCACGACATACCCGCCGGTACCATCGTCCGCAGCACGGGTCGCGATTACCGGAAAGAGCAGTTCTATACGGTCATTCTGGGCACGGATTATCACATCGATCCCAGGAATGTGGTCACCTTGTCCGGCAACTTCACCTATGAAATCGAGGATCAGCCCTCGCAGAACAATTTTGAATTGTTGGAACAGACAGGAATGGTCATCAGCGACTGGACAAGGAGGGAAGAGACCTATGCCACCAATCCCAAATGGCAATACGACCTCCAGTACAAAAAATCATTTGCCGACCACAAGGAACACACGCTGCAGGCCAGCGCCATGGGCAATTTTTTTGGCAAAGACCAGTCGTCCGAATTTTTCAATACCACCCTTTCGGGTAGCCGTCCGGACGGGCAGCAGGAGACGCGAACCGATTTTGGAGAGACGCGCTATTCCTTTCATCTGGATTATACCCGACCCTTTGGAGAAAAGGTGCGCACGGAGGCGGGTGTCCAATATGTGTTGAACGAGGTTTCCAACGATTTTGCCGTCCTCGACCTGATCGATGGTGAATGGGTGGAAAACACGTCTTTCACGAATGTATTTCAGTGGAGGCAGGGCGTATTGGGCGCTTATGCCACGGGTTCGTGGGAAGGCGCCCGGTGGGGCATCAAGGGGGGCTTGCGGATCGAACACACGGATTTGCACACCAGACTGGTCCAGACCCAGGAACGCAATGACCGGTCCTTCGCCAACCTTTTCCCGTCCCTGCATGCCAGTTACAAATACAACGACCGTCTTTCCTTTCAGGTGGGATATTCGCGCCGGATTTTCAGACCCCGGTTGTGGGATTTGAATCCCTTTTTCAATATCCGGAATGATTTTTCCATCCGCACCGGAAACCCGGACCTCAAGCCTCAGTTTACCGATGCCTTTGAATGGACCGGCGTTTGGATTACCGACCGTTGGTCGTCCAATGCAAGTCTGTATTTCCGGCATACCACGGATGTCGTGGAAAGGGTGCTTTCCGTCCAGGACAACGTGAGTGTGACAAAGCCGGAAAACATCGGCACGGATGCTACGACCGGCGCCGAAGTGAATGTAAAATATTCGCCCTCATCCTGGCTTTCGGTCAATGGGGATTTCAATTACAATTTGTTTCGCCAACGGGGCGAGTTTGAAGGCAATTCGTTTGATTTTGACGCCGAACGCTGGTTTTCACGCATGATGGCCAAAGTGAAAATGCCTTTCGATATCGAAGCCGAGGTATCCTGGGAATATCAGTCCGGATACCGCAACGTCCAGCAACAGATTTCTCCTTATTCGCTGGTCAACGTCGGTTTGCGCAAAAAAATGCTCAACGGAAAAGGGGTCGTCAATTTGAGTGTGCGCGATCTATTTGTCACACGTATTCAGGAGAGCATTACCGACCAGCCCGAATTCTATGTGTACGGATGGTCCCGAAGAGGACGATTTGTCACCCTCGGCTTCAGCTACGGCTTCGGCAAGGGGGAGGCCATGGTGTTCTCGGGGGGTCGCCGGCATTAAGGACGTGCACGGCCCGAACCATGGTTCAAGAAGCAGGCCATTGTCTACCTTCGGCCTGTGGATGTCGCCTCCCCACCTCCTTTCGATCGCCGTTTTCTGGACGGCCCCCGGGCCCGGTGGGCCGAGCTGGGATTTGCCTTCCGGGTGTTCTTCCAGTTTATCAAGGGATTTCGTGCCCTCCACTTCGTAGGGCCCTGCATCACGGTTTTCGGGTCGGCCCGCTTCCGCGAGGATCATCCCTACTACACCCTCGCCCGGGAGATGGGACGGCTGATTGCGGCGCATGGCCTGACCACCATGACCGGCGGCGGGCCCGGTATCATGGAAGCGGCCAACCGCGGCGCCTGGGAATCCGGCGGTCGGTCCATCGGTTGCAACATCCACCTGCCGGCCGAGCAGGCGCCCAATCGCTACATGCACAAATGGGTGACGCTGCGGCATTTCTTCGTCCGCAAGTTTCTCCTCCTCAAATATTCCTACGGATTTGTGGTATTTCCGGGCGGATTCGGCACCATGGACGAATTGTTCGAAACAGCCACCCTGGTCCAGACCGGTGTCATTGACAGTTTTCCCATCGCCATCATCGGCACGGAATATTACCGTTGTCTGGAAACCCTTCTGCTGGCCATGGTCCGGGAAGGCACCATCCGCCAGGAGGATGTGGACCGGTTTTTCATCACCGACGACCCCGCCGCTGCCATCCAATGGCTGATGACGCATGTGGAAGTCCACCGCCGCCGGCCCAGACCATCGTGGATACTGTTGGAAAAGGCCGGAAACGGAAGTCCGCACCCTCCTCCAACTTCTGAAGGCAAAGACAAGAAGCCTCTATCACCCCATCATAATGCATAACCCATGAAAAAA
>JAGFIW010000075.1 GCA_024103195.1 Saprospiraceae bacterium | reverse complement strand
GAGAGGAGGCGACCTCCGAGTAGCGATTGGATGTGCCGGGCCAAATCCGCGTGTTGACCGGAATCGGACCGGACATCAAAAAGCAGGGGTTGGAACCGGGAACCGAATGTTTCACGGAGGCGCTGAGCATCGGATTCGTTGCGAACGGTTCCCCACACTTCCCAACCGGCATCGATCAAGACCCTTGCTGCCGCATGGCCGATACCGCTGCTTACCCCGGTAATCAGCGCAACGGGTTCAGAGGTTTTATCGTCCAAAGGCTTCATCAGGTCGAAAAAGTACGGCAATTCACAACAATTGACGGGTGATGACCTTTTAAGCCTACAACATTTTCGCGGGCATGCGGCTGATTATTTTTCTGATTTTGATGTTGTTGGTGGACCTGTATGTGTACCAGCCATTTTCTGCCGTTATCCGGCCCCTGGGCCGGTGGCCCCGTATCACTTTGATGGCTTTGTATTGGGCCATTCCCCTCATCAGTGTGGTTTGTCTGGTGCTGTACGAGGCGGGATATGCGCATTGGCTGCCCGGCAAGGGAGGCAGGTCCATGTTTACCGCATTGCTTTTTCTGGTGTATATCTGCAAACTGCTGGTGGTGCCTTTCGTCCTGTTGGATGACTTGCGCCGGGGTGTCCAATACGCGATCACCTGGATCGGTCAGCCTGCCCCTCATTTGCCGGGGAGGTCCCGGTTTCTGTCCACGCTGGGACTTGGCATTGGGCTTATGCCATTTGTCGCCCTGTTGTACGGCATGTGGCGCAACCCCTATCGGTACAAGATCCATAGTGTGAAAGTCCCGGTACGAAACCTGCCACCTTCCCTGGAGGGCTTCCGGTTGGTACAGATCTCGGACATCCACTCCGGGAGCTTCACTTTTCCCGAGCCGGTCGAAAACGCCATTCGCATGGTCAATGACCTCGCGCCGGACCTGATCTGTTTTACCGGCGATCTGGTCAACAACCGGTCGGAAGAAATGCGGCCGTACATACCGATGTTTTCCCGGTTGAAGGCAAGGCTCGGGATTTATTCGGTCCTGGGCAACCACGATTACGGCGATTACATGCGATGGCCGAGCGAGGAGGCCCGGCGTGCCAATTTCCAGGAAATGCTGGACACACATGAAAAGCTGGGATGGAAGCTGTTGCGCAACACCCATGACCGGATCGGTACGGAGGCCACTTCGCTCACGGTGGTAGGGGTGGAAAATTATTCCGCGCATCCCCGTTTTCCCAAGTACGGAAATCTGGCCCAAGCCCTGAAAGGAACGGAACCCGACGCACTCAAAATCCTGCTTTCCCATGATCCTTCCCATTGGGAGGCCGAGGTGACGGAGAAGCATCCGGACATCTTTCTGACGCTTAGTGGCCATACCCATGGCATGCAGTTCGGCGTGGAAATCCCGGGCTGGATCAAATGGAGTCCCATCCAATACGTGTACAAACAATGGGCAGGGCTGTACAACCGGGGCTCCCAATACCTATATGTCAACCGGGGACTTGGCTTCCTGGGCTATCCGGGACGGGTGGGCATATTGCCGGAGATCACCCTCCTGGAGCTGACAGGCGCCGACCCGGAAGGCGCCTCTCTTCCCTCGAAAGAAAGCTGAAATCCTCGCCTGTCCGGACCAGGTTTCCGGAGCCCCGAAGACCCCGTAACCATGCGGGCCATACGTGCCGGGCGGCCGGTCATGCCCGGCGATCCAGAGTGGACACCGCGCCGATGAAAAAGTCCCTTATTTTTGAGGGATGAAACGCAGGAGGTTCCATACATGGCTTCGGATGATTGCCTTCCTGGCGGTTGGGTTGACCCCCGGGTGCCGGAACGAAGTGCCGGAGGATCCCACTGCCCAATTCGGCACGCTGATCCATGGCGACTGGACACTGTCCCGCGCTTTTCGCAATGAATCCGAAACCAAAGTGTTGGATGGTACTTATTTCCGCTTTCGTGAAGAGCAGCAAATGGAAACCAACCTGCCATTGCCGGGCCAAAGTCCAGGTATTGCCCTGACGGCGTCATACACTTTGCAGCGGGACTCCCTGATCATGCATGCACCCGGCACGGGGGACCAACTTTTCCGGATCCAGCAGCTGGACAGCCAGGAGCTCATTCTTTCGACATCCATTCTTCAGCAGGCCTTCCGGTTTGACCTCCGGCGGGAGGCACAGTAAACCTACAGAAGGTCCGGTATCCAGGAAAATGGTAACTTGGTCCTATGGCCTTGCGCTTCATATGGTCAACGCTGGTCGTCCTCGCTCTTTCCGGAGGTGCCAACGGCCAATCCGCCCCTTCCCGGATGCCCGGCGTCCATGCGGATGTCGTCCGTTTTCAAGGCCCGGACGGCCCCTATGCGGAGGTCCATTTTTTTGTGGACGGTACCACCCTGACCGCCGTGCCCACGCCGGATGGGCAGTGGCGTTCGGCCGTGGACCTGCTCCTTTATTTTGCGCGGGCGGATTCGGTCATCACCTGGGACCACCTGGTCCTGCACAGTCCGGTCATGGACAAACCCGGTCAACATCTCCTGGATGTGCGTCGCTACCAGCTACCGTCCGGATCCTACCGGATGCACCTTGAAGCCTTTGATGCCCTGCAACCGAAAGACACGGCCCAAAGTGACATCCCTGTGGACGTGGAAGATTTCCGGCCTGCCCCATTCAGTCTGTCGGATATCCTGTTGTTGTCAGCCGTCACGTCGAGTCAGCAGGATCATCCGCTGGTACGCAACGGATATCTGATGGAGCCGCTGCCCCATCGCTATTACGGATCGGGACAGGACATGCTGTATTTTTACCAGGAAGTTTACGGCATTCCGGAAGCTTCGAGCTCCTACCAGTTTCATTATTACGTGGAAACGGGGACGAAGGAAGGGGAATTCCGGCGCGTGCAGCAGGCCATTGCCAAAAAGCGAAAAACGCGACCTGTGGATCCCGTGCTCCTGCAAATGGACATCCGTCATCTTCCCAGCGGCAATTACGCCCTCGTGACCGAGGTGAGGGACAGTCTGTTGCAGCTTGTCCGACAGACGAAAGCCTTGTTTCAAAGAAGTAATCCGGCAGCAGACGGGCTGATATCCGGTGCTCCGGCAACCGCGATGCCGGTCGATTCTTTCTTGATTGACCTCACCCACGAGGAGATCACTTATACCTTACGCGCCACGGCACCCCGGGTGTTGGACAAGGAAGTGGATCTTTTGAATGCCACCCTGCGCAATCCGGACCCTGTCGCCAAACGCCATTTCCTGTATGCCTTCTTCTCGCGGCTGGACAGCCGCGATCCCATGGGTGCGTACGAAACCTACATGCAGGTGGCCCGATTGGTGGATGAGCAATACAAGTCCGGATTCGGGTACGGTTTCGAGTCAGACCGCGGACATGTCCTCATGAAATACGGAAGACCCAACGACATCATTGATGTGGAAGACGAACCCCATGCTCCCCCCTACCAGATTTGGGCCTATGACGAATTCCCGTACACCGGTCAGCGGAATGTGAAATTTCTCTTTTACAATCCCAGTCTTGCCCCGGGGCAATATCTTCTGTTGCACTCCACCGCGCGGAACGAGCGTCAAAACCCGCGAGGGGAGATTGATCTGTACAGCCGTTTGGGGGGCAACGAGATCCGCGGGGTCAATCCCCAGGATGCCACCGGTGTCGCCGATCAGTACTTTCGGATGGCCCGCAAGTATTTTGAGGACAACTGATGCCCGCCTTCTAATACTAAACCCATCCCGGGACAAGTTAATAGCCCATGATGCCTGGATACGCGTTCAAGATGGTCTTGGGGGTTTTGCTGTGGCTGACAGCGCCCGGGGTGACCGTATCCGGTCAGGTCAAGGAGGAGGATCCGGGTCCCCCCGACAATATGGAGGAATACCGGCGCAACTACGAGGAGCGTATCGGGCAAACCCATATTGCCGGCGTGTATATCCCTGCAACCCTGGAAGAAGCCCTGTCGGAACTCATCAAGTTGTCTCCTCCCGAGGCCCTGGACACTTTCCGGATGGCCTCCGAGGAGGAGGTGGTGAGGAAGCTTTTCTTCAGTCTGGGAAGGTGGATCATCTACCACTGGGGATTTTACGAAGGCAGCCGCCTCTCCCACCATCTGCGGAACATGGGCATTTATCATCCCGACGACATGGCGCGCGTCATCATGGTTTGCCTGCATCGGCGGCTCAATGCCAGGCCACTGGCCCTCGAGGAGCAGATAGCGGCCATTCAGGAGCGGATCCGGCTGGAGGAGGAGGAGCGGCGCAAGCAGGCCAAAGTCCTGCACGAGGAGCGGCGGCCGGCTTCCGAAAGGGAACGTTGACCCCTACCTACCCGTAAATATTACCTTTGCGCTTCGTGTGGCCCGCCCACCGGACCAAATCACCGCATGTATGGGGAAACAATTGCTCATTGTCGAGTCGCCTGCCAAAGCCAAAACGATTGAGAAGTATCTGGGAAAGGACTTTGCGGTCAAATCGAGTTACGGGCATATCCGCGACCTGGAAAAAGGGCCGAAGGCCGTCGATATAGAGAAGGGGTTTGCGCCCAAATATGTCGTCACCCCCGAGAAAGGCAAGGTGGTCAAAGAGTTGAAGGAATGGGTCAAAAAGGCGGATGAAGTGTGGTTGGCGACGGACGAAGACCGGGAGGGAGAGGCGATCAGCTGGCATTTGTGCGAAGTTCTCGGGCTTGACCCCAAAACCACCAAGCGGATCGTTTTCCACGAAATCACGAAGCCGGCCATTCAAAAGGCGGTCACCAATCCCCGTACCGTAGATCTTAACCTGGTGGATGCCCAGCAGGCGCGCCGTATTCTCGACCGTCTGGTGGGCTTCGAGCTATCCGAATTGTTGTGGCGCAAGGTGCGGGGCAAGTTGTCTGCCGGACGGGTTCAATCGGTCGCCGTCAAATTGATCGTCGAACGGGAGCGCGAGATCCAGGCTTTTGAATCCGACCCTTTTTTCCGGATTCAGGGCCAGTTTGGCGTCCCTGACAAACAGGGCAAGGTTTCTTTCCTGAAAGCCGAGTTGCCCGGTCGGCTCGACACGGTCGGGCAAGCCAAAAACTATCTGGAACGGGCTGCTACCTCCACATTTGGCATATCGGCCATCGAGGTGAGTCCATTGAAAAAGAAGCCGGCACCTCCATTCAATACATCCACGTTGCAGCAGGAAGCCAGTCGAAAGCTCGGGTTTTCCGTCAACCGGACCATGTCGGCAGCACAGAAGCTGTACGAGTCGGGCCATATTACCTACATGCGAACGGACAGCCTCAACCTGAGTGATACCGCCCTGGCTGCCATGGCCAAAGAGATCACCTCGCTGTACGGGAAGGAGTACGTGCACACCCGCAAGTACAAGAGCAAGGTGTCCAATGCCCAGGAAGCGCACGAGGCCATCCGGCCGACTTATATGGAAAACCGGACCATCAGTGGTGACCGGGACCAGGTTCGCCTCTATGAATTGATCTGGAAGAGGGCCATTGCCTCCCAAATGGCGGATGCTGTCCTCGAAAAAACCACCGTGACCATCGAGGTGAGCGGCAATCCCGGTCAGCCACTTGAGGCGGTGGGTGAGGTCTTGCTCTTCGAGGGCTTTCTCAAGGTATATCTGGAGGGCCGTGATGAAGAAGACGAAGAGGAAGCAGGTGGCATGTTGCCCCCGTTGGTCAACGGACAACAGCTGGACCTGCTGGAAATGACCGGTACGGAACGGTTTACCCGTCCACCGGCACGGTACACCGAAGCGGGTCTTGTCAAGAAGATGGAGGAACTCGGTATCGGCCGACCTTCTACCTATGCTCCGACCATCTCGAAGATCATGGAGGAGGGGCGCGGGTATGTCGTCAAGGAAAGCCGTGAAGGTGTGCCCCGCAAATACCGGCAATTGACCCTGGCGGCCGGCCGGATCCGGGAAGAGGAAAAAACCGAAATCACGGGCGCTTCCAAAAACCATTTGTTCCCCACGGATATGGGCATGTTGGTCACGGATTTCCTGGGGACCCACTTTGACGGCATCATGAATTATTCCTTTACCGCGAATATTGAGAAGCAATTTGACGATATCGCGGAAGGGGGTGTTGACTGGCGCAAAATGCTGGGGGCCTTTTACGGTCCTTTCCACCAGCAGGTGGTTCAGACACAGGAAGGTGCCGACCGCGCCTCCGGGGAACGTATCCTGGGCAAGGACCCTGCGACCGGAAAGACGGTGTTGACCCGGATGTCCCGGTTCGGTCCCGTCATCCAACTCGGGAAGGCGGAAGAGCTTCCGGAAGGAGAGAAGATCAGCTACGCCAACCTCAAGGCTGGTCAATCCATGAACGACATCACGCTGGAGGAGGCCCTGGAGCTTTTCAAACTGCCCAGGGATTTGGGGGCTTACAAGGACAAGCCCGTTAGTGTGGGTGCCGGCCGTTTCGGGCCTTATGTCAAATGGGGGGATCAATTCATCTCTCTGCCCAAGGGCGAGGACCCCCTGCAAGTCGATCTGGCGAGGGCCGAGTCGTTGATCCGGGAAAAGGAAGCGGGCGATGCCCCCGTGGCGATGTACAAAGGGGAGCCCGTGACGAGAGGCAAAGGCCGGTTCGGGCCCTTTCTCAAATGGAATCAGGTGTATGTCAACATCCCGGCCCGGATGGCGGCAGGGACATTGACGGCTGAACAGGTCAAAACCCTGTTGGACGCGAAGTTGGAAAAAGAGGCCAACCGTTATGTCCAACAGTGGGAAAAGGAGCAACTGGCCATCGAAAACGGTCGTTGGGGACCCTTTATCCGGTACAAGAAGAAGAATTTCAAACTCCCCAAAGGCGAGAATGGCAAAATGACACCGGAGGAAGCCGGCAGGCTCACCCTGGAGGATGTCAAGAAAATCGTCAACGAACAGGAGCCGGGCACCTTCAAGTAATCGCCTCCGTATTACAGCATCAGATCCCTGTCGTTTCGCGGATCAGATAGTCATTGCGTTGACTGGCACTGCGGGAGATGAGTTCGGCCAGGAATCCCGTCACAAACAGTTGGGTGCCCATGATAAGGGCCAGGATACCGAAATAGAATAGCGGACGGTCGGCTATACCGTACTCGTGATGCATGAGTTTCTGCCAGGAAAGAACCAGCAGGATCACCAGACCGATCAGGAAAAACAGGACGCCCAGTGGTCCGAAGAAATGCATGGGTCTTTTGCCGAACCGGGAAATGAACATGACGGAGAGCAGGTCCAGGGGTCCGCGGACAAACCTTTCCACGCCGAATTTGGATACGCCGAATTTTCGTTCCTGGTGGCGGACGACTTTTTCGCCGATTCGGTGAAAGCCCGCCCATTTGGCGAGCACGGGAATATAGCGGTGCATGTCGCCATAGATCTCAATGGCCCTGACCACTTCCCGTTTGTAGGCTTTGAGGCCGCAATTGAAATCGTGGAGCGGGATACCTGTCATCCTTCGCACGGTCCAGTTGTAGAATTTGCTGGGCAGGTTTTTGGTGAGTGCCGGGTCATGCCTGACTTTTTTCCATCCCGAGACGAGGTCGAAGCCTTCTTCACGGATCATGTGGACGAGCGCCGGAATCTCTTCGGGGTTGTCCTGCAGGTCGGCATCCATGGTTATGACCACGTTGCCTTTCACGCGGGAAAACGCCGTCTGCAGCGCAGCCGATTTACCATAATTTCGGCTGAATCTCACCCCTTTCACTGCGGGATCTTTGGCCGCAAGTGCGGTGATGACTTCCCAAGAGCCATCCTGGCTTCCGTCATCGACAAACAAAATTTCCCAGGACCACGGCAGGTCATCCAGCACATTCCTGATCCAGGCATGCAACTCCGGCAGGGATTCCCGCTCGTTGAGCAAGGGTATGACGATGGACAGGTCCATGCCTGCAGCTTACACAGTCTCTTCTTCGCGGATCAGATCCTGGGGTCTCTTGCGCTGAAGGATCAGGGAGACGATGAGGGCGATGATGAAACCGGGAATGATCAGGCTGAAGGCGTAGGCCAACACACTTTTCTTGAGGGTAAGATCAAAACCCTCTTTTTCCATGGCTTCGGTGATGGTATCCAGGGTTTCCTCATCGGCATTGGCCATAAATTTCTCCATGGTCTCCGTCACCACCTCCCGCTGGATATCAGCCAGGCCGGTATCGATGACGTTGTAAAGGATATAGGTAAAGACCGAGAGTAGCGCCGAACCGATCACCCACACGAGAAACGTCACTTTCAGCCCTTCCCGGAAAGTGAGGTAACCTTCCTGCTGGCTTCGAACGGCTTTGGCGGCCATGACCATGGTGGCAGCCAGTGCCAGGTACGAGAACCAGCCTCCCCAGGTGATGAATCCTCTCACGTTGATAAGGTAATACAAGAGGGCCAGGGCGATGGCTGCCATGCCGCCAATCAGGCCGTAATGAACACTTGTCTGTCTGGTCATCGGATAACGGATATGGGGCCAAGATAGGATTTTACCGGTTATCGGCCGGGCGAACGGGCCTGGAAAACGCCCCGGATCACGCCGATCACTTTGCCGCGGAATTCGGCACCGTCCAGTGGGTTGTTCCGTCCTTTCGATTGTTGACTGCCCACTGAGAAGGTCCAGGAAATACCCGGGTCGAAAACGGTCAGGTCGGCGGGCTGGCCCGGTCGAATTTCTGCCGCCGGCAGTCCGAGGAGTTGTCGGGGACTGTGAGAGAGCTTCCGGACCAGATCCGAAAGGCTAAGGGTGCCAGGGACCAGGTGGGTGTGGCACAGGGGGAAGGTGGTCTCCAGACCGCTGGCGCCGAAAGCCGCATAGGGAAATTCGACTTCTTTCTGATCGTCTTCGAGCGGTACGTGGTTGGATACAATGGCATCCAGTATGTCATCGCGCAAGGCTTGCCGCAGCGCATTCCTGTCGGCCGATTCTCGCAGGGGTGGCATGACCTTGAAGCGGGTGTCGTAGGACAGGAGGGACTCATCCGTGAAAACAAGATTGAGGGCCGGCACGGTGGCGAATATGGCGAGGCCTTCGTTTCTGGCTTCCTTGAGGACATGAAGGCTTTCGGCGGCCGAAAGGGCGTGCAGGAGAAGTCGGGATCCCGCATATCGCAACAACTGGATATTGCGGTACACCTGGGAGGATTCGGCGAGGGACGGAATGCCCCGCATGCCCAGCCGGGTCCCCACCGGCCCTTCATGGATCTGACCTTTGGCGGCCAGGGAGAAATCCAGCGGTTGATCGATGATCAACCCCTCCATAGCTTTGACATAGAGCAACGCCCGCAGGAGCAGTCCGGATTTCTGTACGGGAAGACTGCCGTCGGAAAAGGCCACAGCCCCTGCATCCCGCATATCATACATCTCGGCGATGTCCTCCCCCGCCCCGTTGCGGGATATGCCTCCGACAGGCAGGACACGGACCGGTTGGAGGTCATTGAGTTGCCGCAGGTATCTCACCTCGGCTTTGCCATGGGTGAAAGGGTCGGTATTGGGAAATACGGCCAGGGCTGTATAACCCCCTGCGGCACCTGCCCGGCACAAGGAGGCGAGATCTTCCCTGTGTTCAAATCCGGGATCCATGGTTTGGGTGCCGATATCGACCCACCCGGGTGAGACATGGAGGTCTTCCCCATCCCATAGCTCTGCGTCCTTTTCCCGGATTTCCGGACCGATGGCTTCGATGTGCCCATCTCTGACAAGGATGTCATTCCGGCGGAGATGCAGAGGGTTGCCGGGGTCCACAATGACCGCCTGGCGGATCAGTACTTTCATAGGCGGGTCCTCAGGGCCTCCACAGGCGGAGCAGGAGCGTCTCTGCCAGAAGGAAGGCCAGGGCCAAAATTACAAACCAACGCCATAACACCACGCCTCTTTCCTTTTCGCCGACCCAGGCCGACAAATCGGCGAGCGCCATGTCGTCGGGCAATTGGAATCCCGCCTCTTCCAGATCGGATGGTGTCAGGAATTCCTGTACGGATTCCCGACGGTCGTCATGCAGGGCCACATGTCCATGGACGAGTTCCCCCTCGCCCACAACCTGATAGACGCCTGCCTTGACCGGATCTCCGGGGACGCTGAGGCGCAGCGTCGTACCCACCATTCTTTGCCCCGGGATAAATTCGGCTTGCTCCGATCGCAGCCGTGCCGGCTTTTCGGATGGCCGCAATTCCTTGACGGTCAGCGCCATTTCTGTACCGGCTCCCAAGGTATAGCTCATTGGCCGGGCCGGCTGACCGGCCAGGGCCATCCGGTAAATCATCGGTATGAACACCTCGCCATTGCGCCCCAGGTCGCTCCAGGCGGGATCGAGGGGTGCTGCAGAGAGAAAGAGATTGCCTTGTTGGCCGGGGACCCTTACCAGCATGGCAGTGCCATCCCGGTAAGTGAGCAATGGTTCCCGTGCCCCCGCTCCGGCATTCGAAAGCCGGTAGTTCCCACGGGACAGGGGCAATCGCAGGTTGGCGTCGGGATTGGTATATACGTCGCGAAAAAGTTGGGAAGCCGTGTTCAGATTTCCTGTCTGGCGTTCGCGCTCTTCCCAGCCTTCGAGGCGGGGTGCGCCAAATGCGGAAAGGGCTTCGTTGTAACCCGGCAAATCCTTTTTTCCCGCGGGAGGAAAGATCAGCACATTCCCTCCCTGATCCGCGTAGGCGCGCAACGCCGTCTGGAGGCCGCTGGAAATTTCAGGTACGTTATCGAGGACAATGAGCTGGTATTCACCAAACCGATCGTAGTCCAGCCGGTCCCAATTCTGCAAGGTGGGTTCGATAGCGTGAATGCCCTCCAGTCCTTTTTGCAGGAATGGGGTGGGCGCTCCTTCCCGGATGACCAGCACCTGCAATTTTTCCCTGACTTCGAAGGTGATGTGATAGTGGTCGTCAAATTGAATGGGATAGTCGTGAATGAAGAGCTCGATGTCCTGCCATCCCGCCGTTTGCGGGACAAACACCACGGTATCGGTGACGTCAGACCTGCCGGGGATGGTCAGGACGGAAACCGGTTTTTCCTGTCCCCCTTCCCGTAGGGCCAGACGTACCTGCTCAACGGGTTCCGCTCCATAGTTGCGCAGTCGAACCAACAATGTCCCTGCCTGACGGGTCAGCCACACCGGTTCTTCCATCCACACGGAATCGATGGCGACATTCAATTCCCGGATGGGCGGGAAGGGGATGGCCACGACTTCCCATCCGGTGTCTGCCTGAATGGCCGAAAGGTCATTGTGCTTCTGGAAGTCAGAGAGGAGGTAGCTGACAGGGGTGCGGTCGGGCTCGGAAGCCAGGACCTGGCGCTGACGGGCCATAATGGTTGAAAGGGGCGTCACCGCCGGGCCAGGGCGGATATCGTCGATGGCGCCCAGGGCTTCTTCGCGGTCCACGAGACGAAGTCCGGCACCGGAAGGATCATTGGTGATGATCTGGAACCGATCGGTGGGCGAATACCCTTCCACGATTTTTCGGGCGCGCTGGCGGGCAAGATCGAGCGAGGAAACATCCCGGCTCTGTGCCATCATGCTGTAGGAATTGTCGATATAGAGGCTCACTGCTTTGGGACCGGAGGCGGAGGCCGTGCCTTTGGGCAGGAAGGGTTGGGCAAATGCCATGACCAGACTGAGGATGGCACCAATCCTTGTAGCCAGGACCAAAAGATTGCGCAGCCGGGAGCGGGAAGCCGTTTCCTCCTTCAGTTCACGCAAAAAGCGCACATTGGTAAAATAGACCGGTTTGAACCGCCTGAACCAGAACAGATGAATCAGAATGGGAATCACCACCGCCAGGCCGGCGATCAGAAATGAGGGGGCAAGGAATTGCATGGCGGATATTGAACGAAGGGAAACCCCATACCGATACGCAAGGCGTGGCCCAAATGTTCAACCCAA
>JAGFIW010000066.1 GCA_024103195.1 Saprospiraceae bacterium | reverse complement strand
GCCTACAATGCCCTGGAGCCGGCCATTGACGCGAGGACCATGGACATCCATTACAACCGCCACCACCAGGCTTATGTCAACAACCTCAACAAAGCCGTAGCCGGTACGCCACTGGCGACCGTCCCGCTCGAGGTGATTTTGATGGGGGCATCGCGCAGAGGGGATGCTGTACGCAACAACGGGGGCGGACACTACAACCACACCCTGTTCTGGGAGATTCTGTCCCCCACCGCAGCGCGGTGGCCCACAGGCGCTCTGGCTGATGCCGTTCATCAGACCTTCGGAAGCCTTGACAGCCTCAAAGCGCTCCTCAATCAGGCCGCCGCCACGCGATTCGGCTCCGGATGGGCCTGGCTGTACGTCGGTATTGACGGACGGCTCGCGGTGACCAGTTCCCCCAACCAGGACAACCCCATCATGGACGTCATGCCCCAACGCGGGATCCCCATCCTGGGGATTGACGTATGGGAGCACGCCTATTACCTGAAATACCAGAACAAGCGCGGGGATTACCTCGCCGGGATCTGGGATGTCCTCGACTGGAAAGCCGTTGAAGCCAAATACGAAGCCGCCCTCAAGGACCCGCTTCTCCGGCGGATCGCACGGGACACCTGGACCGAACTGAAGGATTTTCACGCCGTCATGGCGCAAACCTTCCATCCGGCTGAAGAGGGTGATCTGGGCCCTGTGAAAGCCCGCGCCGCCGAATTGGCCGCCCAGGCAACCCGTCTCAAAGCCTCCGTCATTCCTCCCGGACTGCCGGCGGACGGGGTCAGCCGCTCCCTGGAAAAACTGGCCGTGGAGGCGGAAGCCCTCCATAAAATGGTGCGCAAGCACAAGAAGGACGAAGCCATCCGCCAGGCCATCTTCTCCCTCCACGACCGTTTCCACGAGGTCATGGAGGAATGCGACCATTAATCCTCAAAAACCGAGGAGGTTGAGCTCGAGCCGGTGGACCCAGAAATCGTCCTCCGCTGATGTGCTCCACACTACCGTGCCCAACTTGTCACCCGCCTTGAGGTCTTCCGGCAGGCGGATTTCATAGCGGACGGGCCACCAGCGGCCAACCTCGACGACGCGGAGCAAATGAAGGCCGTACCAATACCGGTCGCCCCCCTCCTGCTGGACATCCATGACGAGGCGAGCTGCCTGTGTGAAAGGCGCCTTGTCGGTACCCGCAAAGACTTCCGCCGACACCTCGACCCATTGCCCGGCCAGCATGGTTGCCAGGCTGTCCGTCATGACGATTTCCAGCACGGGACTGAAAGCCTCCGATCCTTTGACCGGCCAACCGGGCAGATGCCCTTGCCATTCCACCGGCAGATCCGATTGGGCGGCGCTGATCAGGCCGAGAGGATGCCGGGTCAGCGGGGGCTCAGGGGGTGTTTCCGGGATGTCGAGCAGACGCATACGGGTTTTGTCGGGTGTCACCCGGCCCAGCGTGGCCATGTAAAAGGACTTGTTCATGCCGTCGGCCTTGAGGATGCCCTGCCGCAATTGCCAGGTCTGGAACAGGTTGAAAACCGCACAAAGGCCGGCAAAGGCCAACACCGCATGGCGCACATTCGGCCAGGTGCGCATTTTTTCCAGGAACACCCCCAGCGGGAGCGCCAGCACCGCATAAGACTGCACCAGGGCACGCATGCCGAACGAACCGGCGTACCACCAGATATGCCAACTCAGCACTACCCACAGGTTCAACCCCACAAAGAGGATGATACCGGGCGCCCAGTCCGGCACGGTGCGCCTCAGGAAAAACAACCCCGCCAGAGGCAGGATCATGACCGGCGTATATACCAGCCAACCCTTGCGGAAACTGAACAGGCCATCCAGGAGGTGTGGCTGCAAAAAATGGAAGGAATGACCTGCCGCTGCGTAGGGATTGTACACCCATTGTCCGGTGGTGGCTTTCCACAGGAGCAGCTGGGGAAGCAGGACCAGCAAACCGGTCAGCAAGGCGGTCAGATACACCCATCGGAAATCCCGCAGGTGCCGGGCGGCACCCTGCCATCCGCCGGTCCGGCTCAGGATCAGCGCCGGCAGCAGGAGGGCAGCGAGGGCCTCGGTGGGGCGGCACAGGGCCATTACGGCCAGCCATCCGCCGAGGAGGGCGCCCTGCCACCACCGGGGCGAAGGGATCATCCGGTCCAGCAACAGCAGGAGTCCGGCATACAGGGCAAACAGCCAGACGTGGGGCATTCCGGGTTCCTGCGCGGCGTAATGGAACAGGTTGGTGCCCCATCCGAGGATACCCGTTGTCAGGGCGACGGCAGGAGCGGGGAGATACCTGCCCAGGAAAAGGGCCATCATCAGGAGGCCGGCGGCCAATGCAAGCAGACCTCCGGCCTGGATCATCCATTGGTATGGCGGAGACAACGCGTCGGCCGGAAATCGGGGATCGAGGCGGGCCCAGGTATCGGCCAGTCCGTACAGGGGCAACCAAAGCATGGCAAGTCCCATCGTGTAGGTGGGCGTGACGATGTCTCCGTGCCGGGACACCTGATAGGGACTGTCGGAGGGCGCATACTGCTGCATGTGGTCCTCGACAAAGGCATATTGCCGGATATCTCCGTATTTGAGCAGTGCCGGCAGATGGAGGTAATAGCCATACACATCCCAGGTGATCACGGAGGTCTGCCCACTGAACGTACGGTGGGAGAGGGCGCTCCATACCGCGGCCGTGAGGACGATGGCGATGACCGTCAGGCGAAGCAAACGGGACATAGGGTGCAGCATGATTTGGCCAATCCCTCCGGGCGACCTAATTTTCCGCAAAATACACGGAATGCCCCAACTCGTTGACGAGCGCCTGGAAGCGTATTGTACCGCCCTGAGTTCGCCCGTTCCTCCGGTCCTGGGCGAACTGGAACGGGAGACGCACCTGAAAACCGTTTACCCGCAAATGCTCACGGGTCCGTGGCAGGGCAGCTTCCTCACCCTGCTCACCCGGCTCACGGGCGCGCGGCGTGTCCTGGAAGTGGGCACTTTCACCGGCTACAGCGCCATCTGCTTTGCATTAGGGCTCCCGGAAGGCGGACATGTGGATACCATCGAGTTGAGTGACGAGCGGGAGCCCATGATCCGCACCTATGCCGAACGGGCGGGCATGGCCGACCGGATTCGCCTGCATATCGGCTCGGCCCTCGACGTCATACCCGTCCTCCCGGGTCCCTGGGATCTGGTATTTCTCGACGCCCACAAGCCCGATTATCCGCTTTATTATGACCTCGTCTTCGACAAACTCCCGGCAGGGGCAGTGATCCTGGCCGATAATGTCCTGTGGAGCGGCAAGGTCATCCAGCCCGACCCCGATGAAGAAACCGCCGGACTGGATGCCTTCAACCGGAAAGTGGCGGCCGATCCGAGGGTCGAACAGGTCATCCTGCCGCTGAGAGACGGACTGAGCATCATCCGCAAAATCGGTTGACGCCATCTCCCATGTCGGTCGTTGCCCCTTTCCGGCTGCTGCGCCACCGCGATATCGACAAAGCGGAATGGGATCGCACATTGGCCACCTGCCGCCTGCCACTGATCTATGCCCGATCGTGGTATCTCGACCAGATGTCCCCGGGGTGGATGGCCCTGGTCAGTGCGGATGGCCGGATCCGGATGCCTGTACCCGTCCACCGGAAATGGGGCTGGCTGCATCAGGTCGTCACCCCTCCTTTTGTGCAGCAGCTGGGCCTTTTTTCACCCGACCCGGTGACCGCTATTGAGGTGGCGGCCGCCATCCGGATCCTGCGGAAGCATTTCCTTCGCATCAGGCTGGCGTTCAACGAGCAAAACCCACAGCCGGCCCTGACGGGCGTCCGGACAATGCCGGGGGTCAACATGCTGCTCGACCTCCATCGACCCTATACCGAAATAAGGCAAGGGTATGGGGACAGTCTGATCAAACGGCTCCGCAAAGCGGACACCCTGCACCTGGAGCCCGACGCCTGTACGGCGGAAGAACTGGTGAGGTATTACCGGCAGCATCTCCAGGGGAAGGTAATGTTGACGAAGGACGCATCGAGGCGGTGGCAGGGCCTCCTCGAAACGGCCATGCACAAGGGACAAGGGGAGATCCTGGGGGTCCGCGGAGATGACGGCAAGCTGCTTGCCGCCAATTTTTTTCTGAAGGACGCCATCCGGATTTACAACGTGTTCGGCGCGTCCTCGCCGGAGGGACGAACGCGATTTGCCCAGCATTTTCTGTTGGATCAGGTCATCCGGCGCCACGCGGGACAACCTCTGGATCTGGATTTTGAAGGCTCTTCCCTTCCCGGGGTAGCGGCCTTTTTCCGCAGTTTCGGCAGCCGCACCATGTCTTTCTACCGGATCGAAGCCTTTGGGAAGCCATTTTGACCCGGCCTGAATTCCGTATTTTCGACCCTCCAAACCTTTTCCCACCCTTTCGTGAACGACCTATGAACACACGAATTTATTATACGCTCACCCTGTGCGCATTCCTTCTGCATGCCACTGCCCATGCCCAGGGGCCTTACCTCACCCCGGAAAAATTATGGGAACTCGGCCGGGTTTCCCTCGACGACATTTCACCGGATGGACGTACGGCCCTATACGGGGTTACCTGGTATGATCTCGCCGCCAACAAGGGGAAGCGGGATTTGTATGTGGTACCGGTGGCCGGTGGTGAAGCCCGTCCTGTCGCTGCGTTCGAAACGAGTGTGTCCAATGCCCTCTACCGCCCTGATGGGCAGCGCATCGCGTTTTTGAAAGGCGGCCGGCTCTGGGAGATGGACCCCGACGGGAGCAATGCCCGCCAGGTATCGGAAGAGCCGATGAACGGATTCCGTTGGTCGCCCGACGGCCGGTATATCGTGTTCATCCGCGATGTCCCCGGCGAGCCGGGTGCCCGGGACCTCCATCCCGATCTGCCCCAGGCTACGGGTCAGGTCTATGACGACCTGATGTACCGGCACTGGGACAGCTGGCACGACCGGATGTACAGCAATGTTTTTTACGTCGCCTACAGGGACGGACGCCTGGAAGGTCCGCCGGTCAATATCATGAACGAGCCTTTTGATGCTCCGCTCAATCCCCATGGCGGCATGGAGGAAATCGCTTTCAGTCCGGACAGCCGTTATATCGCCTACACCTGCAAGAAATCCTCGGGGGCGGCCTATGCCGTCAGCACCGATTCGGATATTTATCTGTACGAGCTGGCAACGGCCCGAACGGTCAACCTGACCGAAGGCATGGAGGGCTATGATCGTGAACCGGTATTCAGTCCGGACGGGAAGCGGGTCATGTGGTCCAGTATGGCCACCCCCGGATTCGAGGCCGACCGCAACCGGATTTTCCTGCTGGATCTGCGTACCCGACAGCAGGAAGAACTGACGGAAGGCCTGGACCTTTCGGCCCACCATCCCCGGTGGATGCCGGATGGCGCCTCGATTTGTTTTTCAGCGGCCAAGGGGGGTACGGTGCCGGTATTTCGCATGGATCTCGAGACGCGCAAAACCACCCGGATCACCAGTGGCCCCTATGATTATGCAGGGTTTGGGGTGGCCGGTCCGGGCACCCTCGTCGGGATGCGGATGTCCATGTCCGACCCGGTCGAGTTGTACCGGATTGATCTGCCTTCCGGCAAGGAGACCCGGCTGACGCACACCAACCGCGACGTCTGGGACCCTCTTCGGCTGGGCCAGGTGGCATCCCGGACGGTAAAAACCACCGATGGCAAGGACATGCAGGTTTGGGTGATTTTCCCGCCCAATTTCGATCCCGAAAAAAAATACCCTACCCTGTTGTATTGCCAGGGCGGGCCGCAATCACCGCTCAGCCAGTTTTTTTCCTACCGGTGGAATTTCCAGATGATGGCTGCCAGGGGCTACATCGTGGTGGCGCCCAACCGGAGGGGCCTGCCCGGATTCGGTCAGGCGTGGAACGACCAAATCAGCGGCGACTGGGGAGGACAGGCCATGCAGGATCTGCTGAGCGCCATTGACGACGTACGCCGTGAACCCTGGGTGGACAACGACCGTTTGGGCGCTGTCGGTGCCAGTTACGGAGGATACTCGGTCTATTGGCTCGCCGGCCACCACGAGGGAAGGTTCAAGAGCTTCATTTCCCATTGTGGCACTTTCAACCTGGAGAGCTGGTTCGGGACCACGGAGGAGGTCTTTTTCGCGCGGCACGACCTGGGGGGCGCCTATTGGGAGAAGGACCGGCCAAAGACCTATGCCGATCAGTCACCGCACAAATTTGTCGCCAACTGGGACACTCCCATCCTGGTCATCCACAACGAGAAAGACTTTCGAGTGCCGGTGGGCGAGGGGCTTCAGGCTTTTCAGGCGGCCCGGCTCCAGGGCATCAAAAGCCGGTTCCTCTATTTCCCGGATGAAGGGCACTGGGTGCTCAAACCGCAAAACAGCGTGCTCTGGCAACGCGTCTTTTTCCAATGGCTGGAGGAGACGTTGGGCACGGCAGAGCCCTGATCAGGACGCCGGGCTTTCCATGTCCGGATCTCCGTCCTTTTCAGGCGGAATGACGTTTTGCGTATCCTGCCCTCCGGACAGCTTGTGGGTCCTTTTTTCGTATCGCCCTTCCAGTTGGTCAATGACCGATCTGCGCCACATCGGCACGCCCACGAAATAGGAGGCGCGCCCGATCAGGTGAGCCCCTACCGGGGCCGTGAGAAAAATGAACAAAATGATGGCGAGGATGCGGGCCGTGACGGCTGTATCCTGAAAGTGCCATGCCGTTGCCATCAAAACCAGGCCTGTCCCCAGCGTGGCGGCTTTGGTGGTGACGGAAATCCGCAGATACAGATCGGGCATCCGCACGATGCCGACGGCCGCCAGGAGGATGAACAAGACACCCGTGGCCATCAGGAAAAGGATGATCCAGTCAGTCATCGCCTTCGCGTTTTTCGAGGTAATAAGAAAAGGCCACTGTAGTCAGAAATGCGATCAGGGCCAGGATCATGGCGATATCGAGAAATGTGGGCCGGTCGGCCAGAATGCTGTATACGGCAATGATGCCGATGCCTGTAGTGATGAGGAGATCCAGGGCCACCACGCGATCCGACAGCCGCGGGCCTTTGAAAAACCGCCAGGCGATCAGCAGCGTGGCCACCGCCAGGACCGGCAGAAATACATAATACAGCAGATCGTCCTTCATCATTGCAGAATGTCCAGAAGACGTTTTTCAAATCCATCCTTGATGCTGCGCACAAACGATGCCTGATCCCGGATGTACATGGCGTGAATGTAAAGCACCCGGCGGTCGTCCGAGACATCCAGACTCAGGGTGCCGGGGGTCAGCGAGATGATATTGGCCAGCAGGGTGATGCCGAGGTCCGACCGGATGTCGAGCGGGACAGCGACGATGCCGGGACGCATGTAGAATTTGGGCGTCACGACGTCATAGGCGACCTGCAGGTTGGCCTTCAGCAGTTCCTTTAAAAAATACCCCGCGAAAGCGATCAGTTTTCCGGTCAGGGTAAAATACCGCTTGTCCTCCTGTCGTCCGGCGATGACCCACATGATCAAAAAACTGAGGGCGAATCCGAATACGAAATTGATGACCTGGAAACTCCCGGTCAGAGCGACCCAGATAACGGCGAGGACGACATTCCACAAAAACCTGACGCGCATATCATTGCATTGACAAGGTGGGCAAAACGGCACGGATATAACCCTCCCGGTCCATCAATCCCGTGCTGATGCGGTCGGCCAGGGATTGGACCGGTTCGGGGAAAAGGCCCATACCCAGGGACACCAGGGCCAGCATGAGGACGGGCCACAACAATGCCCTGTCCCGGCCGGCGGTGACAAGTGGCTCTTTCACCTCCATGCCGGAAGGCGGCGCCTTCCAGAAAACACCGGACCACACCCGGGCCGTCACCCAAAGGGTAGCCAGGCTGCCGGCCAGCAGAGCGCCGGCATAGACCCAGGCTCCCTGATCCGCGCTGCCCGCCAGGAGGGACACCTTGGGCCAGAATCCGCTGAGGGGCGGGATACCCGCCAGGGCAAACAGGGGTATGGCCAGCACCAGCGACCAGCGGGGCAGGGCCTCCATCACCCCGCCGGATGCCTTGATGGAAGCGGTGCCCGTGATGCGCAGGATCACCCCCGCACAGAGAAACAGACCGGTCTTGACGATGATATCGTGAAAGAGATAAAAGACACCCCCCGACAGGGTGCGGGCATCCCGCAGCGCGAGGGCGCCGAGGATGAACCCGATATGGGCGATGATCAGCCAGGAAAAGGTCCGCCGCAGATCATCTTCCCGCCATGCGCCGAGCGTGCCGACAACGATGCTTCCTACCGAGAGCGCCAGCAACAGACTGTCGATAAAGAAATCCTTCGGATAAAGGAGGGTGAAGATCCGGAAAATGGCATACACCCCTACTTTGGTCAGCAAGCCGGCAAACAATGCCGATACGGCCGAGGGCGGCGTGTGGTAAGAGGCCGGCAGCCAGAAATAAAGCGGAAACAACGCCGCTTTGATCCCGAATCCCGTCAGGAAGACGAGGCCGCTGATCCGCACGAGGGTCCTGTTGTCGAGGGCGTCCATTTTCAGGGCCAGATCGGCCATGTTGAGGGCGCCGGTCAATCCGTAGAGGACGGCAATGGCGGTGAGGAATATGACGCTGGCCAGGACATTGAGCGTAAAATATTTGACGCCTCCCTGGATCTGGCGTTTCTCCCCGCCCAGCGTGAGCAGGACAAACGAGCTGATGATGAGGATCTCGAACCACACATACAGATTGAATATATCCCCTGTCAGGAAGGCGCCATTGATGCCCATCATGAGAAAATGGAAGACCGGAAAAAACCCGAACCGCACGCGCGCCATGCCGATGGCGCGGCCGGCATACAGGCTGACAGCCAGACCGGCTACCGAGGCCAGTACGACCAGGGTGGCGCTGAACGAATCCGCCACCAGAGAAATGCCGAACGGAGCAGGCCATTGCCCCGCCTGAAGGACGACCCATCCGGATGCCTCCACCCGGTACCACAGCGCCAGGGCGAAGAGGGTGGAGAGGGCAGAGCCGACCGCGCTGATACCTCTGTGGTACCGGGGCTGCCGCCACAGGAACAGCATCAGCACCGACAGGAGCAGATGGAAGAGTACCGGCTGCAGGATCAAAGGTCCGCTCATAGGTCGTCGGTATCCCGCATTTGGTCCAAATCGTCGGTGTCGAGGACTTTATAGGCCCTTTTGAAGAGGATGATCGCAAAGGATTGAAGGCCGAAGCTGATCACGATGGCGGTCAGGATCAGCGCCTGTGGCACCGGATCGGCATAGAGCCCGGTCAAGACGTTGGCATCGGCCCGAATGATCGGCGGTGCACCTTTGACAATACGGCCGAGCAGGAAGATGAGCAGGTTGGCGCCGTTGCCCAGGAGGACCAGGCCAATGATGAGCTTGACCATAGAGCGCCTAAGCATCAGGTAGAGGCCGGCGGCATACAACAATCCGGTCATCAGGGCCAGCAGTACTTCCATATCAGCGCGTTTCGGAAATGGTGAACAATATGGTGAGGGAAGCGCCGATCACGACCAGAAAAACCCCCAGGTCGAAGAACAGCGGGGTGCCTATCCCACCGATGACGGCCAGGGGCTCGGGATGCCAAATACCGGTGAGGAAAGGCCGCCCCCGGGCCAAAACGGGCAGCAGGCCGGATCCGATAGCCAGCGCCAGTCCCGCCGGCATCAGATAGCCGGGATGGATGCGCAAGAGATGGCGGGTCGTCCTGAGGCCGTGGGCAAAGGCATGGAGGACAAACGCTATGGCAGCAACGAGCCCTCCGACAAACCCGCCACCGGGCAGATAGTGGCCCCGCAACAGGATGAAAACGGCAAAGAGGAGCAGCAAGGGCAGCAGGTACCGGGAGGCCGTACGCAAGATGAGTTTATTCATTTCTCGGGCCATTCGGTGGGCTTCAATCGCAACTTCAAAAGTCCGAACACCCCGATGGCCGCAACCGCCAGGACGGAAATTTCCACCAGGGTATCCAGTCCTCTGAAATCCACGAGGATCACATTGACCACATTTTTTCCTTTCGCCAGGAGATAGGCGTTCCGGGCGTAATAGTCGCCGACTTCTCTGGTCACCGGCTCGGCGAGGACTGCCAGGATCAACAGAAAGATCACAGCCCCGAAGGCCAGCGCCTGGATCCCGTCTCGCCACCGGATGGCCGGCGTGCTGAATGTCAGGTATCGCGGCAACCGGAACACCACCAGGACAAACAGGATCACGGTCAGGGTATCGATGGTGAATTGGGTCATTGCGAGGTCGGGAGCGCTGTAAAACACAAACAAAAGGCAAATGGCATATCCCGTCACGCCCAGGGAAGCCACCGCGACAAGCCGCGAGCGGGTGAAAACGGTAAATCCGATGGAGGCCGCCATCATGACCAGGATCATGACCTCATACACCGTCACGGCGGCGATACGGTAGGGCAGCTGGCCATCTGCCAGCAGAGGGACCAGTTGGATGGCCGTCACCACCAGCAGAAACAAGGTAACGGCAAATACATAGTGGCGGAGATATCCGTTCTGCAACAGGCGGGTGATGCGGGTGGCCGCCGTGGAAAACACCCGGTAACCGGCATGTACCACGGCTTCGGGAGCGATGCGCTCCCATCGCATCCACCGCTGTGACCTTGTGGCCGATGGTTGGATGAATACCGCCAGGAGTGCACCGGAGAGCAGGGTGGCGGCGCTCAAGGCCAATACCGGCCCGTATCCATGCCACAGCGCCAGCGCAGCTTCACGCCCTGGAAAACCCGTCACCCGAAGGGCCGGTGTGACCAGCCAATTCCCCGGCCAGGAGGGCCAGCACCCGGCCACCAGGCCGAGAAGGGCCAGCAGCAACGGAGGCCCCCAGAGCCAGGCCCCGGGTGACAATGGCCTGCCACTCCCTGGGGCGGGTTTTCCCGCGAACGGCCGCAGCCCCGCCTGAAGGCCCGCCCACAGGAGCAGGACATTCGTCACAAAGGCCAGCGCCATGCCCCAAAGGGCCACGGAATTCCCTTGGGCCAGCAGCGCTTCATACACGAGGTCCTTGCCCACAAACCCCAGGAAAGGCGGCAATCCCGCATTGGACAAGGCGGCCAGCAAACCGGCCGCCGCCGTAAACGGCAGCGCTCTGCCCCACCCGGCCAACTGCGTCACTTCCCGGGTGCCCGTAACTTTGTCGAGGATGCCCGCCACCAAAAACAAAGGCGCTTTGTACAGGGCATGGACAAGGACAAACCCGACAGCGGCTTTTATCGCCGCTTCGGTGCCCCAGCCGGTCATGAAGACCATGATGCCCAGGGCGGAAACGGTGCTGTAGGCCAGCAAGGCTTTCAAGTCCGTGCGGAAAAGGGTCTGCCAGGCGGCATATACCATCGTTATCCCTCCGGCCGCCGTCAATCCCCAGGTCCACCATTCCGTGCCGCCCAGAGAGGGGCTGAATCGCAGAAGCAGATAAACGCCCGCTTTGACCATGGTGGCGCTGTGCAGATAGGCCGATACCGGCGTCGGGGCTTTCATGGCGCCGGGCAGCCAGAAGTGGAAGGGGAATTGCGCCGATTTGGTGAATGCCGCCAGCATCACCAGTACCGCAATAAGGGGATAGAGGGGGGAGGCGGTCAACAATCCCTGAAGGTCCTGCAACCCGGCCAGGCCGTAACCGCCGGTCTCCTGTCCGATGAGCAATCCGGCGGCCAGCAAGGCGAGGCCACCCAGTCCCGTCACGGCGAGCGCCGTCCGCGCCGATTGCCGGGAGGCCTGGTCTTCCTGGTAATAGCCAATCAGAAAAAATGAACTGATGCTGGTCAATTCCCAGAAAATGAACAGGGTGATCACATTGTCCGACCACACCAGTCCCAGCATCGACCCCATGAAAATGCCCAGCCATCCGAACAGCCGGGCCGAGTCGGCATATCCCTTCATGTAGGCCGAAGCGTACAGAAAAATCAGGGTGCCGATCCCGGTGATCAGCAAGGAGAAAAGGAAGGAGAGTCCGTCCAGGGTGAACGTCAGGGAGACTCCGAGGGATGGCGCCCAGGGAAGGTCGAGGATCACCATGCCCCCCTGCATCACTTGTTCCCATGCCTGCAGGCATCCCAGGAAAAGCAAAGCGGGAACCGCAGCGGTCCAGTACGCCCTGCGCCCACGTACCCATCCCGGCCAGACCGCCAGGAAAAGGGGGTAAAGGAAGGACAAGGCAAGACCGGTGACAAGCAACATGGCGATGGGTTTGAGCGGAATGGCGCAGGAGCCTCCTTTCCGCTACCGGATGTGGCAAATATACCGAATGGAATGGGGGTCGGCTTCCATCCCGGTGTGGGGCGCGGGCACCACCCGGGCCACGGCGGTCAATGGCTGCGTTCCGTCACGAAATCGACGAGTTGCTCCAGGGATTGGCGGGAGGGCGAATCGGGAAAGGTATGCAGCAGGGCAAAGGCTTCCTGCCGGTATTGCGCCATCTTGTGGCGCGCGTAGTCCAGGCCGCCCTTCTCCCGGATCAACCGGATGACCTCTTCAAACGTGGAACGCGCTTCACTGTCCGCCCGGATCATCCGGAGGATGCGGCGTTTTTCGCCCGGATCGGTCTGGCTGAGCGCATGGATGAGGGGCAGGGTGAGTTTTTTCTCCTTGATGTCAATGCCTTTGGGCTTTCCGGTGGCTTCATCGCCGAAATCGAGGAGGTCATCCTTGATCTGGAAGGCCATGCCGATTTTTTCTCCAAAGGCGAACATGCGGCCGATGGCCTCCTCGTCTTCCGTCATGCTGGCGGCGCCGGCCGAGCAGGCTGCCGCGATGAGGGAGGCCGTCTTTTGGCGGATGATGTCGTAATACACCGGTTCGGCGATGTCGAGGCGGCGGGCTTTCTCGAGCTGCAGGAGCTCGCCTTCGCTCATGTCGCGGACCGCCCGGCTGAGGATGTGCAACAACCGGTACTGTCGGTGATCGAGGGCGAGGAGCAAGCCCCGGCTGAGCAGATAATCGCCGACCAGTACGGCGATCTTGTTTTTCCAAAGCGCGTTGATGGAAAAAAATCCACGGCGGACCTGGGAGTCATCCACCACATCGTCGTGGACCAGGGTGGCGGTATGGAGCAATTCGACGAGGGAGGCCGCGTGGAAAGTGGCCTCTCCGCAGGGGCCGAACATCCGGGCCGAGAGAAAGACGAATATGGGCCGGATCTGCTTGCCTTTCCGGCGGACGATGTAATACGTGATTTTGTCCAGGAGGGACACATCGCTGCGCAATGCCTCCCTGAAATGCCCTTCGAAGGCTTCCAGTTCGGTGGCGACCGGGGCTTTGATCAGATCAAGTGGCTTGGACATGTGTACCCTCCCTGCGGGCGGGGGATCAAAATTGGGAAATATTCCCCATACCGGCCGATGGACGAGGCCCGTGACCCGGACCGGATGCCGCAGAATACGGCGTCCGCAACTTCACCGGCATCCATTCGTTTTTACCCCTAAAGGCGGATCATGAAGACCAAGGAAGAGATCGTCGCCAACTGGCTGCCCCGATATACGGGGATGGAGTTGAACCAATTTGGCGAATACATCATCCTCTGCAATTTCACCCATTATGTCGAGCTCTTTTCCGAATGGCACGGGGTGCCCATCATCGGGCGCGAGCGGAGCATGATGTGTGCCACCCACGAACACATTTCCATCATCAACTTCGGCATGGGGAGTCCCAACGCCGGAACCATTGTGGAC
>JAGFIW010000060.1 GCA_024103195.1 Saprospiraceae bacterium | reverse complement strand
CCCATGTGGGACCGCCGCGTTAATTTTGTCTGTAACCTGAGCGGATATGGACTATGCGGAGATTTACCGCTCCAAGCGGATCGGGCTCGAGGATATCCCCGGGTTGCTGCGGAGTGATACCGATGTGATTGTGGCGCAATGCGCCTCCGAGCCCCAGGGCTGCATGAGCCGTTTTCACCTGGCAGCGGAAAGGGTGGGCGACGTCAAGGTGTTCTCCGTCCTGACCCTGAAGCCTTATCCTTTTTACATGCTCCCGGAAATGAGAGGGAGGTTTGAGTTGTGCAGCTGGTTTCATGCGCCGGGAACCCGGGAAGCGGTCAAGGCGGGGACCGGGACGGTGACCTTTGTCCCCAATATGCTCCACCGTGCCGGACTGGACAGGATCCAGGTCCGCAAACCCTATTTGTTTATCGGCACGTGCACGCCTCCTGACGAAAAGGGATTCGTTTCCCTGTCGCTGGGGATCACGTATGAAAAAGATGTCCTGGAGGCGGCTTCGGTTGTCGTGCTTGAGGTCAATGATCGTTTACCCCGCACTTTTGGCGATACGCAGATCCACATCAACGACGTGGATCACTTTGTCGAATTTTCCCAAACGCCACCCACCCTGCCACCGGCCGAGCCGGACGCCATTTCCATGCAGATCGGTGCCCATATCGCCCGGCTGGTCGATGACGGATCGACCCTGCAACTCGGGATTGGCGAAATCCCGAATGCGGCCGCCCTTTCCCTGCGCGACAAGAACGATCTCGGCGTTCATACGGAGATGCTGGTGGATGCCATGATGGAACTCTACGAACTGGGCGTTATTACCAACAAGAAAAAGTCCATTTACAAGGACAAATTCGTGTGTACGTTTTCCATGGGTTCGGAAAAATTGTACCGCTGGCTGGACAACAATCAGGCGGTGGAATTTTTACGGGGGCGATATGTCAATGATCCCTGTGTCGTGCGCCGGAATGCGCGTATGGTATCGATCAATACCTGTCTGATGATCGATCTCACCGGGCAGGTGGCCAGCGAGTCGATAGGCACGCATCAGTATTCCGGAACGGGTGGTCAGACCGATACAGCCGTCGGTGCTGTAGAGGGGCTGGACGGATTGGGCAAGTCGATCATTGCCTGCCGGGCGACGGCCCGGGATGGGGCGGTATCCACCATTGTCCCTGTATTGCCTCCCGGCACGGCGGTGACCTTGCACCGAAGCAATACCGACTGGGTGGTCACCGAATACGGAGCCGTGCGATTGCGCGGTCTGACCGTCAGGGAGCGGACCCGGGCGCTGATCTCGGTCGCGCATCCTGACTTCAGGCAGGACCTGGAGATCCAGGCCCGCCAATATGGTTTCATCTGAAAAGGAAAACAATGTTTCCAGTCGCCATCCGTGGCATCGGGGTTTATGCGCCCGGCGCTCCCATCGATCACGCAGAACTCCGCGCATTGACGGGGTTGGATATCAATGCGGACAAGCTGA
This sequence comes from Saprospiraceae bacterium, assembly GCA_024103195.1. Classification (GTDB taxonomy): domain Bacteria; phylum Bacteroidota; class Bacteroidia; order Chitinophagales; family Saprospiraceae; genus JAGNXB01. The sequence continues at coordinate 2,823 of JAGFIW010000060.1, read as the reverse complement.
CCCAAAAATTGGGGATTCATCGGCGACACATTGCCCATTTGAGGGGTTTGCCGGAAACGACCGCCGATTTTGCCACCCATGCCGCGAGAGCCGCCCTCGCAGATGCCGGCATTGACGCGTCGGCGCTGGATCTCATTGTGGTGGGTACCGATACCCCGGAATACATTTCCCCATCCACCAGCATGGTGGTCCAGGGCAGGCTCACCGGCGGAGAAACGTGGGCGGCCTCCTTTGATGTGGCGGCCTCCTGTGCGAGTTTCACCATTGCCCTTGATACGGCGGTCCGCATCCTCGCGTCCCGGGAGGACATGCGTCAAGCCCTGGTGATCGGCGTGTACAACATGCAGGCTTTTGTGCGGCCGGACGATGTCTTCGGCATGTCCATTTTTGCCGATGGGGCGGGGGCCTTTATTCTCGAAAAATCAGCCCCGGGTGCGCCGTCCGTTTATGTTGACGGCCAGCAGCTGACCGACGGCACCCAATGGGATTATATCGGGGTGTATGCGGGAGGGACGCACCAACCGGTCACGCATGAACGGCTGGATTCAGGCGCGTACGGTCTTCAACTCCTGCAGCCCATGCCGGCCGACCGGAATGTGCGGCTCTGGCCGATGGCCATCGAACACCTTTTAAGCAGGGTGGGCATGCCGTTGGGGGAGGTGGATCATTTCATCTTCACCCAAATCAACAGGTCGGTCATCGAACAGGTGATGGAGGTCCTGGGTCAGCCGCTGGAAAAAACGACTTTCGCGATGGAGGATTATGGATACACCGGTTCGGCTTGTGTGCCGATGGCCTTTCATCATGCCGTGACGCGGGGCAGGATCAAAAGGGGCGATCGCGTCCTGATGGCGGCATCGGGGGCCGGGTTGGCGGTGGGATGCAACCTGTTGGTGTATTGAGGGGGGCATAAAAAAAGCCGGAGGACCACCTTTGTCGTCCCCAGGCTTACCCCAAAACCATTGCGTCTTTTTGTGGCCGGCAGGACGGGTGCCTGTTATCCGGCCACTACCAAAAGCAGGTCCGGTCCGGTCCGGTCGGTTGGAAAGCAAAGTCCGCCTGATAGGAAGGGACGGGGAAGCACAAATGCCCCGTGTGAATGCTGTGGAGAGCAGGCCCCATGGCCGGAAGAGGTACTTGAAAAGGGCTGGTGATGTCCGGGGGCTTGACTTGGGGACCCAAGGGCCCGGTAAGAAGACAGGACGTGGAGGAGAGGGAGAAAAAGGCGATCCATCCGAGGATGGAAACGGGCAAGGTCACTCCGGCCCAACCGGCATGGACGGGACCTGCGGATTTGTGATTGTTCATGGGGAGAATATTGGATAAACAAACAGGCTCCAACTCCCGTGTGGAGAGACAGAGCAAGAGAAAAATCGCGCCTGAGGCGCCGGCAAATGGAAGGGGGATACCGGTCCGGGAGCAAACCGGATTTTGGGGCTACGCGAGCAGGGAGTTGGTTTTTCTCACGGGATTCGGTTCATGGGTGAATAATGGGTTTGTTGGTCAGACAAAATTACAGGCGGTAAAATCGGCGCGCATACCCATTGCGGGATAATTTTTACATGTAACAATAATGAATTAAATAATATTAAATATATAAATTCGGAACGCCCGACGAAGAGAATGTAACCCATTGGCGCAGGGTCCGGGGGAAGAATGGTCCTTGTGATCCGCATCACCGAGCCGGCGAGACCGATGCATGTACCTTTGTCGGGTCAAACCAAAATACCATGCAGGTAGATCAAATTCTCAAAACACAAGCACCGCTCATCGTCGATGTGCGCGAACCTTATGAATTTGCAATGGGCCATGTCGCGGGAGCCGAGAACATCCCCCTGGGGCAGATTCCCGGGCAAATTGATCGGTTCCGCCACCTCGGCAAGCCGATTGTCTTCTATTGCCGGTCGGGCATGCGGAGCGGACAAGCGGTTTCCTTTCTCAAAGGTGTGGGTGTCCATGACATCTACAACGGTGGCAGCCTGGAAGAAATGCAGTATTACATGGGCGTACCCGCCTGAAACGGATAACCGTATGGGACTGTTTGCCTTTTTGAAGAAATGGCTGGGCGGAAACCGTCAGGAAGTCATGGATATGTTGACGAAGGGGGCTGTCGTGCTGGATGTCCGCACAGCCGCGGAGTACCGCAGCGGGCATGTCCCGGGTTCGGTGCATATCCCCCTGGACCAGATCGGCGGCGCCATGGAACGTCTGCGCAAAATGCAAAAGCCCATCGTGGCCTGTTGTGCGACGGGCCGGCGATCGGGTGTGGCCACTGACATGATCCGACGTGCCGGTATGTCATGTATCAACGGAGGTGCCTGGACATCGGTGCAACAATGTCAGCGTGCGGTAAAAGCTGCCTCCTGAATGCTTGTCCCCTCCGAAGGATTTCCGGAGTTCCGGAAGATCCCTGGGTGTAAACAAAGACGATGAACGGAACACTATTTCGGAACCCCCGCCATTCTCGCCGGATGGCACTCTTGTTGCCGTTGCTGGCATTCTTCGCCTGCCGGGAGACGGGCGAGCCGTCATCTCCTGCCAAGGCACCGCCCGATGCAGCTGCATGGGTAGAAAAGGGCAAGGGCATTCAGCAGGCGGTGTTTGCCGCTTTGAGCGAAAAATTATCCACGACCATGGCGGAGGGTGGTGTCCCTGCCGCTGTCCCGTATTGCCGCCTTCAGGCGTTGCCCCTCACCGACAGCCTGGCCAATGTCCATGGGGTGACGATCCGTCGTGCCACGCTCCAATCCCGCCAGCCGGCCAACCGCGCCACGGAGACAGAAACGGAAATATTGGCGGGATTTCGCCGGGAGATCCTGGCCG
>JAGFIW010000054.1 GCA_024103195.1 Saprospiraceae bacterium | reverse complement strand
GGAAAGCTTGATGCCGAAATAAAAACAGCAGATATGGGCCTGAAATACATCATCCATGAAGAGGGAACCGGCGATTTGCCGGCCAATGGCGCCAATATCCGCGTGCATTATTTCGGGAAGCTCATGGATGGAACCACCTTCGACAATTCCTACAGCCGTGGTGAACCCTTCGAGTTTCCGGTCGGCCAGGGACGAGTCATTCAGGGATGGGACATGGGGCTGAGCATGCTTCGGAAAGGGAGCAAGGCCACCTTCTTCATTCCTGCCGCTTTGGGATATGGCGAGATGGGCAGTCCCCCCAACATCCCCGCCAATGCCGATCTGGCCTTTTATGTGGAAGTGCTTGACATTCGCTGACCTTTTCACAGGGATTCCTTCCGCCGGCCAGACACCGGAGGCAAGGGGCACCATGGCGGTGTGCGATTTGTTTTCAGCATATAAAACCTAATTCATGACCCAAGAGCAACTGCAAACGCTCAAAGACCGGCTGGACGCGATAAGGAGGTATCTTTGACGTCGATCGACGTACCCTCATCATCGAAGACAAGGAACAGCTGACCCTCGATCCGGATTTCTGGAATGATCCGGAGAAAGCCGAGGCCACACTGAGTGAATTAAAAAGCCACAAGAAATGGGTGGAGGATTATAAATCCATTGCCCGTTTTGTGGAAGATACCGAGGTCCTGCAGGATTTTGCCCGTCAGGGGGAGGCTTCCGAAGAAGAGGTCGATCTCTCCTACCAACAGGCCATCCAGCAGATGGAGGAGGTCGAATTTCGGCTGGCCATGGACAAGCCAGAAGACGCCCTCGGATGTATCCTGGAGATCAACGCAGGTGCCGGAGGCACGGAGAGTTGCGATTGGTCATCCATGCTGCTCAGGATGTATACCATGTGGGCGGAAAAGAGCGGGTTTAAGGTGACGGAACTCAATCGCCAGGACGGCGATGTCGCCGGCATTAAATCGGCTGAACTCGAAATCAAAGGGGATTACTGTTACGGGATGCTGAAAGGGGAGAACGGGGTTCATCGCCTGGTCCGTGTAAGTCCGTTCAATGCCCAGGGTAAGCGGATGACCTCCTTTTCCTCCGTATTTGTGCATCCTCTCATTGATGATTCCATAGAAGTGGAAGTCAATCCCGCTGACCTGGAGTGGGACACGTTCCGGGCCAGTGGAGCAGGCGGTCAGCACGTCAACAAAACAGAATCGGCGGTGAGAGTCCGCCACCTGCCCTCCGGGATTGTGGTCGAATGCCAGCAGGAACGATCCCAGCACATGAACAGGGAGAAGGCCCTGATCATGCTGAAATCCAGGCTTTACGAACAAGAACTGGAACGCCGTATGGCGGAAAGGGAAAAGGTGGAAGCCGGCAAGATGAAAAATGAGTGGGGATCCCAGATCAGATCATATGTATTGGATGACCGTCGGGTCAAAGACCATCGGACAGGATACACCAACAACAACACGGATGCTGTCCTGAATGGGGATCTGGATGGATTTCTTAAGGCTTGGTTGCTGTCCCGGCGTCAGGCTGAAGTAGTGTCCTGACGCTCCGGACCCAACATGTCCGACACCCATTGGCGATAGGAGGAATTGGCGCTCACCTTCCAGTGAAGCAGACAGGGCACTTCATAGGGATGGGTGGCTTTGAGCGCCTCCCGAAGTCGTTTCAAGCCCGCCGGTGTCGTTTTCAACCAAACGGCCACCTCGCTGTCCCTGCGCAACTGACCGGCATAGCGGTAAATGCTCTGCATCGGAAACATATTGGCACATGCCGCCAATCCACCTTCCACCAAAGGAAGGACGACGCGTTCGGCTTCTTCCAGGCTGCTGAAGGTGGTATAAAGTATTTTAAGATTTGACATATGAACGGAGTTCTGCTCCCAACGAATATACAAGGGCCGCGAGGATGAGCATACCCACCCAATCCCGCATTTCCGACGGAATGACGAACAAAAAAGGCATGAGCGTAAAAATTCCGCCGGCGATCCATCTTGAAACCCGATGAGGCCCATGAGCGACAACGGCACCATCCATGCCAGAAACCACTGCTGCAACGGCATACCTTAACCCACCGGGCAAGACAATCCAGAAGTCCATCCAGCCGCCTCGCCAAAGTACCAATCCGGCCATCAGAACGAAGAGTGCATCTGCTTCTTCATCCAGAAAAGCGCCAAGGTCGGAGGTGCTTGACCACTGTCGGGCCAGATGGCCATCTACCGCATCCAGCACCGCAGCCATTCCGAACACGATTCCCAAAGTCCAGGAGGACCAAGCCGTCATGCACCATGCTGCCGCCACCGGCAGAAAGATTCTGACGTGGGTAATAGTTGTCACGCTGAATATGGAAAGGGTAGACAACCAAATTGTCCGATGGGCGAAAAGAAGCACGCAGAAATAAATGCCAAGAACACCTGTGAGGACAGGTATGCCATCCGGTAACATGGCGATACCCGGAGCAACGAGGCCCAGTACGGCCAAAACCGACTTCCATC
>JAGFIW010000023.1 GCA_024103195.1 Saprospiraceae bacterium | reverse complement strand
TCTGAGGCCGCCTTGATCCCGTATGCCCCATTGATAAAATTGAAGTGGTTGAGATACATGGCGATGATCTCCTCCTTGGTATATGATCGTTCCAATTTGACCGCCGTGATCCATTCTTTCATTTTGGCGGTCACCAGCGAGAGCGTCCGGCGAAAGCGACTCATACCACCGAAATCCCTGTCCGAATAAAGTTGCTTGGCGAGCTGTTGAGTGATAGTACTGCCACCTCCGCTGCTGGTCTGACCCAGGAACACCGTCTTGAAAGCAACCCTGGCCAAAGCGCGAAAGTCAATCCCGGAATGCCTGTGATAACGCACATCTTCCGTGGCAATCAACGCATCCACCAAATGTCCGGACAGTTCCTTGTAGGACACCGGCACCCTGTTCTCCAGATAATACCGCCCCAGGGTGGCATTCCGGTAGTCAAAAATCTGGGAGGCCTGTTTGTTGTTTGGATTTTCGAGCTCGTCGAAAGTGGGCAGGTCCTGGTAACTGAGGAAGACAAACCAACAGACCAGGGCCAAAAGGCCTCCGAAAAACAGCCGCCACAACCAGAGGACGATGCGTTCCTCTCCGGGCTTGCTGTCTCGGTGCATCCATTTGACAGGGAACATAGGCGCGGGAATCGGGCAAAGGTAGCAAAGTCGGCGTCCTTGAACCTCCCATCACCCGCGGGGTTCCGTTTCCCCCAGGCATTCCTTCATCGCCGCAAGGACCAAATCCCCCGGCACCTCCACCACTGGTATTGCTTTCCCTATGGACTGCAGGAGCGCCATACGGATGACCCCGCCGCGGTTTTTCTTGTCTTTGCGGATGTAGGAAAGACAGCTTTCCGGATCGGGCACTGGCCGATCAGGGAAAAAACGTTGCAGGAAAATGCGGATGCGGGCTTCCTCCGCGGCAGGAAGTCCGCAGAGTTTCTTCGACAACCAGGCTTCCACCTGCATACCGGCAGCGACCGCCTCACCGTGAGGCCACTCCTGCCCGAAGGCGAGCGCCATGCTTTCCAAGGCATGGCCGACGGTATGTCCAAAATTGAGCACCTTGCGGAGACCGGATTCTCCGGGATCCTCCGCCACAATCATCCTTTTGACGGCCACCGCCGCCGAAAGAAGCCGTTGGGAAATATCCCTCGGGTGTTCCAGTCCTTCCAGGGCACGCCAGAGGTCAGGATCGGCAATCAAGGCGTGCTTGGCCACCTCCGCCAGACCGTTGTGCCATTCCTGTTGAGGCAGCGTCTCCAGAAAGATGGGGTCAATCAACAAAACATCCGGCTCCCGGAAAATACCCGCCAGGTTTTTGACGTGTCCGACATCAATACCGTTTTTGCCGCCAATGGCTGCATCTACCTGGGCCAAAAGGCTCGTCGGAATATGGACAAAGGATATCCCCCGCATGTAGGTGGAGGCAACAAATCCCCCCAAATCCGTCACCACCCCGCCACCCAGGTTCAACAAGACAGACCCTCTTCCCGCACCGGCATTAGCCAACGCCTGCCACAACAAGCTCGCCGTTTCCACCGTCTTGCCCTTCTCACCGGCGGGGATGGTCAAAACCGCCCTGTCCCGGCCAAGACGCTGATCCAGAACCGGCAAACACGCTCTTGCCGTATGGGTATCCGTAAGCACAAAAACGCCATCCGGATCGCGATCTTCCAACCAGGTACGCAACCCTTCCCAACATCCGGGACCTTCAAGCCAAATCGCGCCAGGTTTCATCATCCGGCTTCTCTGTGCCACTGGCGAGCCAGCAAGTTGATTTGAGCCATATGGTAAATATCATGCTGGACCAGGCCTTGCAAAAGGAAAAACCACGAGTATCCGCGTCCTGGCACAGCGGCATCAATCATGGTAGCCGGGAATTCGTGGATCGCCTCCATCAGATCCCGCTGACTGGCGGCGAATGTACGAACAACAGA
>JAGFIW010000280.1 GCA_024103195.1 Saprospiraceae bacterium | reverse complement strand
AAAGTCCTCACCATTTGTCCGGCGTTCCAGGTTCCGGCGTCCGCCAGCGACTTGCTGACGTGTACCGACACCATGGGTTTGTCGCCGGATGTATGCGCCAGCACGATGACTGCGGGCTGGAGCTGCTGATCGAGCTGAAAGATCAGGTTCTTCACCCCTTTGGGATCCTCCATGGAAACTTCGGCCACGAGGTAACGGGTGCCATCCTTTTCGGACGCTTGCCGCACCAGGGATTCCCGGATGGCCTCGGTTTGACCGGCCTGAAGCTGTTCGATCTGTTTGCGCAGCTGGCGGTTTTCCTCCAGCAAATTTTTGAGGGCCGGCGTGAGGGCACCCGTGGCCTTGACCAATTGTCGCGCCTCCTTCAATTCCGTCGCCATGTGGCGATAGGCAGCTTCAGCCGCATCCGCCGTCACGGCCTCAATCCGGCGCACCCCCGCTGCAACGGCGCTTTCGGAAACGATGCGAAACAGTCCTATCCTGCCGGTGGCCGGCACATGGCAACCTCCGCACAACTCCCGGCTGAATTCGGGATCAAAGGTGATCATCCGCACAGAATCCCCGTATTTTTCCCCGAAAAGCATCATCGCTCCTGAGGCCTTGGCTTCTTCCAGCGGAATTTGCCGGGCTTCCTCCCTGGGCAAATTCTCCCTGATCTTGCGATTGACCAATTGCTCAACCCTTTCGATCTCTTCATCGGTCATCTTCTGAAAATGGGAGAAATCAAAACGCAGGTACTGATCATTCAACATGGACCCTTTCTGCCGCACATGATCGCCCAATACGGATCGCAGAGCCGCATGCAATAAATGGGTGGCCGAATGATTGTTCTCGGTAAGGGTTCGCTTTTCGGCGTCGACAACGGCCTGCAGGGTTTCGTCCGGACGATCGGGGATCTGACGGGTGATGTGAATGATCAACTCATTTTCCCTACGAGTATCCTCCACGCGGATAATACCGTCCCGGCCGATCAGGATACCGGTGTCGCCGGCCTGACCACCTCCTTCCGGATAGAAGGGTGTACGGTCCAACACGATCTGAAAGTAGGTCCCATTCCGGTCTTCCACCCGACGATATCGAAGCAATCGCACTCCGGCAAGGTCCAATTGATCGTATCCCTCGAAGGATACGTCCTGAATGCCCGGATGAACCACCACCCAATCCCCGGTCTGTTTGCCCGCAGCCGCCCTTGATCGTTCCTTTTGTTCGCGGAGGTGGTGCTCAAAACCGGCCTCATCAACGGTAAAGCCTCGCTCCCGGCCGATCAACCGGGTCAGATCGATGGGGAAGCCGAATGTGTCATACAATTCGAAAGCCAATGCTCCATCGAGCTTTCCATTGGCCAAAGGTGCCTGCTCAAGGCGCTTGAGTCCTCCTTCCAGCGTTCGCAGGAATGCTTTTTCCTCCTCAAAAACGACACGGGATACAAACCCCTCCTGCGCGGCCAGCTCCGGAAACACCTCCTTCATTTGACCCGCCAACAGAGGCACAAGTTGGTACATGGCCGGCTCGCGGATACCGAGGAAGGAATAGCCATACCTGACCGCCCGGCGCAGAATGCGGCGAATCACATAACCGGCCCCGTTGGAAGCGGGCAATTCGCCATCGGCAATAGTGAACGCGACCGCCCTGATATGGTCTGCCATGACACGCATGGCCATGTCTGACCGGGCGTCGGCGGTATAACGCCCCGTGTAGCTGACGCCGGATATCTCCTCTACACGGGCAATGAGCGGCGAAAAAATATCGGTATCGTAATTGGATTTCTTCCCCTGAAGGGCCATGACCAGCCTTTCAAATCCCATTCCGGTATCCACGTGCCTTGCCGGCAGGGGCTCGAGCGTACCGTCCGCCTTCCGGTTGAATTGAATGAAAACCAGGTTCCAGATCTCCACCACCTGGGGATGATCATTATTGACGAGGGTGCGGGCATCCACGGCCTGCCGTTCTGCTTCATCTCTCAAGTCCACATGGATCTCGGAACAAGGACCACAAGGACCTGTTTCCCCCATCTCCCAGAAGTTGTCTTTCCTGGAAAAGCGAAGCACCCGATCGGAAGGAATCCACTTTTCCCACAGGGAAGCAGCCTCCGTGTCTTCGTTCAACCCTTCGCTTTGGTCCCCGGCAAAGACGGTCACATACAGCCGTCCCGGATCAAGTCCGTATTCCCGGGTCAGCAACTCCCAGGCCCAGGCGATGGCTTCCTCCTTGAAATAATCGCCAAAGCTCCAGTTGCCCAGCATTTCGAACATGGTGTGGTGATACGAATCCACACCAACTTCTTCCAGATCATTGTGCTTGCCCGATACCCTCAGGCACTTCTGTGTGTCCGCGATCCGGGGAGAATCCGGCTCCCGGTTGCCCAGAAAGAAGTCCTTGAACTGGTTCATGCCCGCATTGGTGAACAGCAAGGTGGGATCCTGCCGGTTGACAATGGGTGCGGACGGTACGATCAGGTGCCCTTTATCCTGGAAAAAGCGGAGGAAGGTCTGCCGGATCTGCCTGGCGGTCTGCATGTCTGTGGTCGCTTTGATGGAGATAAAGGTCAGTTTAACAAACCATTAAGTTCCGGTTAAGCCATTGGGGATCAAATGGCACAATATTTACCCGCGTCGGACGTCCTGGTTTATTCCCCTCCGGATTTGGCGAATCAAATGCGCATTCGTATTTTCGCCGCTGACTTGGGGAAGTCTGTCCCTGGCTCCGGCCTGCAAAGGTAGAGCTTTGGACACAACAGCGCAGTGCTATGAGAGCAGAAAAGTATGTCTTCAACACCCATACCCTGTCCTATGAGAAGGTCCTTCCTTCCCTCCGGCAGAGGCTCATCCGGGTGTTTGGTTTTGTTTCCTCCGTGATCGTCACCGGAGCCATATTCATGTCCGTGACCAACGCTTTTTTCCCCTCCCAGAAGGAAAAGGCCCTCTTGCAGGAGATCGAGCAAATGAATCTCCAGTTCGAATCGGTCAACGGTCAGATGGAAATGATGTCCAAAGTACTGGCCAATATCCAGGAACGGGATGCTTCCGTGCACCGTATGATGTTCGGCATGGACCCTATTGACAAAGGCATTTGGGAAGGGGGTATCGGAGGCCACAACCGGTATGAAAATCTACGTCTCCTGCCTCAATCCGGAAAGCTCCTGGAGAGCACCATGGAAAGGGCGGAAAAGCTGGAACGCCAGTTGGTCCTCCAATCGCTTTCTTTGGATACCATCCAGCGCATGGCCGAAAACATGAAGGAAATGCATGCCAGCCTCCCGGCCATCAAACCCGTTCGTGAAGACAAACTCAAGAAAAGTGTTCGCGCCATGTCAGGTTACGGCATGCGCATCCACCCCGTCCTCCGTGTCAAAAAAATGCACACCGGCATTGACTTTACCGCTCCGGCCGGCACCGCCATTCAGGTGACCGGCAACGGCAAGGTCGTCGAGGTAAAGCGGGAATCAGGCGGATACGGCCTGCATGTTGTCGTGGACCATGGATTCGGCTACAAGACGCTGTACGGACACATGAAATCCACCGACGTCAGGGTCGGGCAGAAAGTGGTAAGAGGCCAGAAAATCGGAACCATAGGGAATACCGGAACCAGCACCGCCCCTCACCTGCATTACGAGGTGATCTACAAGGGACAAAAAGTCAACCCGATCCACTATGTCATTGACGGCCTGAGTATTGAAGAATACAACGAACTGGTTGAGGCCGCTTCCGTACAAAACATGTCCTTCGATTATTGATTTGCCTGCCATAATCTGAAAAGGCCTGCCGTGCTCCGGCAGGCCTTTTCTTTGGGACAGCCTGTAACGATCAGAAGGGCACCAGGCCGGTAATCCGCACATTCACCGTCGTGCTGGATTGGGCATCCACAGAGACTTGTTGGATATTTTGACCGGTGAGCACCTCGGTCAACAGTACACCCTGGTAATCCGTCTCTCCGTCTGCATTCAGGTCCTTGCAACCGATGAAAACCATTTCATAGTCTCCGGGCGGGAGATGGTGAATTTCAAATTGCCCTGAAGACTGCACCGCAGTACTGGCTACCGCATTCGGGAAGGCTATCCCTTGCAGGGCAATCTTTTCCAGCAGGAGATTGAAGATCCCTTTTTGATAAACGAATACCAAAATTCGATCGCTCGTGGTCACGTCATTCTGGCATTGACCCTTGATGATGCCGGTCTGTCCCTGCACCGTCATCTTCAGGGAAGACTGAAGACTCCCATGCGTAACGAACTGGTAATTGTACATCCCAGAAGATTCGCGCCGTATGGCCTTTCGCAAATCCATGTCAACAACCAGCGTTGTCTTTTCATCGGCGGAAACGGAATAATTACCCATCACCTGAAGTGTTGCAGAAGTCGACTGCAAGGGGTGCTTGGTGCCATCGTTTTCTTCTACCCAACAGCCGGGTGTTTGGCCGTCTGCACCCTGGCTGTAATCCAGCACCAAGGTCAATGATTGGTAGTTGCCCGATTCGATACGCTCTTCCGCCAAAATCTTCAACGCGCCTTCCTGATAAGCCAGGATATCAAAAGTGACCGGCTGGAATCCATCCACCGGCTGTCCATCCACGCGGACTTCCGTTACCGTAATGAATACACTTTTGACATCAGGATCGTCAACAGGGGCATCTGTCATCGCCACACGCAAGTTGGCATCTGAGGTTCCGTCTTTGCGGCACGCCTCTGAAAAGACCAGGAGGCAACCTGCCACCAGGAGCCACATCATTCGGATGTTCATGGTACATGATGTTTGGTGATGTAGATCTCCAGCCTTCAATTGTAACGATTCCTGATCCGGGATTGGTATTTCAGGGTAGTATTTGTTTCCAATTCCAAATCCAACTGCAGCCCAACCTCCTTCCACACAGGGCTCAATGCCGGGAATACTGCATCTTCGGGAATGGAATTCGAGGAAGCGTGTCCCAACTGCGGTAACGGCATGCGAAAGAACGACCGGTTTTGCGTTGCATGCGGGCAGCAGGCAGGTCCGAGCCGGCTCTCACTCTGGCAGTTTCTCTCCCAGATCCTGGCCAACACTTTTGCCATTGACGGGAAGTTGTGGATGACGCTCAAGGCCCTTTTGCGGCCGGGTTACCTGTCGCTGGCCTGGCTGGATGGCCGGAGGGAAACCTTCATCCATCCGGTACGGTTATTCCTTTTTGCTGTGATCATCCATCTGGCCGTCATCAATTTCTTTGTGTCGCGGGATTGGTTTGTGGCTGCCGACAAGGTCAGCGAAGACCAACGAAGTGTGATCCAGATCGAAAACACGTTGACGCACGCCCGCCAATGGCGCATGACCCTGGACTCCTCAGATCAAGCCACCCCTGGACTCGACCAATTGATCCACCGGTTGGACAGCCTGTTCAACAAGGAGAAGACCACGCCCCACTCCACCTTTGGAGGCGGATGGATCTCTGACCACGACATCGTTTTGTCCCAGTATGACCTCGTAGCCACACCGGCTGACACCCTTTTCCAGCGTGAAAATGTGTCTTCCCTGGCCGGTAGGGTTTTTCTCGGTCAATTGTTGAAAGCCTACCGTCACCCGAAGAGTTTCGGCAATTTCCTTGTAGGCAGGCTGTCCTGGATGATTTTTCTGCTGGTTCCTGCCAGCGCGCTGGTGCTGTTCCTGATGTACCTGAGGAGCGGGGCCTTTTATATGGAGCACCTAGTATTTTCCCTGCACTTCCATGTATTTGCCTTTATGGTGGTCTCGCTGGGCATTATCGTGGATTCCCTGACCCAAGCCTCCGTGACCATATTGTCCTTCGCCGGCAGTGGGGTTTATACCCTTTTTGCCATGAAGCGATTTTACCGTCAGCGATGGCTTAGGACAATGGTCAAATTCTTCCTGTTCCATTTTGCCTACTTCTGGCTCGGTCTGGGCAGTCTGTTGTTGCTTTTGGGCATCAGCTTCCTTCTTTTTTCGTGATGGCCGGCCTTTGTTATGTTATTCAGAAATTTCCGCGTAGATTTAGGCGCCCGAACCATCTTCCCTCAGGATGAAACCTGACCTCTCCCAACTGACCAAGCGCTACTACACCATCGGTGAGGTGGCCGAGATGTTTGGTGTAACCCGCTCACTCATTCGCTATTGGGAGTCGGAATTCGAATTTCTCAAGCCGCACAAAAACAGCAAGGGAGATCGTCGGTTTACCATCCAAAACATCGATCAATTCGCCCAAATCTACCAGCTTGTCAAGGAACAGGGGTTTACGTTGGATGGTGCCCGGAAGGTGATCAAAAACCAGACGGGAAAGCCCTCTGCCAAATCCAACCCGCTTCTCAAGCGACTGCAAAACATCCGCAAAGGTCTTCAAGACCTCCACGACCGGATGGGATGACTCCTCTATACCCACCGACCTTCGATTCTGTTCTCAGGGCTGGTCAGCCAGCATTGCTCTTGACAGCCCGGGGCTGGATTCCGGTCTTGGTGGCTTGAAGTCATCCATATGGATATGGCGGTCGCAAAATGGGTACTCTTCCGTCCTGTTGGAGGCGACCACTACCGCTTTTTTACCGGCATGAGCACGGATCATTTCGTAGTACCACACTTTACCATGGTCATCCAGATTGGTCAAGGGCTCATCCAGGAACAGAAACGGAGCCTGGTCCAGAACGGCCAGCCCAATGCGTACCCGCTGTTTCATTCCGCTGGAGAATTGTCGCACAGGGCGGTCGGCAAAGGGAGCCAATCCCATTAGATCCGGTACATCCCGACGATGGATGCCCTCCGGAAGTGCCCTGAATCCCGTGTGATGACGGACAAGTTCTTCCAGCGTCAACTCTTCGGGTAGCTCGAGATAGGGTGCTGTAAATGTCATCAACAACCACGACGGCTCCGTTGCCGATGTGCGTTGGCCATAAGTGCATGCTCCTTCGGAGGGAGAAGTGAGGCCTGCCATGATACGCAGGAGCGTGGATTTGCCGGAACCGTTGACACCCAAAATGGCCAGGCGATCTCCGGTTATAATGCGCAACGAAAGATGCCGGAACACCCAATCCAACCGGTAACGCTTGCCCAGGTCTTCAATGACGATTTCCATTCTCGCGGGCGCCTTTGACATGGTTGAAGCCGCGCATGATTCCCCGGTCGGCCTTGCGGATAAAATCCAGTACCGTGAGACGCTCGGAGGAATCCGGCAACTGTTGCTCAATGAGATGCAACGCCTGACTGGTATTATAACCCCGCAGGAAAAGCACCCGGTAGATATCCTGTATCCTGTGGATTTGGTCGATGGAAAATCCGCGTCGCTTCAGACCAATGGTATTGACGCCGGTAAAAGAGAGCGGCTCCCGGGCTGCTTTGACGTAGGGGGGCACGTCTTTGGTTACCATGGACCCACCGCTGATCATGACATGGGTACCGATCTTGACAAACTGATGGACGGCGGTCATGCCTCCCAAAACGGCATGCGCCCCTACTTCGACGTGACC
>JAGFIW010000184.1 GCA_024103195.1 Saprospiraceae bacterium | reverse complement strand
TAAGTGCTGTTGTGCCGGATCTTGACATAGATACCATTGCCCCCTTTGCGGCTGGCTTCGATAACGGTCCCGTCAGCCACAGCGAGAATTTCGGTCCCGTAGGGAGCGGCATAATCCGTTCCGAGATGCGGTCGGCGGATACGCAGGATAGGATGGAGCCGGCTGGGGGAGTAATAGGAGGAAATGCGGGAAAAGCGGACCGGGGCTTTCAGAAACATGGATCGCATGGGCCGGCCCTGGAGGTCATAGAAGCCTTTTATGGTGTCCTTTTCATAGTAAATGGCATACACAGAGGAATCCCCCTGCGTGAACGAAACGGCCCGGATCTTACCAAGACCAATCCGCTCTCCGTTGAGATGGTCTTCTTCATACATGATCCGGAAATGGTCGCCTTTCTGGAGGTGGTGGAAATCCACGGCACACTCCAGTGCGGTCTCCATACCGATGATCAGGGGTATCGGCAGGTCGGCATCTTTCATGGCATTCCACAGGCTGGAGCGAATTTCTCCGGCCTTTTTTTGAAGGACGACATTGACGGGGCGCTCGATTTTTTCCACTTCAGAGGTCTCCCCGTTGAGACGAATGCGAAAGCTGCGATATGGCCCTGGTTCATAAATCAGCCATTCGGGCCGGCAGTCATCGGGATGGTGAAACACATGAAAACGGTGACCTTCACGGAGCGCCTTGAGGTTGAAGGAAGCGGAGCAAGCCTGGATCAGGGCATGGTGTCTGGAGGAAGGAATTCCGAATTCGCCCAACAATTGACCCAGGATGTCATTGGTCCGTACTTCACGTGTTTGCACGGTGTAATGATCGAGGGGTAGTCCGTCATAAAATTCGGGCAGGGCCACATCGAAAAACCCTGGCTGCCGGGGATGGGTTTCATCCCACCAGGCATGTACGGAAACGCCGGCTACCAGGGCGAGCCCCAAAAATGACCATACCGCAAAACGGGGGACAGGAATTCTCAAACGCATGAAAATCAGCTGGTTCGCAATAGGCTGGCCGTAAAGCAGAGCATCACGGCCATGGCGAAAATAGCCCTTCCTTTCAAAAATCCCTCCAATCTGCCGGAAAGGAGGGTTAAAAGCCGGGATGGTCCCACAACGCCGGAATGTCAGAGTTTGTTTTTCCCGTTATTTTATTTGTTGAAAGCCAGGAGACTGCTTGAAAATTATGTCAGGCTTTGTTTCTTGGGGTGGCCTCAAAAAAAAGTTCGTTTCCCAACCGGGGCGGGATACTCAGGTCGGTGCGTTCCATACGGAGGACATCGAGATGCTCGCCGAAGATGTTCAGATAGTCCTCCCGGTCTGCGCCAAAGGGTGGACCTGCGGATTCGAAGGGACTGGCAAACAGCAAACCGGCCACCCGGCCGCCCGGTACGAGAAGACGGGCGCATTGGGCTGCCCAGGCCTTCCACTGGACAGGGGGAAGGGCGCTGACGAAGGTCTGCTCGATGATGAAGTCATAGGCCGGCTCCAGGGCAAAGAAATCGCAGACCAGCAGGTGGTCGGTCGGGAAATCAGGCACTTGCTGACGAAACCCTTCGACGGCAGCTTCCGCCCAATCGCAGATGAATACCTGCCGGAATCCGTGGTCCAGCAGCCACAGCGCCTCCCAGGCCTTTCCGGCTCCGGGTATAAGGATCCGGGCAGACTTGTCTTGCAGGCCGGACAGGTAGGCGGTGATGGCGGGACTTGCCGCCCCGATGTCCCAAGGCGTATTGCCTTCCTGATACCGCGATTGCCAGTATCTTGCATCCAGGTTATTCCCGTTCTCCATGACCGACAAAGGTATGCGCAATCCGTTATGGACACCGCCAGGCTCGCTGAATTGCCGCGGTTTTCTGGTCGATATCAGCACGCCCAGGGTCATGGCCATCCTCAATGCCACACCGGATTCTTTCTACGCACCCAGCAGGGGAAATGCCATCGAAGAGATCGTGGATCGCGCCGGTGCATGTATCGCGGAGGGCGCCGATTTTCTGGATATCGGCGGTTATTCATCGCGTCCGGGCGCCGTGGACATTTCCGTGGCCGAAGAAATGGATCGCTTGCTGCCGGCTGTTGAGGCTGTCCACCGTTCCTTTCCGGAAATCCCCGTGTCGGTGGATACTTTCCGGTCGGAGGTAGCCGGGGCCGCTCTTGATGCCGGAGCTTCGATCATCAATGATATATCCGGTGGGGGGCAGGATAGCGCCATGTGGGATCTGGTGGCCCGCCGGCAAGTTCCCTACGTCCTCATGCACATGCAGGGGACCCCGGCCACCATGCAGGACAACCCTGTTTACCAGGACGTCATTCGGGAGGTATTGGATTATTTCATCCGGCAAGTCGGTGCCTTGCGCGAGCTGGGCGTGCATGACATCATTATCGATCCTGGATTCGGGTTCGGGAAGAATATCGCCCACAATTTCCAATTGCTGAATGGCCTGGAAGCCCTCAGGATCCTGGGATACCCCGTACTAGTGGGTTTGTCGCGCAAGTCCATGATATGCCGGACACTCGGCGTGAAACCGGAGGATGCCCTGAATGGTACCACTGCGCTTCACCTCAGGGCCCTTCAGCAAGGTGCCCGGATTCTCAGGGTCCATGATCCGGCACCGGCCCGTGAAGTCATACGGTTGTGGCAAACCATGGCGGACCATCCGGCTTATACGCAATGATGCCGTACCGGTTGGGGGGGAATGGTGATCCCTGGCCTTGAGGGGCGGCTGCGTACTTTTGGGCTTTCCGAGGCCTTTCAATGTCCTATCGCGCTCACCTTTTGTTTCGCAACGGCCACATTTCCACGGTATATGCAGGGTGGATGCGTCCGGTGCGTCTTCCTGCCGGCCTGACCAGAAAACGGGTGGAATTGCCCGACGGCGATTTTCTGGACATGGATGTGTATCCCCGGAACGGCTGCCGCATGGTCATCCTGCTTCATGGATTGGAAGGGCATAGCCGCCGGCCTTACATAGCGCATATGGCCCGGTATTTCGCAGACCGAGGCTGGGATGTCGTCGCGCTCAATTTCAGAGGATGCAGCGGAGAGCCCAACCGGTTGCTCCGCACCTACCACAGCGGCGACACCGGCGATCTCCGGTATGTGATCAGCCATGAGCTCAGAGACCATCCGGCCGCAGAAATCCATTTGATCGGTTTCAGCCTGGGCGGCAATGTGGTCATGAAATACCTGGAAGAGGAAGCCGACCGGGTGGACCCGAGGATCCGGACGGGTACAGGGTTTTCGGTCCCGCTGGATCTGGCGAGTTCCTGTCAGGCTCTGGACAGAGGGCTTTCCCGGCAATACACCAAGCGTTTCCTGAGGACACTCATCCCCAAAGCCCTGGAGAAAGCCCGGCAATTTCCGGGTCGGGTGGATGCCACCGCTGTCGCCGCAGCGGGTAATTTCGCCGAGTATGACGAGG
>JAGFIW010000183.1 GCA_024103195.1 Saprospiraceae bacterium | reverse complement strand
CTTCCGTTGGATTCCAGGATATCGGACACGATGCGCACGGTATATGGAAAGTCGGAAGGCATGATCTTTTTGAGAGAACGCCCTGCCAGGTTGGCATGACCGACTTCTCGGCGGCCCGGTCCTCTGCTGGGTTTGACCTCACCAACGGAGTATCCCGGGAAGTTGTAGTGCAGTAAAAAGTTGGAAAAGCCCAACTCCTGGGCCGTGTCAATCATGGCCTGGTCGGATTTGGTGCCCAATGTCAGGGAAGCGAGGGCTTGGGTTTCTCCCCGGGTGAATATGGACGATCCATGGGCCGAGGGCAAAAAATCCACTTCCGTCCAAATCGGCCGGATTTCATCAAACTTGCGGCCGTCCAATCGTACATGATCTTCCAGAATGGCTTTCCGGGACATTTGTTTCCGGAGTTTTTCAAAATACTTGGCGATCAGGCTGTCCTTTTCAACCGCATATTCCTCGCCTTTTTCTCCGGCGACCTTCAGTTTGAAGTTCTTCAACAAATCCTTGTATCGCTGGGCCCTTTCCTTTTTGGGCAGCGCGCCCAGGACAATTTGCCGGATCTCTTCACGGGCAAAAGCATCGAGTTCAGCCTGAAGATCGGCATCCGCTTCCGGGGTGGGCACTTCTCTTTTGACAAGGGCTTTGTCACCCACCAACCGGGCAAGATCCAGTTGCGCCCTGATCTGAATGCGAATCGCCTCGTGGGCGACCTTGATGGCCTCGACCAGTTCATGCTCCGAACACTCATTGGCCTCGCCCTCCACCATCATGACATCCCGTTCGGTAGCCGCTACGATCAAGTCGAGGGTCGCGTTCTTTAGTTCGCTGTGATTGGGATTGATCAAGTATTCACCCTGAATCTTGGCAACGCGTACTTCGGAAATCGGGCCGCCAAAGGGGATGTCGGATACGGCAAGGGCAGCTGAGGCGGCCAATGCGGCAAAGGCATCCGGAGGAACATCCAGGTCGGTGGAAACCAGATTGATGATGACCTGGGTTTCATTCATGTAATCGTCCGGGAAAAGCGGGCGAATAGCGCGGTCCACCAAACGGCTGATCAGAATCTCGTAGTCGCTCAGCTTGGTTTCCCGTCTGAAAAAATTACCGGGAATCCTGCCGGCCGCCGCGAATTTTTCCTGGTAATCCACAGAAAGAGGGAAGAAAGATTGGTCAGGCTTGGGCTCGGCCGACGAAACCACTACGGCAAAAAGCATGGTTTTTCCACACCGCACCACCACCGAACCATCGGCCAGAGCGGCCAGTTTGCCGGTTTCAATGATCACCTCCCTGCCATCAGGCAGTTGAAAGGAGGTCTTTAAAGGAGTTTGCATCCCCATGGAGATAAGCGTTTTGATGTCAATGATAAGGTCCCCTCGAACGAAGGAACAGCCGGGCAGAAACGGGGATTTGCGTTGATTGGGGAGCCGTTGATGGAAAAAGTGCCCGGCAAAACTTCGTTCTATTGAACAGATGAAAAAGCGCCCTCCTGTGGGAGGGCGCTTGTGTGGTTAACGGCGTATGCCGAGTTGGTCGCAGATGTTACGGTAGCGGTTGATATCCTTCTTCATCAGATAGGCAAGCACCCGCTTCCGCTGGCCGACCAGATGCAAAAGCGCCCGTCGGCAGGAATGATCTTTCTTGTTGGTCTTGAGATGGTCCGAAAGACTGTTGATTCTGTAGGTGAACAGCGCTACCTGACCTTCAATAGAGCCGGTATTCTGTGCCGAACCTCCATGGGTGGCGAAAATCTCGGCCTTTTTTTCCTTGCTTAAATAAACACTCATTTTTTTGATTGTGTGTGAGTTACCAAATGAGATTACGGAAATCGTCTTTAGCGGGGGCAAAGGTACAGTTAATCTTTTAATTATCAAATACCTGTAAGTCGGTCAATGGCATCCTGCCAAGGAGAAGCATCGCGACTGGCTCCTGGCTCCTCCCCGTACCCGGCCACATCGCCGGAGAGGTTATCGGCCCACCTGACCGCCAAACGGTCCGCCCGGCCCCATCATGCGCTGCATGTTCTGACCTTTGCTCATGGTGTGCATGAACTTGCGCATTTCATCGAACTGGCGGATGAAATGGTTGATTTCATGCACCTTCATCCCACAGCCCCGCGCAATCCGCTCTTTTCGACTCATGTTGAGCAACTCGGGATTTGCCCTTTCCTTGGGTGTCATGGAAAAAATAATGGCCTCCACCTTGTTGAACGCCTTGTCATCGATATCCAGGTTCTTGGTCATCTTACCCATCCCCGGGATCATGTTGAGCAGGTTTTTGATGTCGCCCATTTTGCGAATCTGGCTGATTTGACTCAGAAAGTCATTGAAGTCGAATTTATTCTTCCTGATCTTTTTCTCCAGCCGCTTGGCCTCCTCTTCGTCAAATTGCTCCTGGGCCTTTTCAACAAAGGACACAATGTCGCCCATACCCAAAATCCGCTGGGCCATCCTTTCCGGAAAGAAGACATCCAGGGTGTCCATCTTCTCCCCGGTACTGACGAATTTGATCGGCTTCCCGACCGTATAACGGATGGAAAGAGCAGCGCCCCCCCGCGTATCTCCATCCAGTTTGGTCAAAACAACCCCGTCGTAACGGATACGCTCATGAAAGGCAAGGGCCGTATTGACGGCATCCTGGCCGGTCATGGCATCCACCACAAAAAGGGTTTCACCTGGATCCAGGGCTTCTTTGAGCCGCGCGATTTCGGCCATCATGTCCTCATCCACCGCCAGCCGCCCAGCCGTGTCCACGATGACCACATCTCGTCCCGAGCGACGGGCTTCCTCAACAGCCATCCGGGCAATACTCACCGGGTCCTTGCTGTCGGCCTGCTGGAATACCGGTACTCCGATCTGTTCGCCGAGCACCTGGAGCTGGTTGATGGCCGCAGGTCGATATACATCACAAGCCGCCAGAAGAGGGCGTTTGCCCTTTTTCGTGAGCAGGTGATGGGCCAGTTTGCCGGAAAAGGTGGTTTTGCCGCTACCCTGCAAACCGGAGATCAGGATGATGGCAGGGTTGCCTTTGAGCTGGATACCGGCCGATTGGCCTCCCATAAGTTCCACCAGCTCATCCATCACGATTTTGACCATGAGCTCACCCGGCTTCACGGCTTTCAGGACGTTTTCGGTGCCCAACGCCTTCTCCTTGACCTTGTCCGTGAATTCCTTGGCAATCTTGTAATTCACGTCCGCGGCTACCAGCGCCCTGCGAATCTCCTTGACCGACTCGGCAATATTGATCTCGGTCAGGCGGCCTTCGCCTTTCAGCCCCTTGAGGGCCAGTTCAAGTTTGTCGGACAGTTGTTCGAACATAATGCGTGTCCCCGGTTGAATGAAGCCGCAAAAATAAGGAAAACCACCGCCCCGGGGCCTGTACGCCGAAACAATGAAATGGAAGGGCTGTTTAGGCAATATGACGCCAACGACGCCAACCCCAGCCATATCTACGCTTGGAGAGCTCAGAGCTTCCGGATATTCATCCCGTTCGGTCCGGGATGAAATGAGGGAAAACCTTATCGCGGCCCTCAGGGAGGAAAGGCAGGTATTCAGCGGAATATTGGGGTTTGAACAAACGGTAATCCCCGATCTTGAGCGGGCCATCCTGTCCAGACACCATATCCTTCTTCTGGGTTTGCGGGGCCAGGCCAAAACCCGCATTGCCCGGACCCTGACCGCCTTACTCGATGAATGGATCCCTGTCCTGGAAGGCGTTGAGCTCCCTGAAGACCCCTTGCAGCCCATTACCCGGGAGGCCATGGCATTGATCGAGGAGAAAGGGGAATTGGCACCGGTTGGTTGGCTCCACCGCAATGAACGCTATGTGGAAAAACTGGCAACTCCCGATGTCAGCATTGCTGATCTGATCGGAGATGTGGATCCCATCAAGGCCGCGAGTATGAAACTTTCATATGCCGACGAGCGTGTCATCCATTACGGTCTCGTGCCTCGCGCGCACAGGGGGGTGTTCGTGATCAACGAATTGCCGGATTTGCAACCCCGCATTCAGGTCGCTTTGTTCAACATCCTGCAGGAAGGAGACATTCAGATCCGGGGTTTTCACAAACGGCTGCAACTGGATGTGGCCTTCCTGTTTACGGCCAATCCGGAGGATTACACCCATCGGGGCAGTATCATTACTCCGCTCAAGGACAGGATAGACGCTCAGATACTCACCCATTATCCTCCGGATACAGCAACCAGTCAGGCCATCACCCTGCAGGAGGCGCGCCTGTCCGATGACCAATCCGCACGGGTAACCATCGGACCATTGGTGCTTGAAGTACTGGACCAGATCGCCTTTGAGGCCCGCGAAAGCGCGTTTATAGATCCGAAAAGCGGTGTTTCCGCCCGGCTCAACATATCCGCCTACGAATTGCTGGCCAGCACGGTGGAAAGGAGGACCCTGCTGCATCGGGAAGAGCAGGGGGAAGCCCGATTCACGGATCTTTGGGGGGTGATACCCGCCATTACGGGCAAGGTGGAACTGGTTTATGAAGGCGAACAGGAAGGGATGCAGGCCGTCGCCCATCATTTGATGGATATGGCCTTCAAAACCGTTTTTCTGCGATATTTTCCCCATCCGGACAAAAAAACCTCCCAGGATGACAAAGACCCTTATGGCGTTGTCCTCACCTGGTTTTCAGCAGGGAATACCCTGACCATGACCCCGGACATGGCCGAATCAGCGCATGTCCGTACACTGGAGTCCGTACCCGGTCTGAAAAAACTCGCCGCCGCGCGGATGGCAACGCCCCATCATCAACTGACCGGTATGGAACTGATCCTCCATGGATTGGCGGCCTTTCACAAAATCAGTAAAATCGTGGACGGTCCCGGGATCCGGTTCAGGGATGAATTGGCAGGTGCCCTGGACGATATCGACATGGATGGGGACGATGGTGACCAGTGATCCCGGATTTAGATCCATTCACGTTCACCAGGATACCTTAAAAATGTCGGCATCCATACCCTGTGGCCATTCAGCTCGTTGATATTCGGTTTGATTGCAGAACTTTGCCGGCCTTATGTCCAAGTATCCTTTCCCTATCCCGTGCAAATCGTGTTTCGTTGCCTTCTTCCTGCTGGCCGCCAGCGCCCTGGGTGCCCAAAATGGGGTCATCCGGGGAACGGTCATCGATGAAGGTTCCGGTGATCCCGTGCCATTTGCCACAGTCCGCATTCAGGGTACAACACTGGGTGTGAACACGGATCTGGACTGTATTCTTGCCCTCACCGGTCTTGCACCTGGTACCTACAACATCGTCGCCAGCTTTTTGGGATATGATTCCCTGCAACTGGAAATCACTCTCGGTGCGGGTGAAATCGTTTCCCGCAGGATATTGCTCAAGGAATCGGGTATTCAACTGCAGACGGTGGATGTCTCCGGGGCCCGCGAAGCCGCAAGGACCGATGTCCAGGTGTCCAAAACCATGGTCACCCCCCGGCAGATCAAATCCCTGCCTTCAACGGGGGGTGTGCCGGATATCGCCCAGTATTTGCCGGTGATCCCGGGTATCGTGTTCACCGGTGACCAGGGAGGGCAACTCTATATCCGGGGTGGATCGCCTGTCCAGAACAAGATCCTGCTCGACGGAATGACCATCTACAACCCCTTCCACTCCATAGGATTGTTTTCCGTTTTCGAAACGGAAGCCATTCGGAACATAGATGTGATGACCGGTGGATTTGGAGCCGATTACGGTGGACGGGTCAGCGCTATTGTGGATATCACGACCCGGGAGGGGAATATGAAGCGATTCGGCGGCATGGCCGGTATCAATCCTTTTCAAGCCAACCTCCTCCTTGAAGGCCCCATTCAAAAATTGAGGGACGACAAGCCCACCAGTTCCTCCTTCCTGTTGACCGCCAAGCAGGGATATCTGGACCGGACAGGAAAATCGCTCTATCCGTATGCCGTCAATGACAGTCTGGGCCTGCCCTTTTCCTATCGCGACCTTTACGGAAAGCTTTCGTTCATGGCCGGAAGCGCCAGCCGGATCAGCCTTTTCGGCTTCAGTTTTGAAGATGCGGTCGATTACGGGCAGACCGCTCGCTTGAACTGGGAAAACCAGGGTGGGGGAATGCGGGTATCTGTCGTACCGGGTAATTCCAATGCCGTAATTGGCGCCCAAATCAGTTATACCGATTACCGGATTCAACTGGCCCAGGCGGACAACCGCCCCCGACGCAGCCGGATCTCATCCTTCAATATCGCCTTTGATTTCACCTTCTTCGGTCTGGATAGTGAGACCAAATACGGCTTTGACATCCAGGGATTCAATACGGATTTCACCTACACCAACTTCCTCAATTACCGGGTCCAACAGGAATCGTTCAACACGGATATCGCCGGCTTTTTCCGGTACAAGAAACGCTGGGGAAATTTGATCCTCGAGCCCTCTATTCGATTGAATTACTACTCCGCGCTCAATGACATGGAGCTGGAGCCCCGCATAGGAATGAAATACAATGCCACCGAATTCCTTCGGTTCAAGCTGGC
Organism: Saprospiraceae bacterium; assembly: GCA_024103195.1. Classification (GTDB taxonomy): domain Bacteria; phylum Bacteroidota; class Bacteroidia; order Chitinophagales; family Saprospiraceae; genus JAGNXB01. The sequence goes on along the minus strand of JAGFIW010000183.1, from coordinate 28,196 downwards.
CGGTGGTTTTTACTCTCAAAATCTGATCAGCTCCGTCAATGAACTGGATGTGGTCAACCTCTTTGTCGGGTTTCTGGGTGGACCGGACGAACAGTTTTTTCAACCTGGTTCTACCGAGCGCGTGGAACATCGGCTGCAGAAAGCCATCCATGGAATTGCCGGCGTGGAGATTGACCTCATGAATAACCTCACCCTGAATGTCGAACCCTATTACAAGCGGTTTACGCAATTGATCGCGCTCAACCGCAACAAAAGAAAAATCAGCGACCCCAACTACCAGGCGGAGACCGGTGATGCCTACGGTATTGACTTTTCACTGCAGTATGGTTTCCGTCAGCTCAGTTTTTGGGGAACCTATTCATTGGCCTGGGTGACAAGAAACGACGGCGTACAGGAATATCCCCCCATATTTGACCGCAGGCACAACATCAATGCCTTGTTGACCTATTCGTTCGGCAAAAAACAGGAATGGGAAGCCGCCCTTCGCTGGAATTTCGGCTCGGGCTTTCCCTTTACCCTTACCCAGGGTTTTTACGGCAACTACAACCTGTCTGACGGTATCAATGCCGATATCTTGACGGGAAACAGCGATTTGGGCATCATCTACGATGAGAAAAGGAACGCCGGACGGCTACCTGCTTACCACAGGATGGACCTTTCCTTGAAATATACCTGGAAACTGACTAAATTTACCAGTCTGGAAGCCAACGCCAGTGTGACCAATGCCTATAACCGCGACAATATCTTTTTCTTCGACCGTGTCAATTATTCCCGTGTAGATCAGTTGCCCATCCTGCCCTCGGCAGGACTCACGTTCAAATTCTGACCTCATGCGCCTGTTGTTCCTGATTCTCCTGTTCATCGCCGGAAACAGCCTCCCCGGTAGAGGTCAGGACCTGCCGAGATTCATGACAGAAGCCGAAAAGGAGTTGTTGGGCGCCTATGTCCCTCCTTCCGTGGCTTCCCTTTCCACTCCCCGACCCGAGAGTCGCTCCGGTTCATTCCGCGCCATGGCCGAATGGGAAGAATTGCAGGCAGTGGTCATCACCTGGGCTTCCCAGCAGGCCATCCTGGCAGAGATCGTCAGAGCCCTCCAAAAAGAATGCCGGGTGATCATCGTCTGCAACAACGAAGGGTCGGTCAAAAATTACCTCACCGGCAAGAATGTGGATTGGACCGACAATATCACGTTTGTCCAGGGTCCCTATAATTCTATTTGGGTAAGGGATTACGGCCCCAACCCGGTTTATCAGAATGATGTGGACTCTTTGTTTCTCGTGGATTGGATATACAACCGACCCAGACCCAACGATGATCTGGTCTCTTTTCTGGTGGGGGATGTGTTGGCGTTGCCCGTCATGGCCACACAAGAAGCACCGGAAGACCTTGTCCATACCGGGGGCAATTTCATGAGTGATGGTCTGGGTACAGGGTTCTCTTCCCAGTTGGTACTGGACGAAAACGGACCTTTCAATCAGTTTGGTACCAGCAACCATGATGAGGCCGCAATCAATGGAATCATGCAGTCTTTCATGGGCATTGACGTGTATCCCAAAATGGTCAACCTGCCCTTTGACGGCATCCATCACATTGACATGCACATGAAGTTGCTGGATGAAGAAACGTTGCTGGTGGGTCAATACCCGGAGGGTATCGCCGACGGGCCCCAAATCGAAGCCAATCTCCAGTTTATCCTGAGTTCAATCACGACTCGATTCGGTACACCATTCAAGGTCATTCGCATGCCCATGCCTCCTGATGCGACGGGCAAGTATCCCCATCAGGGCGGCCATTATCGCACATATACCAATAGCCTGATCGCCAATCGCACCGTCATAGTGCCGACCTATACACCGTCGGTAGACAGTACGGCATTGCGCATTTATGCCGAAGCCATGCCCGGATATCAGATTGTGGGGATCAACTGCAATGCCATTATCCCTTCCAGTGGCGCCCTTCATTGTATCACCAAGGAAATCGGTGTCAACGATCCTTTGCGTATCGTCCATCAGCCATTGAAGGAATGGGAGCCAGGCCTTTCCTCCCTACCGTTCAGGGCCCTCGTCCAGCACAGGGACGGAATCCAGCAGGTCAATCTCTTTTGGACTACGGATACCACCCAAGGATTCACCGCACTGGCCATGGCCCCCGGCGCTGAACCGGATATGTGGGAGGTCGATTTTCCCGCCCTGGATGAGGAGGCTGAGATACGTTACTATATCGAAGCCACCTCCCTGACGGGCAAGGTCCGCCGGCGCCCTTTGACAGCCCCATCCGGACATTGGACCTTTATGATGCCCGGTCAGCCCACACAGGTGGCCTTGCCTTCCCTACCCGGTATTCACGTCGAAGAGGTTTTTCCCAATCCCGCTTCCGCCATTACCTGTATTCCGGTTGATTTTGGCCACTACCAAGGGGGTGTGGACATCTCTCTTACGGATGTCATGGGTCGAATCCTCCCGATATTCCGGGGAGATGTGTCGGGAGGCCGCCGACAGTTCTTCTTCGATGCCGGGGGCTATCCTGCCGGTACTTATGCCCTGCGTGTCAGGGCAGGTGCCTTCACCCAAGCCCGGACGGTCCTGGTCCGTTAGATTTTGCGCCGAAGGGATTCCCGCCTTTGTTGGTCCGGAATCAATCGTCAAGGTCCTTGAAAGCATCAATGAGACGCCTTTCCTTCTTGGTGGGACGGCCCGAGCCTTTTTCCCTGAATTCCGGTTTGCCGGTTTTTGCCGCAAACCAGCTCTCAAATTTGCGCAATTCCTCCTCGGGAGTAAGGTCAAGAAAACATTCCTGAGCGACAGGAGCGCCAACTCTTTTGTCCAGGAGCCGAACGATTTCAATGATGTGGTGAATGCCGTTTTTCCTGACTGTCAGGATATCTCCCGGTTTGACCTGGTGGGAAGCTTTGAGATGGAGGTCTGCCATGAGAATATCACCTGCTTTGCAGGCGTCGGTGGCTTGCGTTCGCGTTTTGAACAGCCGAACGGCCCACAACCACTTGTCCACACGTACCTTGCCGGCTCCCTCAATCATGACGTGGTGCGGATAGGACAGGCCGCTGGGGATCCATGGCTTTGAGGGTGTCGTAAACGACTTTGGTGGCGCAGTAATTGCGGTACCATTCGTCATCGGCGGGGATCACATGCCAGGGAATGACACTCTTGTTGATCACGTCCTCATAACAAGCCATGTAAGTACCCCAATGTTTGCGCTCCTCCCAATCGCCGGCATTATGTTTCCATTGTTTCTTGGGATTGACCAGTCTTTCACGTAGTTTTTCACCTTGCCTTTTTTCACTGATGTTCAGGAAAAACTTGATGATCGTCGTATGGGCATCAAAACTGAGGAGTTCCTCGAAGGCATTGATGGCCTTGAACCGCAATTCAAAATGCTCTTCGGGAAACCAGCGATGTACGCGTTGAATCAATACATCTTCGTAATAGGACCTGTTGAATATTTTGATGTACCCCTTCTCGGGGGTGTGGACATGTGCGCGCCAAAGGAAGTCATGGGCCAATTCCAGGGGGGTTGGTTTCTTGAAGGAATATGCGCTGATACCATGGGGTACGCACCAGCGGAAAACGGCTCCTGCCGTACCGTCTTTGCCCGCGGCATCCATTCCCTGGAATATTACCAGTAAACTTCGCTTGGCTTCCGCATACAACAGCCTTTGCATTTCGCCGATGGCATCGGCCATTTCTTCCCTTTCCTTTTCAACGTCGTTCTTCTTCAACCCTTGGGGTGCTTCACAAGGGAGATCACTGATTTTGACCGGCTTGTACATGACGGCAGAGGTTTGGTCAGCTCAAAATACAAGGTATGCACCAAACGGGAAAGGTCCAGGGCCTACGATCATTCTTTTTTCTTGCCAAACGGATCCCATTTCCGGATCTTTTCTTTCAGTTTTTCCGCCTCCTGTTTGGCTTTGTCGCCGCCCACCTCTTCGATTTTTTTGGCTGCTTCGTCACCGATTTTTTTGGTGGCTTCCTCTTTGGCTCTTGCCAGGGCCGAATCCACCTGGGATTCCGCCTGGCGCTTGAGGGAGTCCATCCGGGCCTCTGCTTGTTTGCTCAGTTCATCGGCTTTTCGGCGTGCAACATCCTGGAGGGTATCTTTCAGGGATTCGGCGCTTTTTTCAAGCGTGGCTTGTAGGTCTCCACCGGCCGCATCCGTTCCTCCTTCTCCTTCCGTACCCAATACCTTGAGAGAATAAGTGGGCTTGGCCATGGTACCCCCTATGCCGACCGCGATCCTGACAAATTCCCCGACGGATAACGGGATGCCAAGCTTTCCGGCCTCAGCTTCCAGCCATTTCATCCCTGTGTTGGCTTGCGCGGTGATGCCGGTTTGGTCGAGGTATTTCCTGGGGATCTTTGCCTTCACCGTGTAATCCATCTGTCCTCCCAATTGATGCCGGCCACCCGCGGACATGTCAATATCCTGATGACGGAAGTCAAATTCCTGTAGTTCTACGGTCCCGTTTTTGATCTCAAACCCGGTTTTGGAATCCTTTAGCGCCATTTTTTTCAATCCGGGAATGCGGAGCTTGTCGGCCAACCCGTCCACTGGGGCAAAACCCTGAATGACCGCCTGTGAAGTTTCGATCATGCCGGTCGCCTGAAGGGTTGTCAGGTCGGGATTCATCCCGGCATCCATGGCTCCGTCCATGACCAGGCGAGACGAAAAGCGTCCGTCCAGGTATTTGCCGACAGGCGTCAGCTGCCGGAAAGTATTGACCTTGTTGAAAACCTGACGAAAATCCAACTGTTCAACATCATACATGAAATGAAACTCGGGTCTGGACAGATCCTGAGCTACATAGGTGCCTTCCAGTTGGATGTTGCCCCCAAATCCGAGCGCCTTCCAATCCTTCATCCAAACGGTCTGGTCGCCAATGGCCATACTCCCGGACACATCTTTGAGAATCAGGTCGGTATAAATCAGTTCGCCCACGTGGAGATCGCCCGTGATCTCCACATCATCGGGTACAGGAATGGCAGATGTTTGGCTTTCCTGACCGGATCCGCTGGCCGGTGCGTCAGGCATGAACGCATTCAGGTCAAGTCGCTGACTGGACAGGGAGAAATGTCCGCGCAATATGGCCTGATCCAACATCCAGTCGAACAGGTTTTCGAGATGGCCACTTAATTTGAAATCGGAAGCTCCCATGCGTCCCGAGATTTCTTGGGCCCTGAGGGAGGTGGGGCCCGCTTCTCCCCGGATAACGAGATCCCGGATTTCAAGATCAGGCGCCTTTACCGTACCGGCTTTGGCATCCAGGGCGAGATCAAATTGTTCGGCAGGCAAACCAACCGCCTTTTCTTCTTCCTCTGGCACCGACGTGACCGGCGTCTCAACGGTTCCCTTTTCCACCCATTCCGTGAGGTCGATCAATTGACTGCGCATGGTCAGCTTCCCCTTGAGCGTTCGGTCGGGATGCAGGAAGGCCAGGATATTGTCAATGCGACCGTCCAGGGCAATGTCCGTCCGTCCTGCCCGGATTTGTACGGCCCGCACTTCGGCAAAGGAGGGGCTGAATACCATTTCACCCTGATCAATCGCCATCAGAGGTTGGTCGGGACCCTGGTATTTGATCTTTTCGGCCTGAAGGCTGCCCCTGATGTCCACATCGTGATATCGCCCTTCATCAAGGGCCGACATTCGCCCGGCCAGAAATACGTCGGCGCGAATGGCCCCTTCCAGGGTTGTCGCCTCTACAGGGAATGCTTTTCGCAGATGACCGAGGTTCAACGTACCTTTCAATTCCGCCTTGACATCAGGATCCGTCCAAACGTCCCTGACGGCCATTTGTCCCCGCAATTCCTGATCCTGGATGCGAAAGCGGAATGCGGGCAGATCTACTTCCAGCGCCTTCAACTGGTCACCAGGCTGTCGCACCTGCAGGTTCATGGAGATCTGTTCGATCGGGTAAGGAAGGTCCGGGTATTGCACGCGGCCATCCTTGATCGTGCTGGTCAGTTCAAAAGCCGGAATCCGGTCCTCATTATACACCCCCCGGGTCCAAAAGCCAAGGGTGAATGTCCCCTCGGTTTTCAGCCCGGCATAATCGTCGGTATAAGCCCCGGGAAGCACCGACCATAGTTCGCGAAGATCATTGGAGGGGGCTTCCACTTTAATATCCACATCAATATCCTCTCCGGGCATGCGGATGACGCCCTGGCCTGACAGGGCAAGAGCATTGAGCAGCATCCTGTTGTCTTTCAGAGTGAAGGCCATCTCGTCCATGTCTACCCCCAAAAGAACATCCCATTCCAGCCGGGCCTTGTTGAAATAAGCAATGCCGTCGTATTCGAAGTCAAGGCTGTCCACGAGGGTTTCGGTCACCAGGTCAAATCGCACCTCTGAAAAATCTCCCTTCCCCTGGTGGTGGAGGCCTTTCATGTCCACGACTACCGGCATGGACCGGTCTTCATACCTGATTCGCCCATTGTTGATGCGATAATCCCGAAGGGACAAACGGAATGTGGAAGGGGGTCGGTCCGCCTGGGTCGTGTCCGGTAAGGTGATGTCGTAATTGGCCTTGCCGTCCTCCAGGATCAGGATCTGCATTTCCGGGTTGGTGAGATAGAGCTTCCGTATGTCAAATGGAGCGTCTTTGCGGAACAGGTCCCATACCGAAACGGCTAACTCCAGATTCGGGGCCCTAAGAAGCGGCATGCCCTCAAACTCCCCCTTTCCGGTGAGGGAAAGTGAATCCATCCGGATGGAAAGCAGAGGGAATTGTCGAAAGAGAGAAAGATGCAGATCATGAAAATCCAGGGTGGCCTGAAGGTCTCGGTTGGCTTCTACCCGGATCACCTCAAGGAGTTCGTCTTTGTAAAGACGGGGCAGAATGACGGCTGCCGCCAGAAACGCGGCGACCAGAATACCTGAAAACACCAAAAGGAACTTGGCGACCTTTGCCATGGAGGGGCTGTTTACCTTCTATAACGATTACCTTTGGTCCCAACGTTTATCGTTGCATCATTTACTGATTCGCATGACAAAAAACACCCCGGGCTCCCCGGAAGTCCGGTACATTCAGGAAGATGCTGACCTTAAGCCCCTTTGGGCGGCATTGGACCGCGCCGAATGGTTTGGCTTCGATACGGAATTCATCGGTGAAAAAAGGGATGTACCCTTGCTGTGTCTCCTGCAGGTCGTTACGCCGGATGCTGTCTGGCTGGTGGATACACTCAGAGCAGAAGGTTGGACCAGGATGGGTATGTATATAGAGGATTCGGGCATATGCAAGCTCACGCATGCCGGAGAAAACGACTACAGGCTTCTGTATCAACTCCTTGGCGTCCTGCCCCGTAAGGCTTTTGATCTCCAGGTGGCTGCCGGATTCATCGGACTCCGCTATCCGGCCGGGTTGTCCTCCATATTGCAGGAGGTGCTTTCCCTTTCTCCCTCGAAAAGTTTTACGGTAGCGGATTGGTCGGTACGGCCATTGCCCGAAAAGATGAAACAGTACGCCGTAGAGGATGTCTGCTACCTTCCCGCCCTTTTTGACCGGATCAGGGAGCGATTGTCGGAGCTGGGCCGGGAAGATTGGGTGTGGGAAGAAATGCAGGCCTGGGAAAAAGAGGAAACCTATTTGACAGATCCCCTCAAACGGTTGCTCCAGCAAAAATCTATTGCCGGGTTCCACGAGAAAGAAAAGCTTTTCATGCTTCGCCTGGCGAGGTGGAGAGAAGGGGAGAGTCAGGCAAGGCAATGCAAATCGGAAGAAATCTTGTCCAACAAGCAGTTGGTCGAAATGGCCAAAGTGATCGGGTCGGGCAGCGAAGCCCTCTTCAGGAGCCGGATACTGCCCAAATCCTTCGTCAGGGCCATGAAAGACCACTTGACGGCATGGTACCAGGAAAAGGCCAAACCGGATGAATTGACCCTGCTGTATCAATATGCACCACGGGAAGTGATTGATCCGGCCATTGAAAGCCGGACCCAACTTGTGCTTCATCTGTTGCAGACATTCTGCCAGAAGCAAGCCATGTCCATTGACCTTGTTCTTCCGGCATCCGAGGCCAAGAGATACCGCATCATCCCGGGGCACCGGTATGAGGGTTTGTATGCAGGTTGGAGAAGCCGGTTTTTACCCGTTGTCTGGAGAGAGCTGCTGGAAAACCGGGAGTCACTTGAATTCGAACTCAAGCCGGAAGGCATTTTGCTCACCCACAAGCCCTGACGATGGATCCCCTGGTGGTCATCCGTTCACTCTCGGTAAATGTGCGTGGTCAGGGTTCTACAACGCGTGTGTTGGAGGACGTCCATCTCACCTTGCGACGGGGTAAGGTGACCGCTTTGACAGGACCCTCCGGCAGTGGCAAATCCACCATTGCCCAATTGCTCTTGGGCATTTGGCCTCAGGGACAGTACCAACGGATGTCCGGCGAAATCCTTTGGCATGGAGCCCAGGGACCGCAGGATCTGTTGGCTCTTTCCGGACGGCAAAGACGCCATTTCTGGCAAGGAGGCATAGGCGCCATTTTCCAGGAACCGGATGCGGCCTTCAATCCGGTCCGTTCCCTGTCTGCGCATTGGGCGGATTGGGGTGCCTCCTCCGGAGAAACGGGCCAGCGACTGGAAATGCTTCTCAGCCGTATGGGCATTGACGCCGGGGAATGGAAAGAACGGTTTCCCTGGCAATTGTCAGGAGGCCAACAGCAACGGATCCTGCTGGCCATGGTGATGAGTCGGCAACCAGCCCTGTTGATTGCCGATGAACCTACGGCTTCGTTGGACCGCCATCACCAACGCTCCTTCCTTGAACTGCTGAAGGCTTATGCAGGACAAGGGATGCGGCCATCGGTATTGCTTATCACCCATGACCGCGAGGCGGCAGCCACCGTAGCGGATGAATGGGTTGCATTGGAAGAAGGTCGTATCCTTGCATCCGGGACGCCGGCATCAGGGCCAATCTCCCCAACCCGTCACCAAAGACGAGAATTGTCCGACAGCCCGCCGGTGCTCCACGTCACCAGTCTCCAGGGTGGGTACCACAAAGGAAAACCCGCAATCCGCGTACCGCCTTTCAATCTCCGGCCGGGTGAGATCCTTGGGGTGGCCGGCGCATCCGGATCGGGCAAATCCTCCCTGCTCAGGGCGTTGACGGGGTTGCTTCCCTGGCAAACCGTCTGCCTGCAGGTAGCCGGCAGAGACATCCCTCCGGAGGAGATGAACAGGCATTTTGCCATGGTCTATCAGGACCCGGGACGCACCTTCAATCCGGCCCTGACCATTGGCGAAACGTTCGATGAAATCACGCGCTTCCGCCAGGCGGAAGGGCCGGATCCCCGACAGGTGCTGGAATGGGTCTCGCTTTCCGGCGAAATGCTTCAGCGGCGTCCTCATCAATTCAGCGGAGGTCAGATCCAGCGGTTGGCCATGGCCCGTGCCTTGTTGAGCCATCCTTCCGTCCTTTTGTTGGATGAACCCTTCTCTCGTCTGGATGCGAGCCTCCGTGAATCCTTCCTGGACCTGGTGGCAACTGTTTGTTCCTCCAGGAATCTCCCTGCCATTCTGGTTTCCCATGATTTGCCTGCCCTGGCTCAATGGTGCCACCGTCTATGGATCGTGCGTGAAGGGACTGTTTGCTTCGAGGGCGGCGTCCGTGAACTGGAGGAATCTCAAGACCCATATGTCATATCTCTGAGAGCCTGAATGAAAGGGGCGCGGGCTTTCCCGGTGGGTTCAACGTAACCTCTTAAATATTTGTTAACAGCCAACGTTTGGTCGCCTAAAACCGTTCTTTGGTCTAAAACCGGTCGATAGATTTCATCCTTCCATCTAATTTTCCCTTATGAACAAGATCATCCAAAACCGCCACGCTCTTCCTTTGGCTGTTGCCGCGTTGATCATGGCCTTGATTACAGCGTGGTCCCTGGCACTGCATTCCGGACTTGACCCCCTCAACGGGATTTCCTTTTCCGGAGCCGTACCCGCCGAACACGGATCCGACGTGCGTACTCCGGAGGAATTCATGACCGGTGCCTTTGAGGCCGTGTTGCGGGCCATTTTGCCTGCCGCCAGGATCTGAGGATATACAACCACATGCCGAATCTCCACCGAATTCGTTGCTGGAGATTCAGATAACGACATATACAGAAAGAGGCTGCCGCGGCAGCCTCTTTCTGTTGGTCAAACAGCGAACTTCAGGATCAGACGCCATCTATTTTTTATCCTCTGCGGGGGAGGAATCGCCGGAGGAAAGTTTGAATTTGACGGGTATCTGGAGTTCCACATTGACCGGATGGCCTTCTTTGAATCCTGGACGCCAGATAATTTGTTCGTCGTTCATGGATTTGAGCACGCCCATGACCTGGGCGGCACAATCATAACCAATGTCTTTCAAAGCGGACATGGCACCGATACGGCCTTCCTTGGTGACGGTAAACGATACGACGACTGTTCCCTCAACACCGTTGGCCTTGGCTTGCTCGGGATATTTCAGCCGGCTGTACACATATTTCATCAGGCCTTGCGTGGAACAGGCTTCTTTCTCCGGGAGGGAGCTCAGGTGTTCGCAACCCGGAAACCTCGGCATTTCATCCGGTTGGCCTTTGCGGACATCATCACCCGGAGCGGCAGGTGCAGAAGGCGCTGGCGGCACTATCGGCGCCGGAGAAGGGGGGAGTTCACCTCTCAAGGATGGCTGCGGAGGGGCTGGTGCTGTCGGGGCCGACGGCAAAGGTGGAGGAGGAGGGGCCGGTGGCTGGGGCAAAGTGTCCGGTGAGCCGGGTATACCGGCTACCAAGGCAGAAGGATCCACCATTTTGGCCTGAACCAACAAGGAAAATCCGAAGGACAGAAAGCCAAACAGAACCAACTGCATCCATTGGGTGCGTCCCCAGCGGCGGGGTGGAGCATAAATGTTCATAATACGTTGTTTTAGAGGACCTTGAATAATAGAGCTTACGGGAAGGGCAAATTCAGGCAGAATGCGGAATTGGCCGATCAGCCTGACGTATGTATCACGGTCGTATTGGCGGATGACTTCCTGGTCTGCTTCGAATTCGTGGACAAGCCGGAGTTCCTTCACCAACAAGTGAACCAAAGGGTGAAACCAGAACAGATCCCTGAGGATCAGGCTGAGGAGGATGTCCGAACCGTGGTTGAGTCGCTGGTGGGCCATTTCGTGTTGCAGAATCATCGCAAACGCTCCGGACCCCTGGTCAATGGAGGCAGGCATGTATACATCGCGACCGAACTGGAACGGGGTAGGAAGACCTTCCACCCTGAAGACCTGTACGCCGTTTATCCAAAGGATCTGCGCTTCTTTTCGCAGGCTGCGCAATTGCCACCAACCCAGGAATTGCCGCACGACCAACCACGCGACTCCGGTCAGATAAAATCCTGCCAGCAAACTCATCAAGGGGAATGCGGAGGCTGACGGGACATCTTTGGCGCTCCCTCCCGGCATGAACTCCAGAACGGGCAGTACGATAACGCCCGGAAATTCAGCAGGTGCCGGTTTGGGCACAAAAGGCAATATCAATCCGACAGCCAATGATCCGATCAGATACATACGCAGATGGGAGGGAATGCCCATTCCTTTCAATTGGAACCGGTATATCGACCAGACGACGCCCCACCATAACGTGGAGGTCAACAATACATTGAAAACGAATGCATTCATGATTGGGTCTCTTTCTTGAGGGTGGCGATAAAAGCTTCGAGTTCATCGGCGTCCAACCGGTCTTGTTCGACCAGGAAACTCACCATTTGGCTGAACGATCCATCAAAAAAATCACCGGCTATCTTATCCAACCGGCTTTTGCTGTAAGAATCCTTGGTGACCAGAGGAAAGTACTCATAGGTTCGTCCATAAGCCTTGTGGCCTACAAACCCTTTTTTCTCCAGGATGCGCACAATGGTGGAAACGGAACTGTGCGGAGGGCGTGGCTCCCCCAAATCGTCCAGCAAATCACTCACCAGGCACCTTCCCCGGTTCCATATGAGCTGCATGATTTCTTCTTCCGCTTTGGTCAGGGACGGGACGGGTTTGACGGTTTTCATGGCATGCGATTTTCAGTAGCGGTATGCAGGATGCTGTCGAATACAAAGGTATAACGTAATATTTAGTTATGCAATGTATTTTGACAATAAATGACGTATTTTTTACAAAAAAATTTCAATAGCCTTTAAACCAAAGCATCGGAGAAGCTTGAAGGACCAATAGCGTACCTGGCCGTCGAAAAAAAGAAACCCATCCGCCTCATGAACAAGCGGATGGGTTATTAAAGGTTTAGGGACATCAATACTTGACGACCCGGAACATTTGTCCACGGCCGACCGCGTCTCTCAATAGAATGCCGTACATGCCACCAGGCAGGACAGACATGTCCAACACGGCCTCACCGGCAACGGATCGCCATTCTTCAACCGTTCGTCCCTGGGCATTGATGAGGGAAAGCTCCAGGGGTTCTGTCCGGGGTAGTCGAATCCGGAGTACATCGGCCACCGGTACCGGGTAAAGGAGTATTTCATTCACCCAGGAAGGAGTGACCCCGGAAGGAGAGATCTCAAAGGAGAAGCTTCCGGTACAACCGTTGTCATCCGTAACGATAAGCGTATAAATACCCGCTTCGACGCCGGAAAGGTCCTCGTCGGTACCCACCGTCATGCCTTGCGCATCCTCCCAGGCAAAAACATAGGGGGGAACCCCACCATCAACGGTAACAAAGATGCCGGCATCCTCCTCGCCAGGCCCGGAGGGCAAAAGGATGGAATCCAGCGTCCCGGCAATGGCGGGAGGAGCTTCCACCAGAACGGAATCCTCAAAGGTGCAACCAACGGAATCAATAATACTGAAGATGTACCAGCCGGCATCCAGGGAATCTGCCAGGAGACCGGAGGCGCCATGGCTCCAGGACACTTCGACCGGACCGTTGGCCAAGATTACTTCGATACGTACCGAACCATCTTCAGCGTCATGGCACGAAGCATGCATGATTTCGGCTACAGAGGCCGAAAGGGTACATCCGAAAGGCTGAATGGTAACACTTCCGGTTTCTTCACAGCCGTTTTCATCCGTAACGGTCACGGTATAGGTGCCAGGTGGCAGATTTTGTATCAACGTGTCCATGCTGCCGTTGCTCCACAGATAGGAATAGGCCGGTGTACCGCCGGAGGCGGAAACCGTTGCAGAACCGTCATCGGCGCCTGGAGCCGATTCATCGGACTTGGCGAGACTGATCACCAGTGCCGGGGGTTGTGTGATGCTCACTGTGTCGGCCGATGCGCAGCCGATACTGTCCGTGACGGTAACGACATACATACCGGCAGACAAATCCATTCTGACGGCGGACTGAGAACTGTCCGGCCACAAAAACGTGTAAGGCCCCACACCGCCGGAAGCGGACAACCAGGCTGCCCCGTCCTGGCCGTCAAAGCAGGCGACATCTTCCAAACTGTCCACCTGAATGGCGGGAAGAGAGATTTGGGAAACGGTCACCTGGGCCGAGGCCGTACATCCATTTTCCTGTCTTGTCACCACCAGGGTATAATCGCCGGGTTGGTCCACCCCGACAATGGAGGAATCCTGACCATAGACAATATGGCCGTTCATCGTGCTCCATGTGTAGGACTGTCCATTCATGAACCCGGCATCCATTTCCACCAGGGGCGTGTGGCAGTCCAGGGTATCCGGATTGGAGAGTGTAAATACAGGCAAAGTCACGTCTTCAGTGACGAAGGCATCTGCTGTTGAGGTACATCCATTACATACATTGGTAATCATCAGGGTATAGGTGCCCGGAACGGACACGACAGGGTCCAACTGGTTGGAATGGAAATTGCCCGGACCTGTCCAGTCGTAGTTGAAGCAAGGCCCCTGGCTGGAACCGGCGGCAGACAACATGACCATGGGTTGATTACAGGTGATGGTGCCGCCCTGGACCTGGATGATAGGGGCATCATTATCGACCGGGATACTGGAAATGTCAAGTTCGGCGGTGCATCCATTATCATCGGTGACGGTGACGGTGACCGGCAGGTCATTGAGGTCGAGCATGACCGTGGGGCCAGTGTCTCCGGTAGACCAATCAAAGCTGTAACCTGGTGTTCCTCCTGCCGCATCAACCATCAACGTGGCCGGCATGGCACAGGTGAGAGGTTCTTCCGAGGCGATGAACGGAACGAGCGGAGCGGGTTGATTGATGATGACGGTGGCTGTGCCTGTCAAGCCGATGTCGTCGGTCACCGTCACGGTATAGGAGCCGGCGGGGACGTTGGTGAGGGTCTCGCCGCTTTGGCCGTTTGACCACTCAAACATGAAGGGGGGCGTCCCAAAAGTGACGAACGCCGACGCAGATCCATCGGATTCGCCATTGCAGGTCACATGGTTGACACCGTCAATGGTGACCTGGGGTGGCGTCGGAGCATCCAGTTGGACGGAATGGCTGCTGTTGATGATGTTGTCACCCGTCGAATTGCCGTTGTTGTTCGCCATATTGGAGGCGAAGTAAAAGGTGAGGGTTTCATTGTCGGGGCCGGCGGGAGCCGTCCAGTCGAATACCCAGGAAACGGAGTTGCCGGCGTAGTTTTTGGGACCGCGATGCTCCATATATTCCCGGCCACCGGAGGTTTCGGTACCCGTTTCGCCGGGATTGAGGACAATGAGGTCGCCGGCATTTTGATTGGAGGCATTCAGGGCTACGATCTGAAATCCACCGACGACAGGAGAGCCGGCGGTAGCTGTAGCGGTAAGGGTGATCGTGTAGGTCTGGCCGGCCATGACGGTGGACGGTAGGCCCGTGATGGCGACGTTGCCGTTGAAGGAACCGCCACTATGGCAGGCAGAGCACAAAGATTCTCCTGGTCCTCCGGTGTGGCCATCCGGAGGATTCCCGGAAAAGGCAATCAATAGCGCGGCAATAACCACCACGCCAATCAGGTTGGCTGTGTTTCGTTGTCTCATAAGGGAGTGGGGCTGATGTGAAGCCAAAAGTAATCAGCCCGTTGCGAAATTCCCTATTGGCTGAACAACGATTCGACGAATGCCTGTTTGTTGAAGACGAGTAATTGGTGCATTCCTTCGCCGAGACCGATGTATTTGATCGGAATCCGGAATTGATCACTGATACCCAGCGCTACCCCCCCTTTCGCCGTACCGTCCAATTTGGTCAGTGCGAGCGATTGGACTTCGGTGGCGGCGGAGAATTGTTTGCATTGCTCGATGGCATTTTGGCCGGTTGTGGCATCCAGTACGAGGATCACATCATGGGGGGCACCAGGTAAAGCCTTGTCGATAGACCTCCTGATTTTCCCCAGTTCATTCATCAGGTTGATCTTGGTGTGGAGCCGGCCTGCCGTGTCAATGATGACGACATCGTAATTTTCCTTGATGGCGTGCGCCACGCTTTCGTAGGCGACGGCGGCAGGGTCCGTATTCATGCCTTTGGCATAGAAGCCGGAGCCGGTGCGTTCCGACCAGATCCTCAACTGGTCCACGGCGGCCGCACGGAATGTATCTGCCGCGCCCAGGAGGACTTTGTGGCCTCTTTGCTGAAACTGGAAGGCCAGTTTGCCAATGGTGGTCGTCTTGCCAACCCCATTTACGCCTACTACCATAATGACATAAGGATGCAAGCCTTCCGGCACCAGAAAATCGGGAAGGTCTTCCGTCCGGTTTTCGGTCAGCAAGGCGGCGATTTCCTCGCGCAGGAAGCGGTAAACCTCTTCATCCCGGGTATATTTTTCCCGGGCAACGCGGGCTTCCAGGCGGTCGATGATTTTTACGGCGGTTTCCAGCCCGATATCCGAGGTGATCAGGGCGGCTTCAATTTCATCGAGCACCTCGGTATCCACTTGCGACCTTCCGGCAATGGCCTTGGTGATCTTGTCCATAAAGCTGGACTTCGTCTTCGAAAGGCCCTGGTCGAGTTCTTCTTTTTTTTCCCTGGAGAACCAGTTTTTAAAGATGCTCATCTGGGAGGAATGGGGTAAAGTGAGTGGGAAGGGCTTAAACACGAAAGGCCTTTCCTTGAGAAAAGCCTTTCATGAAGATGTCCTCTGGAAATACAAGGCGGCTACTTCTTCTCGGCGAAGAATTCTGCCACCTTGTCTTTGTGGATCATCATTTCCTTGTAGGTGTACTTTCCGGTTACCGGATCCTTGATGCTTTTGACCACTTTGACGAAATCCTTACCGGATCCCGCATTGGCTGCCCGCTGGGCGACCCTGGCGTTCTTGGATACCTTTGCCATGGGAAATGGGGATTAATGGGTGAAAAAATTACTTGATTTCCCGGTGTACGGTAACCCGTTTCAGAATGGGGTTGTATTTCTTCAACTCCATGCGGTCCGGGGTATTCTTCCGGTTCTTTTGGGTGATGTACCGGCTGGTCCCCGGCATGCCACTGGATTTGTGTTCCGTGCACTCGAGGATGATCTGGAGCCGGTTGCCTTTGCTTTTCTTGGCCATGATGCGGTCAGGTTAGAATTGGATGCCCGGGTCAATCCCCTTGGCATTGAGTTTCTTCATGTAAGTGTACAGCCCGAGTTTGTTGATTGTACGCAAGGCCTTGGTGCTGACCTTCAGCGTAACAAATTCGCCCAACTCCGGGACAAAAACCCTTTTCTTCTGGATATTGGGAATGAAGCGCCTTTTTGTTTTCCGGTTGGAGTGGGAAACGTAATTTCCTGAAATGGGGCGCTTCCCCGTCAGCTGGCATGTCCTGGACATTGTTCCGGTTTTAGTTCAAACTTTTGCTGGTGACTTCGGAAGGACTCGAACCTTCAACCTTCTGCTCCGTAGTCAGATGCTCTATCCATTAAGCTACGAAGCCGTTTTGCCTACTCAACAATACCTTGTCCCCTCAGGTTCCCGAGGAGGCCTGTCCGTAAGCGCCTGCAAAGATATGGTATTATCGAATAATGGCCAAATTCCGGCTGAAAATCAATGGTGCACCAACAATTTGCCAGTAGAGGCCTGTTTCCCGTCGCCGGCTCTGACGATATACATACCGGCTGGCCAGTCATTGACAGGTATCTCGACATACTTGGGGGCGAAACTTTCCGGCAGGTAGGTCATTTCCCACAAGACTTGTCCGAGTACATTGAATACCCGGACAGGCACGGGGATCGTTCCGGGACTCCGCAACCTGATCAACACCTGTTCATAAGCGGGGTTGGGTTCCAGGCCGAGGATGGCCAATGGACCCTCCGGACTTCCGCACCGGCCGGAATAAGAAGGCACTGCCCCGAATCCTGTGTCTGACCACAAGCTGAGGCGTCCACCCGTCACCGTGAGGTCACGAAGGTCCTTCACGGGCTCCACACCTTCCAGAATGGCTGTCCGGAGGATGGATGCCGCCTGTGCAGGATCATCGAAAAGCAAATCCCGGACCTCATCACAGGGCATGGCCGCCAGCAGGCCGACCGCTCCCGTTACCATAGGTGCCGCCGCCGAGGTACCGGAAAAAATGCCGTAAGTGCCACTCGTACTCAAACGCGTCGTAAAGGACTGAAATCCCGGCGCCGCCAAATGGACAAATTCCTTGCTGAATCCCGCATTGGAGACGAGTTCGTCATTCTGGGTCGTATTGGTGACGCACAACAAATTGGGGGATGGACACAAACAGGGCAGATCGCCGACATTGCCAATGTCCACACCTTCGTTGGGGCCGGCAGCCACGACCAGTACACCCTGCTGATGGAGGGAATCCAGAAGCGGACACATCCACGGCAGGTCCGCCGGAAACACGCTGTCGAATCCCAGAGACATATTAATGGCGGCGACATAAGCTCCTTCAGCACCCCGGGTTTCGTTGAACCTGCGTCTCCAGTCATGGACATATCTCAATCCTGAAATAACGTCAGATTCAACCAGGGTTGGGGCTACCAGCATCAGTCCGATTTGCCACGAAATGCCTGAAATCCCGACCCCGTTGTTCCCTCTGGCTCCGATGTATCCGGCCACCGACTGTCCGTGTGCATGGATTGGAATGTCGCCATTGTCCAATTTGGGATTGTAGGTCGAATGATCATCGGTAAATCCGTTGTTGTCATTGTCGATACCATCACCAGGGACCTCGTCCGGATTCGTCCACAGGTTGGGCGACAAGTCTTCGTGGCCGGCTTCAAATCCGGCGTCCATCACCGCGATCACGATTGGATGTCCACCCGGAGACATCCCTCCTGCGGTGACGTCCCATGCCCGCTCGGACCCCAGCAAGGCATGATGCCACTGATCACCGTACAATGGGTCATCGGGCCTGGTACCGCGAAGAGAAACCGGTCGGTCCGGACCGGCATACTTCACTGCAGGGTGTGAAACCAAATACTGTGGCATTTCAGGTGTGCGTGATGCCGGTATCCGGACCCGATACAAATCGAAACCCAACGCCTTCCATGCGGCCAGATCGCCTTGCTTGCCCACAACGTCCTCCGGGGTGTGCCCTTTGTGCAGCCAGACCACCCAACCTGTATCCGGCACGACAGAGCAAGGATGGGATGCACGGGCCGGGGGAGAGGCCAGGGCGATGAACCAGATGGCCATCCCCAGCAGCAAGGCTGTGGTTGGCAGGGAGATCTGAGGAGAAAGCATATCGGGTAGCTTGTTCTTACGCAAGGCATAACGTCAAAGTCGCGGCATCGGTTTGCCTGCTTCCGGACGGCGCCTCAAGATAAGTCGAAACCGGTATCCCCTTCCATGTCCAGCGTATTGGAGGGAAGGGTCTGCCACAACCGTTCAAAGTAGGGAGGAGCATGGAGAAGACGACTCCCGTACCAGCTGAACATTTCGCCATCCACCAGGCAGATCCGGCTTCCGGGCGCCAGGTGGTGGAGTTCTTCAAAATGCTTCCGGCCAAACGGGTATGGCTCAGTGGACAGAAAAATCAATTCAGGTTGGACGGATTTGATCATTTCTTCCGACAAAACCGGATAGCGGTGGAGGTGACCGATGGCATTGAGGAATCCCGCCTTTTCCAACATGACATCAATAAATGTGTCAGCGGCAGCGGCCATCCAGGGATCCTTCCAGATCAGGTAAAGGACACTTGGCGTCGGTCGATCCCGGGGTGGCCAGGGCGAGAATGCTTTCCGGATCCTGGCGGCCAGATCATTGGCGGCTACAGTCCGGCCGGTGATGTCCCCGATTCGGGCGATCATCTCGAGGGCGTCCTTCCAGGACCGGACATCGCTCAGCCAAACAGGGGCAACAGGATTGAGGGCCTCGATCAGGTCCTTGTCATTTTCCTCCTTGTTGCCGATGATCAGATCGGGCCGGAGGTCGTAAATGGTGGGTAGGTTGAATTTTTTGGTACCTCCTACTATTCGGGTCTGACGACGGGCCCGGGCAGGATGAATGCAAAATTTAGTGACGCCCAGCACCCTTACTTCGAGTCCCAAATCAAACAACAATTCGGTTTGGGAGGGGACAAGGGATACAATCCTTTGAGGCTCTTCGGGGAGATTGATCCGGCGACCGGCCATGTCGGTACGCACAGGCATGCCTCAATGATTTTTGTGCAAGGCGTCCGGAAAGGCCTTTTCCCCGGCATGTACTGGAAAATCCAGGTGGTTCTCTGTCGGAGGAATCGGGCAATTGAAACCGTCGGAATAAGCACACAATGGGTTGTAGGCGAGATTGAAATCGATAATCACGGTATCGGCCTGGAGGATTTCGCGTGGGATATCGAGATAACGGCCACCCCCATAACTGGTATCGCCGTTGGAGGGATCTTTGAAGGGTAGGAAAAGGGGTGTCGAGATGCGCGAAAGTCCTTTCGAAGCGTACTCATACAGTGTCAGTTGGAAAGAGTATTCGCCATACCGGCCTACAAAGCGCGCTACGGGACGGAAGGGTTTGGTTATCCCGCTGAACGTGGGGATATCGATGGGAGTTACGTCTGTCAGAGGTTCCAGGTGTCCGGTCAAACGGAATGAGGCATCCGGTTCAAACCAAGAAATGCCCTTCACGGTAGTTGAATCTACGGGCTGTCGCGTGTCGGCCAGGAGGTCCCGGATTTGCCTCTCCCGGTGCTGCAGCACGGAGTCTGCCCAATGCTGGGCATGCGCGAAGGTGCCGGTGGACAGTACAAGCAAGAGAAGGATGGAGTTTTTCATGGTTGGGCGATAACAACAGCAAGGGTCCTGTGGTTCCCAACGGCTATCCGGGACATGCGATGGATACCCATGGGAGCAAGGTCGATCCATTCCACCCACTGAAGATCCTTGCCCGGTCGAAAGCGCAGTATGCGGCTGTCTTGGGTCATCAGGATGGTCCCGTCCTGAAGCAAAGCCAAATCCTCGCTGTCCTGTGGAGCCCGGACCAGAATTTCGGATCGGCGGGTTGACGGGTCAAATCGTTTGACATAGCGGACATCGGGCAGTACCTTTTGGATGTAAACCAGTTGGCCCTTGTCATCAAATTGGAAGGATCGGCCGGGTTCCAGACATACCAGATGTCGCATTCCGTCCACCAAATCCACCCATTCCAGCCGATGAGGCTGTCCGACGAGGAAGAGGGCCAGGACGGATTCACTGGCCCAGGAATAATACCCTACCTGGGGTATTTCAGGCAAGATATTTACGGGAGCGGCACCCGGACGATCCACGGCGTACAGGAATTGGGAGGAATCGGGCTCCTGACCGACAAAAGTGACATGGCGGGTGCCCGGCCTTATCCGGGGGCTGAAGGCACGGCAGGAGCTGTTGGTGAACCTGGTCCGTATGTTTTTTTGAAGGTCCAGCATCCAAATGTCGGGATGTTCCGGTCTGGCTTCATCGGAGCTGATCAATAGGACATCCGTTTCGACAAAGGCAGGTTGCTGGCGATATGAACCGCCCACCATGGACGTCAAGTGTTTGAAATGCTGGGGAATACCAGAATCCGAAAGCTCGATGAGGATCATGTCGGTAGCCGGCAACTGGGCATGCAGCCAGGAACTGGCCGGGAGACTCGGGGCCACCAGGACAAGTGTCGTCCACATGGACAGAAACGGTAGCCGGCAGGATTCGGGAAACATCCTTAAATGTAGTCCTATTGCGGGATATCGAAAAAAGTCATTACCTTTTCCCGAAATATCCATCCTATGATGAACGAACCGATCTCTTCCATAATGTCCCGCGAACTGATCACGCTGGGGCCGAAGGATACCCTCGACAAGGCGGATGCCATATTGAGAAACAAGCGCATCCATCATTTGCCGGTAGTGGAAAATGGAACCCTCGTCGGGTTGATCACCACATATGATTTGTTCAAGATAGAATTCGCCAAGTCGGAATATACCTCTGTGATCATTGAAAATGTCATGCCGACCAAGCTGGCTACACTGGAACCCAATGACAAGGTCGGTACAGCAGCCGAGATCTTCCTGGCTCATCTTTTTCACGCCATTCCGATTGTGGAAGGGAGAAAACTGGTGGGTATCATAACGACCCACGACGTTATGAAATACTGTTTCAAAAAGGAATATTCGGGTCTCCCCTGGACCTCCTGATTCCTCCGGTACCTTTTGATAGAACAACACTTTCAGCTTTGGACATCCGCCGGCCGTTGCGTCGTCCATGTCCGGCGTTTGTCGTGGATAGCGTGTCAACGCGTGGACGAAACGGCATACGTACAGGCGTGTAACCAGCGAGGAAATTATCCATCCATATTTGGTTAACGGATAGATCCTCCTATCTTGGGCCGTTTTTACCGCAATCCCTGACTATGGTTATCGGAATTTTACGCGAGCCTGAATCGAGAGTCGCTCTGGTACCGGATGATCTGGCATCCCTTCACAAACAAAAGGTCGCAGAGATCCTGGTGGAAAAAGGGGCTGGTGACGGGTCGTTTTTCCCGGATGAGGCCTATGTGGAGAAAGGGGCGATCATCGCGTCCCGCCAGGATGTGTTGCAGCGGTCCGATCTTCTGCTGTGTATCCACGGTCCTTCGGAAGCGGAATTGCGCACTGTCAAGGAGGGGGCTGTCCTGGTCGGGCAATTCGCACCCCTGCAGCAACCGGAAGTGACCCGGGGATTTGCTGCCCGCAAGTTGACGGTGTTCAGTCAGGAACTCATTCCCCGAACCACCAGGGCTCAGGCCATGGATGTGCTTTCGTCCATGGCGATGCTGGCCGGGTACAAGGCGGTTCTGCTGGCAGCGACGGAGTTGCCCAGCATGTTCCCCATGTCCATGACAGCGGCCGGTTCCATTCGTCCTGCCCGCCTGCTGGTGCTGGGGGCGGGTGTTGCGGGCTTGCAGGCCATTGCAACGGGCCGGAGGCTTGGCGCTGTCGTCGAAGCCTTTGACGTTCGAGCCGCTGCCCGCGAAGAGGTGGAAAGTCTGGGCGGAAAATTCATAGAAGTGGAGGGCGCCCGGGATGAAAAGTCGGCCGGCGGATATGCCGTTGAGCAAACCGAGGAGTTCAAGCAGAAGCAGGCGGCCATGATTGCCGACCATGCCGCCAAAGCCAATGTGGTCATCTGTACGGCACAGATCCCCGGCAGGAAAGCCCCTGTCCTGGTCACCGCCGAGACCGTACAGCGGATGAAACCCGGATCGGTAGTTGTTGACCTCGCCGCCAGCACGGGAGGCAACTGCGCCATGACCAGAAGCGGACAGACAGAGGTCATCAACGGCGTCAAAATATTGGGTTACAGCGATCTGCCGGCCACCATTCCCGGTGATGCCAGCAAGATGCTTTCCAAGAATATGGTCAATTTCCTGGCACTGATCCTACGCGAGGATCGCCTGGAGCTCAACTTTGAGGATGACATTGTCCAGGGCACTTGTCTGACCCGGGACGGTGAAGTCGTGCACACCCGGGTCCTATCTCTACTCAATCCGTAATTCCGTCGTCCATGTGGCAAGATATCTTTTCCTTCTTCCTGGAAAACCGGCAGTTCATTTATGTGATCCTCCTGTCCATCCTGTTGGGCATTGAAGTCATTTCCAATGTACCTGCCGTATTGCATACGCCGCTCATGTCGGGGGCCAATGCCATACACGGCGTAGTCATTGTCGGAGCCATTATTGTCATGGGACATGCGGCACCGGACGATTATCTTTCATTGACCTTGGGCTTTCTGGCTGTAATCCTCGGGACGCTCAATGTTGTCGGGGGGTTTGTGGTCACCAACCGCATGCTGTCCATGTTCAAACGGAAAAAATAATCCATTTCGATCCATCCGACCATCCATACCCTATGCAAGCATCTGCCTTTTGGCTGGAAATAGCCTACCTGATCGGATCCCTTTCCTTTATCATCGGTTTGAAGATGCTGAGTCATCCCGACTCGGCCAAGCGAGGCAATCTTTATGCCGCAGCAGGAATGGGACTGGCCATTCTGGCCACCCTTTTTTTTCACGAAAATGAAGGCCAGGGCATCCGTAACCTGCCGCTCATCCTGTTGGCCATAGCCATCGGCACCGTAATCGGTTGGTTGATGGCGATGAAGGTCAAAATGACCGCCATGCCGCAAATGGTTTCCTTTTTCAATGGAATGGGGGGCGCTTGCGCTGCCATGATCTCCCTCATTGAATACAACGGACACCACACGCAGGATCTTTGGCTGATCATCGTCATCTATTTGGGCCTGGTGATTGGCAGCATTTCGTTTGCTGGCAGTATGGTGGCCTATGGCAAACTCGACGACCGCATCAAGGACATTCGCGCGGGTTGGCTGCGTCTATTGAATATGGGGCTGCTGGTGCTCATCCTTGTCCTGATGGTGCTCGGTGTCATGCACCCTGATCAACCCATGTATATCTGGATCACCCTGGCCATGTCTCTGTTGTACGGGGTGTTGTTTGTCATGCCCATCGGCGGTGCCGACATGCCGGTTGTCATTTCCCTGCTCAACTCATTTACGGGTATGGCTGCCGCTTTTGGCGGGTTCCTGTACGACAATCAGGTCATGCTTACCGGTGGCATTCTCGTGGGTTCTGCGGGGATGATCCTCACCTTCCTGATGTGTTCGGCCATGAACCGATCCTTGTGGAATGTACTCCTCGGCGCTTTTGGTGGAGGGGGCGCCGGCGCCGCAAGGGAAATGGGCGACCAATCCATTCGCGAGATCAGTGTGACGGATGCGGCCGTCCTCTGTGCCTATGCCCGCAAGGTCTGCATCGTGCCCGGATACGGTTTGGCGGTAGCACAAGCCCAGCACGTATGCCATGATTTTGAAAAGCTGCTGGAGGAAAAAGGCGTCGAGGTTTATTATGCCATTCACCCGGTCGCCGGCAGGATGCCCGGCCACATGAATGTACTGCTCGCCGAAGCTGATGTCCCCTATCCGAAGTTGCGGGAAATGGAAGAAGCCAATGATGCCATGCCCAGTACCGATGTCTCCATCATCATCGGTGCCAACGATGTAGTCAATCCGGCGGCTGATCACGATCCTTCAAGTCCGATTTACGGCATGCCCATCATTCATGTCACCCGATCGGAAAATGTCATCGTCATGAAACGCTCCATGGGGAAAGGATATGCCGGTATCGAGAACGAGTTGTTTTTCGCCCCCAAGACGCGGATGTTGTTCGGGGATGCCAAAGCCTCCCTCACTGCATTGGTCGGAGAGCTGAAACAGATCTGACCTACATTAGGGATCAATCTTCGGGGGGACGCCCGAAATCACCCGTGGCCATCCAATGCCGGACCAACCGGGTTACTCCGGTAGAGGCTTTCTCCTTTAAGACGGACAACCGGTTTCGGGTAGGTCCCGGCCATTCGGCGGGATGGGGATCCACATAAAACACGGAGGCCTTCCGGGGACAGAACAGCAAAAGTCCGGCGGCGGGATATACACCGAGTGCTGTTCCTATAACCAACAGCACATCGGCCTGGCGAACGTGTTCTTCGGCTTCTTTCATCAACGGAACGGATTCCCCAAACCAAATGATGTGAGGCCTCAGCGGAAATCCTTTTTCACACACGTCCCGGACATCTAGAGGACCATTCCAGGGATAGATCAACCGGGGATCGCCGGTGCTGCGGGCTTTCCGGAGTTCTCCATGCAGATGTATGACCTGCCTGCTCCCGGCTCTTTCGTGCAGATCATCCACATTTTGGGTTATGATGGTCACCCGGAATGCCTGCTCGAGTTGGGCCAGGGCAAAATGAGCAGGGTTTGGCGACACATGATGCAATTGTTCCCGGCGGGCGTTGTAAAAGCGATGGACCAGCTCCGGGTTCCTTTGCCACCCTTCCGGCGAGGCTACCTCACGGATATCGTGATCCTCCCACAGGCCTCCCGAGTCTCTGAAAGTCCGGATGCCGCTTTCGGCACTGATCCCTGCCCCGGTCAGAACGACGATATGTCTTTCAGGCATATTGCCTGGGGTGCAGGGAATGAAAGGCATGACCCAAATGGTGGATGATATCACCGGCCACGAGGGCTTCACAGGCACCCAGGGCTTTTCTGGCGAGGTCCCCGGCCCATCCATGCAGGTATACGCCCAGCATGGCGGCCTGTTCGGGAGGATATCCCTGGGCCAGCATACCGGTCAATATTCCCGTGAGGACGTCTCCGGCGCCAGCCGTGGCCATGCCAGGGTTTCCGGTGGGATTGACGAGGATGCGACCGTCAGGGAGTGCTATACGGGTATAGGCGCCTTTGAGGACAATGATGACGCGATGTGTGACACTCATTTCTCTCAACAATGGCCATTCGGTATCGCTGGAGGTGTCCTGGCCGGCAAGGCGGCGGAATTCGCCGGGATGGGGGGTCAGGATACTGCCCGGTGGCAGGAAGGTCCACCAATCGGGGTGAACCGCCAGTGCATTGAGGGCGTCCGCGTCAAGGACCAAAGGGCATTGGATCTCCCGGAGGGTGGATGCCAGAGCTCTTTGGCTGATCAGGTTGGTCCCTGTGCCACAGCCAATGCCCAGTGCTTGAAAACCGTTTGAAACCACCGGTTCGCTCCAACAGGAGCGATGGGGGTCGGCATTCACGAGTGCTTCGGGAATGCGGGTATGGAGCAAAGGCACGCCCTCTCGGGGGATGTGTACGGTCAGTTTGCCGCAACCGCTGCGCAAACAGGCTTCGGCAGCAAGCATGGCCGCTCCCATCATCCCCGAACTTCCTGCCACCAACAGGGCATGGCCCATGGTCCCCTTGTGGGCAAAACGGGAACGCTCCCGCAGCAGGGGGGCGACATCCTCTTTTTCCAACAGCCAGGTATTGCAGGTCGCCAATGCCGGATAACCGGGATGCAGGCCAATATCCAGGATTTCCCATTGGCCCACGCAGTGTTCGGATTCCGGCAGGAAAAACGATTTTTTGGGGACTTGGATGGCCAGGGTATGATCGGCATGAAATGCCGGTTCTCCCAAGAATCCTTCACCACCAAGTCCCGTAGGGATATCAATGCTGATGCGAATGCCGTTCATCCGGTTCAGCGTTTCGACGACACGGGTCATGGCATCATTGAGGCCGGGCCTGGCTCCGCTGCCCAACAAGGCGTCGATCACGAGCGTTTGAGGGGTCTCGTTTTCGGGCACTTCAGGCCATTGCAGGACCCGGATGGCCTTGTGGCACAAGACCTTCTGCCATTGGACCAGATGCTCGGGTGTGCGACCTTCCACGATCCGCCAAACCGTCACGTCATAACCGGCTTCGACCAGGCGGCAAGCCAATCCCAACCCATCACCTCCGTTGTTGCCCGGGCCGACGGCGATCAGGACAGGGTGTCGGTAAGCGGGAAATCCGGCTTCGACCCAGGCAAAGAGACGATCGACAGCCCGCTCCATCAATGCCATGGATGTCACCGGTTCATGGCGGATGGTGAAAGCGTCCCAGCCCGGGATTTCTCCGGAATCCAGTAAGGGGATCATCCCTTAAAGGTAAGAAAACGGGGGATTGAAACCTGGATGAAATCAGGCAGCAACATTATCCCCGGGTTCGGGATATAGGAACAGAGGAGAAGGGTGCAACGAATAATGGGTTCGTTTTTCGGGGAGGTCTGAAGTCCAAATTCCCTTGATCAACGAAATGGAAGAGAATGCCGAATTTGTGACATGTAATCGTAAACGGCAACAGGCACACTGGGCTATCCATGGAGGGTGTGGCATGGTTTTATCCTGTGGCCATTGATCAGGTATGTTTCATATTGCATTGTCTATCAAAGGATACTTTGTCAGTCCGGGAAGGGAAAGAAAGCGGGTGTCCCGATGCATTATGTTAAAATGTTAAGTATCTTTATGGCGGTTAGTCCGCTGAACTGTACAAACTGGTAAGCCTATGAACAGATGGATGACGCTGGCTGCAAGGTTGTGGATAGGACTCTTGCCTCTGGGGTTAACGGCCCAGGATCTGGATATCCACTGGTCTCAGTATTACAATGCGCCGTTTTACGTGAATCCTGCCCTCACGGGCGTTTTCAGTGGCGATCACAGGATAAGCGGTAACTACCGCAACCAGTGGTACAACGTACCGGTGAAGTACGAGACGATCGCTCTTGCCTATGACCGTAAATTCTATGTAAAAGGGATGAAGAACGGCCTTTTCGGCGGAGGTATCCATTTGCTTCACGACCAGGCAGGCACTTCCCGGCTACGCACGCTTCAGGTAGCACTCGGGGCCAGTTATACCCACAAAATTGCCTCCTCCTATTATTTGACCGTAGGTCTTCAGGGAGCGTTCAACAACCGGCGATACGACACCGGAGATCTGACCTTTGATTCCCAATACGATGGTAACCAGTACCAACCGACCTGGGACCCGGGGGAAGTTTTCCTGAACACCAATTTCAGCTTTGCTACGCTGGGCACAGGGCTCAATCTCCACCAGCAGGTGTCTGCACGTACCTGGTTCGATCTTGTTGGCGTATGGTGCAACCTAAATACCCCGATGCAAAAGTTCAACGAGAATCGCGAATACGAGATGAAGTCCCGTTTGACCGGATATCTCAATGGTGCGGTTAGGCTTGTGGGACCTTTTGACCTGCTGTACCGTGTGTTGGCGATGTTCCAGGTACCCAATTACGAGAGCTTGGGAGGGTTGGGGTTGAAGTTTCATCTCAGCGAGGCAAAAACACGGGAATTTGCCTTGTCGGTCGGTGTGGATTACCGATTCAACGAGAATGATGCCTGGGCGCCGGTCATCGGTGTCGACTGGCGGCGGTGGAAGGCAGGATTCAGTTGGGACGTCAACGTTTCCGACTTCCGGGCGGCCACCAATCAAAACGGAGGGCCCGAGGTCAGCATCCAATACATCATTACCACGGTCAAGCCTCTCCCGCTGGTCAAGGCATGCC
>JAGFIW010000162.1 GCA_024103195.1 Saprospiraceae bacterium | reverse complement strand
TTCGGCATTGCTGCGTTCCAGTCCGCTTTTGGAATTGATGTCGCGCAGGTGGCGCCGGCGTCCGAGGAGGGTCTCCACAAATCCCTTTTCGCGGGCAAAGGCGATCGTGTCATCCATGTATCGCTTGAGTCCCTGGTACTGTTTGAAATACGCCTCGATCAGGTCCGCGGCTTCCTTGCGCGGGATGCCGAGCTGGCGGCTCAGGTTGGTAGCCCCGGCGCCGTAGATGATGGAGAAATTGACCGTTTTGGCGTTGCGGCGCTGGTCGGAAGTCACCTTGTCCAGCGGGGTCTCGTACACCCTGGCGGCGGTGGCGGTGTGGATGTCCTGCCCTTTGGCAAACGCCTCGATCATGGCCTCGTCCCCACTGATGTGGGCGATGAGGCGCAGCTCGATCTGGCTGTAGTCGGCGGCGAGAAGCAGGTGGTCTTCATCGCGCGGAATAAAGGCCTCGCGCACGCGCCGTCCTTCCTCGGTCCGGATCGGGATGTTCTGGAGATTGGGGTTGTTGGAGCTGAGACGTCCGGTGGCGGCGATGGTCTGGTTGAAAGACGAGTGGATCCGGCCGGTGCGCGGATTCACCATGCGGGGCAGGGCATCGACGTAGGTGGACTTGAGCTTGGTCAATCCCCGCAGATCGAGGATCATCCGGGCGATCGGGAATTCCTCGGCCAGTTCGGTCAGCTTGTCCTCGTCCGTGCTGTATTGCCCGGTTTTGGTTTTCCCCCACCGGTAGGGGATCTTCATGCGCTCGAAAAGGATGTCGCCGATCTGGCGCGGGGAGGCCAGATTGAAGGCGGAGCCGGCCATCTTGTAAATGTCGCGTTCCAGATCGCGGATACGGGCTTCCAGCTCAACGGAATAGGTCTCCAGGTAAGCCGCGTTGAGCCGGATGCCCTCCCATTCCATGCCTGCCAGCACCCGGATCAGCGGTCCTTCGATGTCGCTGTAGAGTTTTTCAAGCCCGGCGGCCTGCACTTTCGGCCACAGGTAGTCGTGCAGCTGGAGGGTGATGTCCGCGTCTTCGGCGGCGTACTCCGCCACCTTTTCTACGGGTACATCCCGCATGGATAGTTGTTGGGGACCTTTCTTCCCGATGAGGGATTCGATGGGTACGGGCTGGTATTCGAGATAGGTCTCCGCCATGTAATCCATCCCGTGCCGCAAGTCGGGTTCGAGGAGGTAATGGCACACCATGGTGTCGCGCCAGGTGCCGCCGAGATGCAGGTCATACCAGCGAAGGACCTCGGCATCGTACTTGATGTTCTGACCGATGTACGTTTTGCCGGGGTCTTCGAGCACCGGTTTGAATCGCGCCACCAACGCCACCGCCTCCTCCTTGTCGGCGGGCACCGGTACATACCACGCCTCGCCGGGCCGGATGGCAAAGGAAAGTCCGACCAGCTCCGCCTGCATGGCATCCACGCCGGTGGTCTCGGTGTCGAGGCAAAAGGTACCGGCTTTGGCCAGCAGGGCGATCAGTTGATCCTGCACTTTTGCGGTATCCGCGAGGTGGTAGGTATGGGGTACGCTCTGGAGGTTGCGGGTGGCCATGCTGTGGGCCGGTGGGGCAGGTGCCGCGACTGCCGGGGCGGACGCCGTCGCGCCAAACAAATCCGTCTGCTGGCCCGGCGCAGGGCCTTCGTCGCCGAGCACTTTGCGGGCCAGCGCGCGGAATTCCAGTTCGCGGAACAGGGCCGACAATTTTTCCCGGTCGGGCGGGTCGAGATGGAACGATTCGGCATCAAACCGGATGGGGGCGTCGGTCTTGATGCGGGCCAGGGTCTTGGAAAGGAGGGCCTGATCGCGAAATTCGGCGAGCCGCTCCGCGTTTTTGCCTTTCACTTTGTCCGTCTGGGCCAGCAGGGTTTCCACCGATCCGAATTCCTTCAAAAGGGCAGCCGCTGTCTTGGGGCCGATGCCGGGCACGCCGGGGATGTTGTCCACGCTGTCGCCCTGAAGGCCGAGCATGTCCACGACCTGGTCCACGTCGTCAATGCCCCAGGTGGCCCTGATCTCCTCCGGTCCCAGGATCTCGGGACCGTTACCCTGGCGGGAAGGCTTGTACATGTAGATGCGGTCACTGACGAGCTGGCCGTAGTCTTTGTCGGGCGTCACCATATAGACGGTAAATCCTTCCTGTTCGGCCTGCTTGGCCAGGGTGCCGATGACGTCGTCGGCTTCATAGCCGGGCAATTCGACCACCGGAATGTGCCAGGCGCGAATGATGTCCCGCACCCACGGGATGGCGAAGGAGATATCGTCGGGCTGTTCCTCGCGGTTGGCCTTGTAGGCTGGGTACATCTCATGCCGGAAGGTGGGCCCTTCGAGGTCGAAGGAGACGGCCAGATGGGTGGGCTTCTCGTTCTGCATGAGGTCCCACAGGGTATTGACAAACCCGGTCACGGCGGAGGTATTCCAGCCTTTGGAGTTGATCAGGGGACGGGCGATGAAGGCGAAATGCGCCCGGTAGATCAGGGCGTGCCCGTCCAGAAGGAACAGTTTTTTTTGGGCCATGGAGGAAAGGGAATGGGAGGGGTGAAGATAGGGATGAAATCCGGGTCTGGATGGCATGTCTTTGCAGCCCGGGACGTATCTTGGAGGCAAAACCGGATATCATGCGCTGGGAGGGCCGACAAACCAGTTCAAACGTGGACGACCGTAGGAAAGGCAATGCCCGAAAAGTAGGAGCAGGCCTGGGCATAGGTACCATCCTTCTGGTCATCATCGGCCTGATCATGGGTGAAGACCCCGCCTCCCTGATCGCCCGGCTCCAGCAGGGGGAGGCTGTCGAACAGACCGGTGAACCGGGGGTGCAGGAAACCGGCGGGGCCGATGACGAACTCGCTCAATTCGTCGGTGTCGTCCTCAAGGATACCGAAGATGTTTGGGACAAGCTGTTCAATGAGCAGCTGGGCCGCACCTACCAGCACCCGACCCTCGTCCTTTTCTCGGGTCAGGACCACTCGGCCTGCGGATTCGCCAGCGCGGCCACAGGTCCCTTTTATTGCCCGGCCGACCGGACGGTGTACATCGACCTCAGTTTTTACAACGACCTCAAGACCCGGTTCGGAGCCACGGGCGATTTTGCCATGGCCTATGTCGTGGCCCACGAAGTGGCGCATCACGTCCAAAACGAACTTGGCATCCTGCCTCAGGTCCATCAGCAACAGCAGCGCTCGGACAAAGCCACCGCCAACGAGCTGTCCGTGCGCCTCGAGCTGCAGGCCGATTTCCTGGCAGGGGTTTGGGCCCATCACGCCCATAAAATGAAGAACATCCTGGAGTCGGGGGATTTGGAGGAAGCTCTCGCCGCCGCCGAGGCCATCGGCGACGATCGCATCCAGATGCGTTCCCGGGGATATGTGGTGCCGGAATCGTTTACCCACGGAAGCTCCGAACAACGCATGCGGTGGTTTACCCTGGGCGTGAAGAGTGGTGACCTTCGCCAGGGCGACACGTTTGCCGCCGACCCGCTCTGAGAGGCCTCCCTTAATTCCACGGGCCTTCCGATGCCATGGTGCCGCGTTGGCCAAGGCAATCGGGGCGGTGCCCTTATTTTTGTCGGATGACCCGCGAACTGGCTCTGGAGCATTTGGAGCGCTACTGCGACTATCAGGACCGATGCCATCTGGAGGTCCACCGCAAACTGGTCCGTATGGGTATTCGCGGCGATGACCGCGATTGGATCGTGGGCGAGTTGTTGCGGAGCGGACATCTCAACGAGGAGCGCTTTGCGCGGAGCCTGGCCCGGGGCAAGTTTCGCATCAACGGATGGGGGAGGCTCCGGATCGCCGAAGCCCTCCGGATCCGGAAAATCGGGGATTACCTGTGCCGCAAAGCCCTCGAGGAGATACCGGAAGACGAGTACGAGGCGTCGGCCCGCCGTCTCCTCGAAAGCACGCTGCTGGCGCTCCCGCCGGACATGGTGAACGGCGAAGTCCGTACCCGGCTGCGCAGCCGGGCCCTCGCTCGCGGTTTTGAGCCCGCCCTGCTGGACCGGCTTGTGCCCGAAGTGATGCAGGCCGGCGATCGTCAGCATGGCGACAAATAGCGCCATTGCGGACCACCGGGTGTCCACGGGGTGGTAAATTGCCCCCGTGACCATGGCCGCCCAAACCAACGGACCCCTGCCGCCGGATTTGCGCCGGCTGGCCCTGCCCGTTCAGGAGGGATGGACGTTCCTTCCCCTGGATGACATCCGTTACCTTTCTGCCGACGGCAACTACTCCCGCATCCATCTGGGTACGGGCCGGGATGTCCTCGTCACCCGAACGCTGTCGGCCCTGGAGCAGCAGTTCCGCCCCGACGATCTCTTCCTGCGCATCCACAGGTCCTATCTCGTCAACCTGGACTACCTGCGCCATTATCACCGCGCCCGCCAGGGGGTGGTGGTGCTGGACGACGGTACCCGGTTGCCCGTGGCTGCCGGACGCCGGGCGGTGTTCGAGGAGCTTTTGATGCAATTATTCCGTTACTGACGGGGATGGGCGGCCGGGAATAGTTGCTACCTTTGGCGGGTTAAACCCAGGTGGCTTGAACCGACTGACGTATCTCATCCTGCTGGTCGCCCTGATCCTGTTGGCCGACCAGGCCCTGAAAATCTGGGTCAAGACCCACATGCAGATCGGAGAGGAATTTTCCATCCTCGGACAGCCATGGGCCCTCATACACTTCGTCGAGAATGAAGGGATGGCCTTCGGGTGGAAGATCCCTGCCGCCTACGGCAAGTTGATCCTTTCCCTCTTCCGGCTGGGGGCCATTGCCTTCCTGATCTACCTGATCCGCAATTTGCTGGCCGCCGGAGCGGGCTTTGGCCTGCTCACCTGTTTTGCGCTCATCTTCGCCGGCGCCCTCGGCAATATCATTGACAGCGCTTTCTACGGAATGATCTTCAGCGCTTCGCCCTATCACGGCGGGGTGGCCGAGCTGTTCCCCGCATCGGGCGGGTACGCCGGATTTCTCCATGGCAAGGTGGTGGACATGTTCTATTTCCCGTTGTTCGAGACCACCTGGCCGTCCTGGATGCCTTTTGTGGGGGGGGAGTCCTTCCTGTTCTTCCGCCCGGTGTTCAATATCGCCGACGCGTCGATCACGACCGGAGTGATCATGTTGCTGCTCTTCCACCGCAAGTTCTTCCTGCATGACCCCCGCGCAGCCGGGCATGAGGAAAAGGAGTTGCCGGGGGTGGTGACTACCGAAAAATAATTTTGCCCGAATATCCCGGATTTTGTGACAGGGATGAGGGCGAACGCCCTACGGAGAGAAATCAGGCCGTTTTGCCCTTTGGATGCCGGGTGACGGCTTCCGGATGGGGGATGGCGAGACGGGACTTACCGCTTTTTGCGGACCGTGTCGTTGTAGTTCCCGATGGCAATCACGGATTGCTCGATCAGGGGATAGTTGAGTTCGTAATAGACATACTTCCCCTTGCGTGAAGCATCGACCACGCCCGAGTCCCGGAGGATCCGGAGATGTTGGGACGTGATGGACTGCTCCAGACGGAGGGAATTGTAGATCTTGTTGACATTGACGTTGGGATTGCGGTCGATGAACTCCATGATCTTCAGCCGAAGAGGGTGAGCGATGGCTCTGAGCAGTTCGGAGGATATGTGCAGTTTTTCCGGGTCAATCCCGACCTTGACTCTCTCCATGGGTGTGCGTTGAGTGTACCTAGTGCGTTTACCTGTGGCAAATATCGCATTTTAATTTTTTTCACCCAATACGGATCAACAAAAAATGCTGTGAATCCATTGATCCACAGCATTTTCCGGAGACAGTACCTATATACATATGGCATTATATAATGCCACATAGTGCGCTAAAGAACACGGAATTATTGGTTGGGAAGCGACCCGGGAAGGTCAGATATGATCGTAAAAAAAATGTTTCAATCAACTGGCAAGTTCCTCGACGAGACGGGATATTTGTGACAATCGCTCGCGGTCTACCATATAGTTGATGAATTTGCCCTTGCGTTGGGTGATGACCACACCGGCCCTCCTGAGGATGGCCAGATGCTGGGACGCCACCGACTGTTCCAGGCGCAATTTGATGTAGATGTCCGTAACGGTCATGCTTTCGTGTTCCTCCAAAAGGTCAATGACACTCTGGCGCAGTTTGTGGTTTACCGCCCGCAGGACCAGAACGGCCTTGCGCAATTCTGCATAGTCCAGCTGTATCTCCGACTTCCCTTTCTTCAGAATGATGGATTCATTCTTCGTTTTTCTCATGGGTCGTTGTTGTTTAGGTTGTTCCCAACGGGATTCGTTAAGCGAATTCTGTACCAAAATGGACTTCGCCAGCCGGTCAACCCGTTGGTATTTCGATGGCGACTGTCCTGTGATTGGTGAGGCAGGCCTTTGCCCACCATCAAACACATTAACAATTCATATAAGATGTAAAGATATTGATTCACAACGAATCAACCTAATTACAACTCATATGGACGGTCCCGTTCATGCACAGGACGGCCATCGGTTTCGGGAAAGGGGGAGGGATAATGCCGCCATGGAAACATGGAAGCATATTCACCATACAAAAGACCGTGCCAAAATGGCTAGGACCGGGTACCGGGAAAAGAGGAACCGGAGGGGGTCGTCACCCGGGCGGGTTTGACATAATCGGGCTCCAGTTGGTCGAGATCCGCCCATTGGCCGGCCTCCCAACGCATGAGGGCCGGGGCTGTCAAATGGCGGGCCGAACAGCGAATGCGGGCGTCCTCCACCCCGTAGCCCGACCACAGGTGGGCCGCTTTGGCCGCTCCATCTCCGCAGGCCAGGACGGGACGCACGGCCTCTCCCAGCCACTCGACGCCGTCGGTTTCGTTCAAAATGACCGGGGTGGCCGCCCGGATGCACCCACCGTCAGGCGCGAACAAAGCGGCATATACCTCCTGCCTTCGGGCATCAATGCAGGCCAGGACCCAATGGCCGGGTCTGGCGGCAGCCGTGGCCAAAGCGAGCGCCTCTGTCGTTGGAATGGCCAACAGCGGGATATCCAGTCCGAAAGCCAGTCCCTTGGCCGTGGACAATCCCACCCGCAAGCCGGTATAGGATCCCGGGCCGGTGCTGACCGAGACGGCATCCAGTTCGGAGGGGCGGCACCCGGCCTCCACCAGGATGTCCCGGATGAATACCGCCAGCATTTCGCCATGGACCAGACCCTCCGTTTCGCGAATGGCCACCACATCGGCCCCGCGGCTCAGCGCGGCTGAACACACCGCGGTCGCCGTTTCGATATGGAGGATCAATGCCATGAGCGGGAGGTCTCTGGCCGGGCCTGGCGCTTGCGCAGGCAGGTGGCCAGCCAGCGACGGGTTTCGCGACGGGCCCTCAGATGCAAAACGACCTCCCCGCCGCCCCAGGTGAGGACACCGGCCAACAGGGCGGTTTGACGCACCCATTCCGACGCGTCGGACCACGCCGGCAGGAAGGGACGGATCATCAGCAAATGGAGGACACTGGCAGCCACGGCCAACAGAAAGGATCCAATGGCGACAGCCCGCAACCGCTGGCGGGGCAACACATAGGCAGCCGCCAACCGGGCGGTCAAAAATCGCCGGGCCAACTGGTGGTCGGGTGCCAAACGCAGGATCTGCCGGAGAATGTGAATGGAAGCATCCGACCGGTCGAGGTGATAACAGGCCGCCGCCTTCCTGTACAGGAGGTGGAGGTACAGGTCGCCTTCCTCCAGGGATTGCAGCCGGTGATCCAAGGCCAGGTGAAGGCCTTCATCCACCTGCTGCAAAAACCGGTCGTACATCCCGCAGGCAAACAAGGCATCGAGATACATCATGTAACTCTCCGCGTATTCGGCCGGATCGCCGTGCCGGATGGCCGGCGCGTGGCGTTCGAAAAACCGGATGACCTCCCGGTGGGTGTCTGCCCGCAGGGCCCGAATCTGTCGGGCATATGGGTATGATGACATTACGGCAAAGGTTCCAGAGCGTATAAAACCGGCTTGGAGGGGCTTACATCCAATACAAAAGAGACGATCTGAAGGTTCAGGAGATAAAGACCGTCCGCCACCGGGTCGGGGATATAGGCCATTTCGGTAATCGTGGCGCCGGCCCGGGGAGCGACAGGATAGCTCCAGAAAGCCTTGTGGGCGGCCAGCAGGCCTCCGTCCTCCTCGCGATCCAACGAGGGAATGTCCAGGATCAGATGGGCCACGCCGGCTTCGCGCAGGGCGGTGGCTGCGCCGGCTTCGAGATAGGGCGGATTGGTGCCGGTCCAGTAGCGGGTGCCTTTGCTGTCGTCATTGGGCAGCGTGCGGATCACCAGGGCCGGCGGGACGGGCTGTTCCAGGACCTCCCGGATCAGGGTCTCCGTAATGATGCGGTCGCCGTCCTCCCGGAGTACCGGATACAGGGAGACCAGCCGGGCTGGGAAATGAAAGGTGCGGAGGCAATCATGGATGTGGAATGGCTCGACAGCGATGTGCCCGACACATTCGGTATGTGTCCCGTTGCCGTGCGGGTTGAGGGCCACATTTTTGAAATTGACGGCGCCGCCCTGACGGGTATCCCCGACAAAATCGCCGAACCGGACCGGATCGGCCCGAAAGACCGGGGCATGAAAGGCATTGGGGCCTGCCACCTCCGGGTCCAGCGGCAGGGAGATATCGAGCGGTTTGCTCAGGTCGGCCCGGTATCGCCGGTGGTCAAAGGTCAGCTCCGTCAGCATCGGGCATCAGTAATTGCGCAGGTCGCGGCCCCAGGCCAGCTTCTCCCGCAGGGTGGAGAGGAAGGAATGTCCGTGGAAATGCACCAGATTCAGGGGGAAGGGCGCCTTGCGGATGGCGATGGGGTGATCCTTGCGGATGGTTTCAAACCGCGAATCCAGGGTCACCAGAAAACTCTCCGAACGGCCGTGCACCTCAAAGGAAAGAATGGCATCGTCCGGGATGACGACCGGCCTCACGGCCAGGTTGTGCGGCGCCACCGGTGTCACCACGAAGTTGCCCGACTGGGGAAAGACCACCGGCCCCCCGCAACTCAACGAATACCCCGTGCTGCCGGTAGGGGTGCTGACGATCAATCCGTCGGCCCAATAGGTATTGAGGAACTCGCCGTTGAGGAAGGCGTCAATATTGATCATGGAGGAAGTGTCCCGCTTGAGGATCGTGAAATCATTGATGGCCCAGGGCGTGTCCCCGAATAGGGGAGGACGTCCGTCCAGTTGCAGCAGGCTGCGCGTCTCGATTTCGTACCGGTTGTGGCGGAATGCCTGGATGGCGGTGGCGATATGCCGGTTGTCCATGCTGGCCAAAAAACCCAACCGCCCGAGATTGATGCCGATCAGGGGGATCCCGCTGTCCTGGACGAGGGTCAGCGCATTGAGGAAAGTGCCGTCACCTCCCATGCAGATAAATCCGTCCACCTGCATGGCCCGCAGTACGGCATGATCGCTGAAGGTGGGGTGAGCGCCGAGGCCGGGAGTGGTGGCGCGGCCTTCCTCCGCCAAACCCTCAAAGATCACCGGCTCCATGTCGTGAACCTCCAGACTGTCCAACAGGGTCTGGAAGTGGCCGCCATCGGCCGGTTTGAATGCCTGGCTGTAAACGGCCACTTTCATCGGAATCCGAACTTGCTCTGTAAAAATATCCCATTCTCGCCAAGTTGGTTGAATGACCACATGACCGAGAAGATTTTGTCGTAATAAATCCGCAGATCCAACCCCACCCCCCAAGAGGACAGCCAGCGATTACCCAATGGGTTGTCCTGCGCGTAGTAAGGGTCGTGGACATACCCGTGATCACTGTAAACGGATCCGTAAAGCAACAGCGGCATCAGGCGAATATCCTCGAACAGCGTCCAGCGGGGCAAAGGCATGGGTATGTCGGCTTTCAGGACGCGGATGCGCCACCCGGCATTGAGGATCAGAAAATCCATCCCGTCCACGACATACAATTCATAGCCTCTCAGATTGTTGCCGCCATATCCCATGGCCGTGTAATCATGGTAGCCCATATCCCGGCGTTCGAGATGGAGGCGTGACCGTACCTGCCATTCAAAACCATGGTACCTGCCGGTAGGTGTGTACACGGTGGTCATGGTGTTGATCCACATCCGGCTCCTCCGTCCTGTCAGGGCGGGACCTTCCTTGATGACATCAAACTGGACCGCATGACCGCGAAACGGATAGGGGCGGTCCACCAGCCGGTCGAGGGAGCTGGTCCACGCCAGGCTGAAATAGCCCAGTTCATCGCCCTGGTGCGGGAAGAAACGGGGGTTGAGCGTGGTCCGGACGAGGGAGTCCACGGCAATGCGGCGGAAGGCCGCCGACAACCGGTGATGCCATACCTGAGCAGGGCGCCAGGTCACATAGACCTGGGCAAAGGTGCGCCGCAACATCCAGCGGTCGTCATCGCGGTAAAAGACTTGCCGGTTGTCGCGGGTGGTGTACAGGATCTCGTGGTTGCGCTGGTAGCTCAGTTGAATGCCGGCGCCCCAATTGGGATGGTGCGGCAACTGGGCCATCTCGTAAGCCAGATCCTGACGCTGGGCATATCCGAACTGCAGGCGGGCTCTCAGGACATCCGCCCTTCCGGTCAGATTGAGGTGGATGACATCCACCCCGAGGTTGACCCGGCGCAACGAACCATTGAATTGCTTCCACCACACATTGAAATTGCGGTCGGCCAATTCGAAAATGGGAGCCGCGTAGATGTACCAGTTTTCCCGCACATCGACACACAGGGAGAAGGAATTGTCGGAGATGCCACACAGGTCCACACAGGTCTCGATGAAAAGGGTGGTGTTCTCCAGGAGCCGGCGGCTTTCGTTCAGCCGCCAGGCAATATCGGCGACCGCATAGCGCTCTCCGGGCCGGAAAAGCAACTCCCGGAGGAGGATTTCCTCGCGGGTCTGGCGATTGCCGGAAAACAGGATGGACTGCAGGGTAAGGCTGTCACCGGCCAGTCCCTGGGCATGACTTGTGGCGATCACCGCAAGTCCAAACAGGATTGCGATCAACCTCTGGCGGATCGCACGGCAAAGGGAGAAAGGAACAGGTGAGCCCAAATGCGGCACTTACATGGCCCGCATGGCCCGAACCAGAAACGTCAGCACAAAGGGGAGTGGCACCCAAAACCATTCCGGTGCGACCACCAGCAGGGAGACGCATACGACGGCAGAGATGAGGAAAAGGATCCAGTCTTTGATCGTTGAGGGTTGGGCCTGATCCATAACGGGTCTTTCTTTCCGGCAAAAATACAGTTTCCTCATCAACCCGGGGGCCGTTTCTTTGCAGGACAAAAGAGCCTTTTGTTCCGGACCGTCCATTTGACCATTGGCCCGTTGCCGCGCGGATTCCACCTGATCACCCGGGAGGTCCATGCCGCGTTGCCTCCCCTGCAGGGATCGGGACTGCTGCATGTGTTCATCCGGCATACCTCCGCCGGGTTGGCATTGAATGAAGGGGCGGACCCATCCGTTCTGCGCGACTTTGAACGTGTATTCAACCATCTGGTACCGGAAGACCTGCCGTTTCTGGAGCACACCACCGAAGGACCGGATGACATGCCGGCCCATGTCAAAGCCGTCTGGGTCGGGCATGCCGTAACGGTGCCCATCGTCGACGGCCGCCTGGCGCTCGGCACATGGCAGGGTATATATCTGTGTGAATTCCGGAACCGGGGTGGCATCCGGCATCTCGTGTTGACGGTCATCGGTGCCATCCCCGGTTGATCGGGAGAATCCCGTTCCCTGTCCGGAAGGATTTGCCGGCAGGACCTCAAACAAAAAACCAGGACGCCCTTTTAGGGGTCCTGGCCAAGGGTTGGTTTTTCCGCAAGGAGCCTGCCTTTACATCTTGGCTTGTTTGCGTATGGCCGCAAGAGCGTCATTGACCCCTTTGATACCGCTGGTCACGGCATTGGGGTCGAGTTTTCCTTTGGTCTTCCAGTTGTCGAGATAGGGTTGTACCTGCTTGCTGCCGAGGTCCTTGAGCATGTCACCCACCTTTTTGAATTTCTTGGTCCCGGAAGCGGTGCCGGCCGCGGTGTTGATATCCCTGAGCAAGGCCTGGGCCTGTTCGCTGTATTGGGGTGACCAGGCGCTGGTGGCCTGACCCATCAGCCGGGGCAGATCGTTGCCCAAGCGGGTGATGGTGGCAGAGACATCCGAGGGCAATTTGGCCGTGGCACAAGAAGACATCGGGAGGATGGCGGCGGCGAGGAGGAGGAACGACAGTGCCGTCAATACCGGGGTGCGGTACGGCGATGGAAAGTCATTTTTCATAGGAGGGATATTTTTCAGGTCCGCATCAAAGGTAGGGATTCGCGGTGTTATGGGTTTGGTGGGCGGTCAGAAACCCGGAATGAAATTGAGGCCGAAGGTGGGTTTGGATTTCTTCACCAACGGCCAGGCGTAAAAGGGCTCCAGGATCAGGGCGCCGAAGAGGTTGATCCTTAGGGAAGCGCCTGCACTGAATACCGGCCGGGGCCGGAGGTTGGTCTCGGTATTCCAGGAAAGCTGACCGAATTCCGTAAAGGCTATGCCGGCATCGGCAAAAAGATTGAGGTCGGTAAACAGGAAGCCGGAGGAAATCAGCGCCAGGCGTCCGGGGCCGGTAAAAGGCAACCTGATTTCCGCATTCGCATACAACAGGCTGCTGCCGATCAACTGGTCGATATTGATCCCGTAGGTATTGAACCGGTCGAAGGAGCTGCCACTGTACCCCCTCACGAGGGTGGGATCGCCGATATACATGGGCAGCCTTTCCTTGTCCCGGCCGTGACGTCCGCGGTAGGCCAGACGCCCCGCCAGCGTGACAGGACGCACCCGCCAATACCGCCGTCCGTCGGCCAGGATCTCGTTGTAGGTGAGATCGCCGATGTATTGCTCGGTCCCTATCCGGAAACGGTGTCCCTGCAGGGGCGAGGTCATGCCCCAGACGGAACGGTCGCCCACCCAGGCAGCGCCCGGGTTGGCCATATTCAGGGCCGGGATGCCCGGAAGCCGGTCTCTCTGCTGACCCAGGTAGAAATTGCCGGCATAATAATCTTTGTACAAATCGCGCCGGAAGCCGATACGGATATAATTGGCGCTGACCTCGAACCGCTGCCATGGCGATGTGGGATATTGGGCAAACACCCCTCCCTGGGTCCAGAATGTCCGTTGGATCTCCGTATCGAAACGGTCTGCCAGGACCGGTTGTCCTCCGTACTCCACCGTGTCCATGCCGGCGTAGTAGGAAAAGCCTGAACGGAAGGGGATGTGCATCACGCGCGCTCCCCATCCGACGGGGTTTTTCTGGTTGAGGTACTGCACCTGTCCGCCGATGTCGGAGAGCTCCCCGTTCATGAGGAGGGTGGCAAACAGCACATGGTTGCCGAGCACGTCGCTGAAGAGCATGTCCATGCCCCCCATCATGGC
This sequence comes from Saprospiraceae bacterium, assembly GCA_024103195.1. Classification (GTDB taxonomy): domain Bacteria; phylum Bacteroidota; class Bacteroidia; order Chitinophagales; family Saprospiraceae; genus JAGNXB01. Next base: position 14,537 of record JAGFIW010000162.1, on the reverse strand, counting down.
AGTGCCCGTCCCAAAGGTGTTGTTGCCTGTGCCGATGCCCACGCCACCGCTGCCTCCCATGTAATCCAGCCGGAACCGGGACTTGTAAGGCACCTGTTTGATGTCAGCAGGAGGGATGCCCGTGCGATCGGCTTCCGCCATGGAGGCGTTGACCACCTCGCGCACTTCTCTGCCGGCTACCGGCAGGAGAGCGCCCTCCGGATGGACCGAATACCTGTCCACCGGATGCGATGCCAGGTCCTCTTCGGCGGCCATGTAAACGGCATATTCCCCGTTGGAGAACTGGGTGAAAAGCAGGCGGTCGCGCTTGAACGATACCGTCATGGCGGGCGAATATTGGGTGATGCCGCTGATGCCGGTAGTGAGGTCGGTCATTTGATGGACCTCGTCCGCCTTCCGGTCATAGCGGTACAGATTGCGGAATCCGTCGCGGTTGCTCAGGAAAAGCAAATCCCCCTGGCCATTGAACTGAGGGTTCATGTTTTCGGCGCCGGGGAACAGATCGAGGTCGGTGCGTTCGCCGGAGGCCACCTGCACGATGGCGAGATTGAAGCCCCAAAGGGAAGGGAACTGGCCCCGTCGGGCGTCCAGCCGGTCGGTCACAAAGGCGATCTCGCTGCCGTCGGCCGACCAGGCCGGCATGATCTCCGAATCCGGGCCGGTAGTCAACCGGCGCACTTCCCCGCTCCGGAGATCGTAGGTGTAAATATCCGATTCCCCTTCCACCATACCGGCGAAGGCCAGCGTGTGCCCGTCCGGCGACCAGGCGGGATAATTGAGGGCTTCCACGCCGGGGATCTCGATCGTGCGTTCCGTCCGGCCCGAAAGGGCATCCTTGATCAAAAAGACATTGCGACCCTTGCGCGTAGCCACAAAGGCAAACCGGTCACTCCTGGGCGACCAGGTCGCTGAGGATTCAATCGTTTGAAAATCATCCACGTGCCCTTCCCGGGCGGCACTGGCCACCTTGCGGAGAATTTTCCCTGACCGGGCATCCGCTATGTACATGTCCAGACTGAAGAGATCCTTCTCGCTCACGAAAATCACGAAACGCCCGTCCGGACTCAGGACCGGGGCCAGGTTCATCTCGCCGGCATTTTTGTCGGTGAGGATGGGTTTGCCCGCTGTCACCACCGTCTTGACCGGAAGGAGGGCGGCGTAATGATCGGTAAGGGCTCCCTTCCACAGGGTGGACAAGGAGTCGAGGCTCAGGCCCAGGACGAGCGGGCATGCCTGATCCACGCCGTATTGGGCGGAGGCGAGAAAGAAGGGGCGTATGACGCCGTCGCCCTACGTCCCAGTCATAAACGACCAGAAAGCCTGGCCATAGCGATAGCGGAAATACCGGGGGTCATTGAGGTCGCCGAGGGACGGAATCCGGTCATGCAGCCAGGCATCGCGCATCCACAGGGAGGTATGGGCATCCCGCCTGCCGATGGAGAGGTATTCCGCCAACCCCTCCACCAGCCACAACGGGAGGTTGGCCAGGTTTTCCAGGCCTGTCGAGTCCCCCCGGATGACCATATTATATTGGAAGGCGTGGACCAGTTCGTGGCCCAGTACGTGATGGGTGGCCTTGCGGGTCATCATGAGCGGGTGGACCACCCTGTTTTTGAAGGCCTCGGTCACCCCTCCCGTACCCTGACCAATCAGCCCCATGATGGCATTGGTCTGCTGGAAATGGGCGTGGTGATTGTACCACAATACCGGGTTGCGCTGCGGGAAAGTATCCTCCAGAACAGCCAGGTGGAGCCCGTACCAGTGTTCGGCCCAGGTCGCCAGTTCGCGGATCCTGTCCGGATTTTTCAGGTAGGTGTAGCAGGTGAAATGAGGGCTTTCCCACACCTCGAAATCAAAACGCTGGTAGCGCGGTTTGTTCTGTCCGAACATCTGGGCCTCTGCCTGCCAGGCGGGCAGGAGCAGGAGGACCATACCCATCACCCGAAAAAGGCCTTTCATGATGAAACGTTTGTATATAAACATAGCGGCTTGACGGCCGGTTTATTGTGAAGGTAAACAGGACAGAATGCCGTGCTCCGGACATCGGCACGCCTTTTCCGTCCTGCCGTTCTGTGCCGATTTCCGATCTTCGGCCTTAACGGGTCCGGCCGGTAAACCGTGGGCCCGTCCATTCCGGTAATCCTCCATCTTTCGGGCATGATACCTTTTGTTCCTTCTTCCGGGCCTGTGGTCTGCAGATGCCTGCCGGCCCTCCTTCTGTCCTGGAGCCTTTACGTTGTCCTGCCGGCCCAGGCCCAGACACCCGTTCTCCAGACGCCCTTCGAACGCGATACCCTTTATTCGGCCTCCCGGGAGGAAGCCATGGAATGGTATCGCGAACTGGCCCGGATGAGCCCCCTGGTGCACATCGAGCCCTTCGGCTTGACGGACGGTATGCTGCCTCTGGAAGCCGTCATCATTGGCCAAACCGGCACCCATAACCCCGCCGGTGCCCGGGCAGCCGGCAAGGCCGTCGTGATGGTCAACAACGCTATCCACGCCGGGGAGTCCTGTGGGGTTGATGCCTCCATGATGCTGTCGCGAAAGCTGGCCACAGATCCGTCCTTCACCCCCCTCCTCGATCATGCGGTGATCGTGGTGATACCCTATTACAACGCAGACGGAGGCAGATTCAGGTCTCCGTATTTCCGCGCCAACCAACTGGGACCCCGCCTCCAGGGATTCCGCGCCAACGCCCGCCATTACGATCTCAACCGGGACTTCATCAAGGCCGATACCCGGAATACCGTGTCGTTTTATCCACTGTTTCAGGCCTGGGATCCCGACCTTTTTGTCGATACCCATACCAGCAACGGAGCGGATTATGTCCATACCCTGTCCCTCATCACCACACAGGCTGACAAACTGCCTCCTGCCCTGGCCGGGTACCTCCGCGATACGCTGGAGCCCTGGTTGTACGAGGCCATGGATCTGGCCGGCTGGCCGATGTGCCCTTATGTGCATGGCGACCACCCGCCCGAACAGGGACTGAGAGCCTTCCAGGATCTGCCCCGTTATTCGACCGGATATGCCGCCCTGTTCCAATGTCCCGGATTCATGACGGAGGCCCACATGCTCAAACCCTTTGCCGACCGGGTGCGGGCCACGCAAGCTTTCCTGGAAGCCCTTGTGCGTTTTGCGGCCGGGCACAGAGAGGATCTGCAGCGGGTGCGCCGCATCGCCCGGCATCAGGCCTGGGACCAACAGGAATGGGGCTTGCGGTGGGTGCCGGATTCTTCCCGGGCCTCCACCTTTCCATTCCGGGGATACACAGCCCGGACGGAGATCAGCCGGGTCACGGGAGAACCCGGGCTCCGGTATGACCGCACCTCGCCCTGGTCAGCGCCGGTGCCCTGGTGGCCCGCTTGCCGACCGACCGTGACGGTACGGCGACCCGCCGCCTATGTCATTCCCCAGGAATGGACCGATGTCCTGTCCCGCCTCCAGATGCACGATGTCACGGCGTGGAGGGTCCAGACGGAAATGGACATGCCGCTCACCGTTTACCGGATCGGCCGGGCGAGCCGACTACCGGAACCCTACGAGGGGCGAAACCTGATCGTGGATGTGGAAGTCACGGCCTCCCGGGAAACCGTAAGGCTTTTCCCCGGAGATGTGGTCATACCTACGGACCAGGATGCCGTCGCCTATCTGATGCACACCCTGGAGCCCCAGGCTCCGGACAGCTGGTTGGCCTGGAATTTTTTCGATGCCGTTTTCCAGCAAAAGGAATACTTCTCCGCCTATGTATTCGATGAAACGGCAGCGAGGATGCTCGAAGCGGATCCAGGGCTGAAAACGGCGTTCGATCAGGCCCTGCAGACGGATCCCGGCCTGGCCGCCGATCCCCGGCGGCAGCTCGACTGGCTCTACCGGCATTCGCCCTGGTACGAGCCCAACCACCGCAGGTACCCGGTATTTCGCTTGGAATCGCCCGATCCCCGTCTTTATCCGGCCGGGCAGTGACAGGCGGTCAGCGGATGCGGTTGCGGTAGTCGAGCTTGAGCAGAATGCCCAGCAAAAGCGTAAAGAAGAGCATGGACGAACCGCCGTAGCTGATGAAAGGCAACGGTATCCCGATGACGGGCGTCAGGCCGACTGTCATGCCGATGTTGATGGCAAAGTGGATCAGGAAAATGCCGGCCAGTCCGTAGGCGTAATAGCGGCTGAAGTCACTGCGCTGCCTTTCGCCGATTTGGAGGATCCGCAGGATGAGCAGGGTGAAAAGCACAATGACGCCGATAGCGCCGAAAAATCCCTGCTCTTCCCCGATGGCACAAAAAATGAAGTCGGTGGTCTGCTCGGGCACATAATTCAGCTTGGTGATATTGCCCTGTAAAAAACCTTTGCCTTCCAGCCCGCCCGAAGCGATGGCCAATCTGGATTGGAGCACGTTGTACAGGGGACCGCGCGGATCGCAATCGCCCGGATGCAGCCATACATTGATCCGCTCCTGCTGGTGGGGTTGCAGGATGTGGTGGAAAACGGCAAACGAAGACCAGGCCAGACCGGCTGCCAATCCCATGAGGACAAGGAGAAAGGAGACGAGTTGGCGGGCCCTGGCCTGCCAGGTGATGATGGCAAAAAGCAGGAAGAACGCCCCGTAAAGACCGGCCAGCGGACCGGCAAATCCCTCGCGGAAGGCCACGACGGCCAGGACAAGCAACAGCGCGAGCGCTACCCCCCAGATGCCTTTCCGTTCAAAACGGAGCATCAGAACCGCCAGTCCGACGAAGAGGATGGCAAACAACACCCAGGTCAGGGGAAAGACGAGAGGCAGCAACAGGGCAAGCCCTGCCAACAGGAGGAGGAGCAAATAACTGCCCGAAAGTCCGGCGCGATACATCGGAAACAGGAGGGCGGCAAATACCAGGGCGCTTCCGGTGTCCGGCTGGAGCAAAATGAGCAGGACCGGCAAACCGACAATCCCTCCGGCGATGGTCAGGGAACGGGTCTGGCTCAGGTCGGTGCGGAAGTGGGTCAGAAAGGAACATGTCAGCAACAAGGTGGCGAGCTTGGCCAATTCGGCCGGCTGGAAGGAAAAAGCGCCGAACTGGAACCAGGCCCTGGCCCCTTTGATTTCGGAGCCGAACAGCAGGACCAGCACAAGCGCTACCATGGACACCACGTAGATGGGCAGGGCGAGCGATTTCCAGAATTCCGCTGAAATGGTGAGCACGAAGAGCAGGCCCACGAGGGAAATCCCGGCCCAAATCGCCTGCCGGCTCATGGGGGTCTTGCCGTCGAAGAGGTCGAACTCCTGCCCCGGCACGTGACTCGTGGAATACACCATCAGGAGGCCGATCACCAGCAGGTTGAGATACAGTACGGTGAGCAGTCCGTCAAACCTTCGCCGCTTGGATTCGATCATGGGCACATCAGTCGGTCAGTTCGCCGAGTTTCACCTTGTCCCGGACCAGATAAGCGCCGGGGTAATCGCGTTTGAGTTGCCAAAGCACCGCCTCCGCATTGCGCTTGTGGTAATAGGCACCGACCTGCAATTTGTAAAACGGTTCCGAATAGGTCGTATTGAGGGTGAACCAGCCGTAGCGCCGGTTGAAGGCAGCGCGCGCCGCTTCCATCTGCCGCCTGTCGACCGTCGCGGCGATCTGGATCCGCCAGACATCGATCAGCCGGGCGGGGTGCTTGTTGGCTTCGGCAATGGATTCCCGCCAGCGACGGATAGCGGGCTCTTCCTCGAAAACAACGGACTGGGCCGGCACAGACACCGGCGCCACAAGGATCAGAAGAATCGCCAATTTCCGAAGGACAAGCGCACAGGAGGGCATGGCGCAAAGATAGGGCAAAATCAACCGGCCCGATCGCTCAGGACAGATACCGGGCCACGATGGGCATGCGACGTCCCATTCCGAACGCTTTGGGTGACACCCGCAATACGGGAGCGGTTTGGTAGCGCTTGAATTCATTGGTATTCACCAGGCGCAGGATCCGGTTGACCAGGGCCTCGTCAAAGCCGGCGGCGATCAGCTCCCTCGGGCCTTGCCGTTCCTCGATATAGAGGCGCAGGACGGGGTCGAGTTCGTCATAGGGCGGCAGGCTGTCGGTGTCCTTTTGGTGATGCCGCAGTTCGGCGGAAGGTGGTTTTTGGATGGAATTTGGCGGGATCAGCAGCCCGTCCCGGTTGATGTGGGCCGCGAGGTCATAGACCTCCGTTTTGTACACGTCCCCCAGGACGGACAATCCGCCGCACAGGTCGCCGTACAAGGTACCGTAACCGACGGCCATTTCGCTTTTGTTGGTGGTGTTGAGCAGGATCGCGCCGAATTTGTTGGCCCAGGCCATAAGTATCATACCCCGGAGCCGGGCCTGTATGTTTTCTTCGGTCACATCAAAGGGAAGGTCGCCGAAAACAGGCGCCACGGCTTGCAGGACCGCGGCAAAGGGCGATTCGATCGGGACCACCTGGTAAGGCATGCCCAGGTTTTGGGCCAATTGCCGGGCGTCCTCCACCGAATGGCCGCTCGAATACCGCGAAGGCATCAGGAGCCCGGTGACCGAGTCGGGTCCGAGTGCCCGCACGGCCAGCGCTGCAGTGACGGCCGAGTCGATACCTCCCGATAGGCCAAGGACAGCCCGGGACAATCCCAGCTTGCGGAAATAGTCCCGCAAGCCCAGGACGAGGGCATCGTGGATGGAAGTGATTTTGTCCTGCGTGCGGGGGCCTTCTCCCGGATTCCGGATGACCTCCCCGAGGTCGAACACACGGATCTCCTCACCGAATGAGATCATTTCGGCATATACCGTCCCATCGGGTTTCATCACGGTCGAGCCGCCGTCGAAGATGAGTTCGGTCTGGGCGCCGACATGGTTGACATAGAAAAGCGGCAGGCCGTAACGGAGGGCATTGGCGCGAAGTACCTGTCTCCTTTCCGCCGACTGGGCATGGGAAAAAGGGGAGGCCGACAGATTGATGATCAGGTCGGGCCTGCCCGCCATCATTTCGTCGATGGGGCAACGGGTGTACAGGGGGTTTTCATTGCCCACGTTCCAGATATCCTCACAGACGGTCAGGGCGATGCGGGTCCCCTTCCATTCGACCACGCGGAAGCCGGAACCCGGTTCGAAATACCGGTATTCGTCAAAGATGTCGTAGGTGGGCAGCAGGGCCTTGTGGTGCACGTGCCTGACTTGACCTTCCGCCAGAAAAAGGGCGGCGTTGAAAAGGTCTTTGCCTTCCGGCACGGGGTTGACCACCGGCGCTCCGACGGCGATGGCAATTTCCCGGGAAAGGGATTTGAGGGTCTCCACGGCGGCTTCGCATCTCCGGATGAAATCGCCGAACTCCAGAAAATCCTGGGGCGGATAGCCACAAACCGCCAACTCGGCCAGGCAGACGAGATCGGCTTTCATCCGGATGGCTTCGCGTATGGCTGCTTCCATCCGGGCGAGATTGCCGTCAAAATCCCCGATGTGGTAATTGAGCTGGGCGAGGGCGATGCGCATGGAGAGAGGATTGCGCTGGCAAAAGTACCACCTTGGACAGGGATGCACCCGCCGGGGCACAAAATGCAGACAGATGGAGATCCGGGAGCGGAATTGTCAAAATTGACGTATCTTTGCCCCAGCAAACGATTGGAGGAGGGAACCGGAAGGTTCCCTCTTGTTTTTTCATCATGGAGCCTGCCGGGATCATACGCCACTGGGTGGAGGAAAAACTGAAGGAACCCGAATTCCGGGCTTATTTCCTTTTGCAGGTCCAGGTGCTCCCCGGCAACAAGGTGGAGATTTTCCTGGACGGCGACGAGGGCATAGGCCTTGAAGTGTGCCGGACGATCAGCCGTTATGTCGAGGAGCGGCTCGATCTGGAAGGTCTGATCGGACTTTCTTACGGGTTGGAGGTCTCTTCGCCCGGCGCCACACGGCCTCTGGAATTGCCAAGACAGTATCCCAAACACGTGGGCCGGATACTGAGGGTCACCCTGGGGGACGGAACGGAAAAGGAGGGCCGCCTGGCTTCCGCAGGCACGGATGGCATCAGCCTGGAGACCACCTCCGGCAGAGGGCGCCAAAAGCAAACCGTCCTGGAGGAGATCCCTTTTGCGGATATCCGGCAGGCCGTTGTCAAAATCGCATTTAAATAACCGATTGGTAATCGCATATCATGAAACTCGTAGAAAGCTTTTCGGAATTCAAGGAAGGGAAAAATATTGACCGTCCTACCATGGTGCGGGTACTCGAAGACGTGTTCCGCACGCTCATCCGCAAGAAATACGGATCCGACGAGAATTTTGACGTGATCGTCAACACCACCAAAGGGGACCTGGAGCTGTGGCGGGTACGGGAAATCGTACCCGACGGGGAAGTGACGGACGAGCAAAAGCAGATTTCCGTTTCCGAAGCCCTCGCCATCGACAGCGACTACGAGGTCGGGGAGGAGTGTTACGAGCAGCTCGAATTGGAGGATTTCGGCCGCCGGGCCATCATGGCGGCGCGCCAGACCCTGATTTCGCGGATCATGGAACTGGAGAAGGATGAGGTGTACCGGCGTTACAGCGATCGCGTGGGCGACCTGGTGGTAGGTGAAGTCAGCCAAATCATGAAGCGCGACATCCTGGTGGTCGACGACGCCACCAACCACGAACTCGTGCTGCCCCGCACCGAGATGATCCGCGGGGATTTCTTCCGCAAAGGCGACATGGTCCGGGCCGTGATCAAAAAGGTGGAATTACACAACAACAACCCGGTCATCATTTTGTCCCGGACCGACAACATGTTCCTCGAAAAACTGATGGAGCAGGAAGTACCCGAGATCGAGGACGGTCTGATCACCATTCGCAACATCGTGCGTCTGCCCGGTGAGCGCGCCAAGGTGGCGGTCGAATCCTATGACGACCGCATCGACCCGGTCGGTGCCTGTGTGGGCATGAAAGGGTCGCGGATCCACGGTATCGTCCGCGAACTCCGCAACGAGAACATCGACATCATCAATTATACCAACAACACTTCCCTGTACATCCAGCGGGCATTGACCCCGGCCAAGGTCGGCACCATCCAGTTGGACATGGACAAAAAGCGGGCGTCGGTCTATCTCGATCCCGACCAGGTTTCCCTGGCCATCGGACGGGGGGGTGCCAATATCAAACTGGCCTCCAAGCTGACCGGATTCGAGATTGACGTTTACCGGAACAATGTCAATTACGAGGTGGAAGACGTGGATCTCGACGAATTCGCCGACGAACTGGAATCCTGGGTTATTGATGCCCTGAAGGCCATCGGATGCGATACCGCCCGCAGCGTGCTCGCTCTGGATGCCGAGGAGTTGGTCCGCCGGACAGATCTCGAGGAGGAAACCGTGAATGAGGTGCTCCGCATCCTGGCCGCCGAGTTCGAGGAGGAGAGCGATGAGGCCGGTAGTGCTGAATAAGGCGCCAGGCCGGGGAACGCAAATTCCTTGTACCTTTGCGCGATGAAATGTCCGGCTCTGCGGAGATCCGGACCAAAATGACTAAATGGAGAAACGGCTCGTAAAAGTTGCCAAGGAGTTTAATGTAGGGACCTCTACCGTGGTGGAGCACCTGCTGAAGGCCGGCTTTGAAGTGGAGAACAAACCCACCGCCAAAATCTCGGACGAAATGTACGAGGAGTTGATGCGGGAGTTCAAGAAATCCATGGACATCAAGGAGCAGGCGGATCAGTTGGTGTTGGGCCATCGCGGTCCTGCCAAGCCCGAGCCGGTTGCCGAAAAGCCCGCCCCTTCCCGCCCTGCTCCTGCCGCACCTGCAACCCCTCCCGCCCAGGAAGAATCCGTCCCGGAGGCCGGAGAGGAGGTGTACAGGATCCGGCATGAAGCCAAATTGAAAGTGGTCGGCAAGATCGACATCGACAAGAAGTCCGCACCTCCGGCTGAGCCGGCTGCCCCCGAGGAGGAACCTGCCGAATCGGCTGCCCCGGAAACCGGGGCCGATCAGCCGGCCGAACCTGCCGCAGCGGCCGCCCCGGAGGAGTCGGAGGTGATCAAGGCCGAGGCCCAGCAATTGCGCGGCCTCAAGATCATGGGCAAAATCGATACCGACAAATTCGCCAAGCCCAAGAAAAAGAAAGAGGACGCGCCCGCCGGTCAGCCGGTCGCTTCCTCCGATGCCGATCAGAAGAAGAAGCGCAAGCGCAAGACGGTCACCTTCAGTGAAAACCGCGGTGCACCCGGGGTTGGCGGCGCCGGGGGTGGCGTGGCGCGCGGCAAGCGCCCCAATGAACCCAAAGAGGTCTCCAAAAAAGAGATCGAGGACAAGATCAAGGCCACCATGGCCCGGCTGGGCGGCGGTGGCAAGCGCAAGCGCCAGAAAATGCGCCGCGACAAGCGCGACTTCCATCGCGAGAAGGCCGAATTGGCCCAGATGGAAGGCATGGACGGAAATCTCCAGGTCACCGAATTCATCTCCGTTTCGGAGTTGGCCGGCCTGCTGGATGTCTCGCCGACCGAAGTCATCACCACCTGCTTCAATCTCGGGGTGATTGTTTCCATCAACCAGCGTCTCGATGCCGAGATCATCGAATTCGTGGCCAATGAATTCGGCCGCGAGGTGGAATTCATCAGCGCGGAGGATCAGCTCATCGACATCGAGGAGGAGGAAGATGATGCCGCCGATCTGACCCCCAGGGCTCCTATCGTGACCGTCATGGGTCACGTGGACCACGGTAAAACTTCCTTGCTCGACTATATCCGTAGCGCCAATGTGGTCGCCGGCGAAGCCGGGGGTATCACGCAGCACATCGGCGCTTATGAAGTAACCGTCGGCCCCGAACAAAAGAAAATCACCTTCCTCGATACACCCGGTCACGAAGCGTTCACGGCCATGCGGGCCCGGGGTGCCAAAGTCACCGACGTGGCGGTCATCGTCATTGCGGCCGACGACAACATCATGCCCCAGACCCGGGAAGCTATCAGCCACGCCCAGGCCGCCAATGTACCCCTCGTCTTTGCAATTAACAAGGTGGACAAGCCGGACGCCAACCCCGAAAAGATCAAGGAGGCCCTGGCCAACATGAACCTCCTGGTGGAGGAATGGGGAGGCAAATACCAAAGCCAGGACATCTCGGCCAAACACGGTTTGAATGTGGACAAGCTCCTCGAGAAAATCCTGTTGGAAGCGGAGATCCTCGACCTCCAGGCCAATCCGAATCGTTTGGCCACCGGCACCGTCCTGGAAGCTTCGCTCGACAAAGGGCGTGGCTATGTCACCAAGATGCTGGTCCAGAACGGGACCATGCATGTGGGTGACGTTATGGTCGCGGGTGAGTATTCGGGTCGTGTCAAAGCCATGTTCAACGAGCGGGGCAAAAAAGTCACCGAAGCCGGGCCCTCCTCGCCAGTCGCTGTGTTGGGCCTCACCGGAGCCCCACAAGCCGGGGAGATCTTCAAGGTGATGGAAGACGAATCGGACGCCCGCCAGATCGCTGCCAAACGGGCACAGATCTCGCGCGAACAGTCCAACCGGGCCAGCAAACGCATCAGTCTGGACGAGATCGGACGCCGCCTCGCACTGGGTACCTTCAAGGAGCTCAACCTGATTGTCAAAGGCGATTTCGACGGTTCCATCGAGGCCCTTTCCGATGCCTTGCTCAAACTGTCGGTCGAGACCATTCAGATCAACATCATCCACAAGGCCGTCGGCCAGATCATTGAATCGGATGTCCTGCTCGCCTCGGCATCCGACGCCATCATCATCGGCTTCCAGGTGCGTCCTTCCCAGGGCGCCCGCAAGTTGGCGGAAAAAGAAGGTGTGGAGATCAAGCTGTATTCCATCATCTACGAGGCCATCGAGGAGATCAAAATGGCCATGGAAGGCATGCTCGAACCCACCAAGGAAGAAAAGATCCTCGGCCAGCTCGACGTCCGCGAAGTGTACAAGATCAGCAAAGTGGGTACCATCGCCGGATGTTACGTCTCGGAAGGTCGCGTCCTGCGCAACAGCCACATCCGCGTCATCCGGGACGGGATTGTCGTCTTCCCCACCAAGGAGGGGGCAGTGGGCGAACTGGCATCGCTCAAGCGCTTCAAGGAAGACGTCAAGGAGGTGAAAAACGGCATGGAATGCGGGGTCGCCATCAAGAATTTCAACGACATCAAAGTCGGCGACAACATCGAGGTGTACGAGATCATCGAAGTCAAGCAGACCCTCGCCTGATCCGCCTCCCCGGGAACTGCGCCGGCGTCTGCCGCGTTAGGAGCACATCATGATCGCACCGGCTGCATCACTGGACATACGCCAACTCCGCCGGGAGGACCTGGACACCTTTTTCCGTGACCAGGGAGAAAAATCATTTCGGGCCGGCCAGGTGTGGCAGTGGATCTGGCAAAAGGGGGCGACGGATTTTGCGGCAATGAGCAATTTGCCTCTATCCCTTCGCGAAAACCTGGCCCGCCATTTTCATTTTTACCCCATCCGCCCGGACATTGAGCAGGTCAGTACCGACGGTACCGTCAAAAGGCGCTTTGCCCTGCACGACGGGCACCGCATCGAAGCGGTCCTCATTCCCGTCCCCGAGGAGGAGCGCTACACGGTTTGTGTCTCCTGCCAGGTAGGGTGCAGCCTGACCTGCTCCTTTTGTGCCACAGGCCAAATGAAGCGCGTGCGCAATCTCGAGGCCGCTGAAATCGTGGATCAGGTGCGTATGGTCAACGAACGTTGCCTGGCTACCTATGGTCGTCCGTTGACCAACATCGTTTATATGGGCATGGGCGAACCACTTCTGGCTTATGCACCGGTCATGGCCAGTATAGAGCGGTTGACGGCCCCGGACGGCATGGGATTCAGCCCCAAGCGCATTACGCTGAGTACAGCCGGAATCGCCAAAATGATCCGCAAGCTGGCGGACGACAATCCCCGGGTCAATCTCGCGCTCAGCCTGCACGCCGCTGACGACGCCAAGCGCAATACGGTCATGCCCATTAATGAGCAAAACAACCTGGCCGTCCTGATGGACGCCCTGGAGATGTTTTACCGGGCAACCGGCAACCGGATCACCTATGAGTACATCGCCTTTCAGCAGTTCAATGATCACCCGGAAGACGCCCGGAAGCTGGCGGCGTTGACGCGGCGGTTTCCTGTCCGGGTGAACATCATCGAGTACAATCCGGTCGAAGGGGTGGACATGATCCGTTCGGACGAAAAACGGCTGGATGCCTTTGTCGCCGAGCTCAGCCGTTTGGGCGTGACGGTAACGGTACGCCGCAGCAGAGGCAAGGACATTGACGCGGCCTGCGGCCAACTGGCCAACAAGGGCTGAGTGGTGTGCGAAGGCCGGATCTCAGCCTTCTATGTGGACCAGCTTACGGAATTGGGCGATACGTGCCAGTATTTGGTCGGCATCCAGGTCGAGGAGGCGGGCGACCGAAAATTTTTCGACGCAGAAGGATGCCATGGCCGAGCCGTAGATGAGGGCCCGCTTCATGTTTTCGAAGCCGAGGTCGCCGGAGTGAGCGAGATAACCCATCATGCCTCCGGCGAAGGTGTCACCGGCGCCGGTAGGGTCAAAAACGTCCAGCAGAGGCATGGCCGGGGCGTAAAAGATGTGGAGCTCTTCGCTGTTCTTTTCCTTCATGAAAAGCAGGGCGCCGTGTTCGCCTTTTTTGATGACGAGGTAGTGGGGTCCCATGGAGAGGATTCGGCCGGCAGCCCGCACCAGACTGTACTCGCCGGTGAGTTGTCGCGCCTCTTCGTCGTTGACCGTCAGCAGGTCGACCCGGGCGATGACGTCGAGGAGCTCGCCCAGGCTGTGTTCCATCCAGTAGTTCATGGTGTCCATGGCGATGAGGCGAGGCGGCCGCGTGAGCTGATCCAGGACACGGGTCTGGACGGCGGGTGTCAGGTTGCCCAGCATGACATAGTCGGCCTCCTGGTAGGCGGCGGGGAGTACGGGATCGAAATCGGCGAGGACGTTCAGGTCGGTGGTCAGGGTGTCCCGGGTGTTGAGGTCATTGTGGTAGCGCCCGGACCAGAAAAAGGACTTTGCGCCCTGGCGGACCTGCAAACCTTCGAGGTCAATGCCTCGGGTGCGCCTGTCGGCGAGGGTTTCTTCCGGGAAGTCGTCACCGATGACGGAGACGATGCGGACGGGGTCGGTAAAGTAGGAAGCGGCGAGGGAGATATAGGTGGCGGCGCCTCCTATGACCCGGTCTGCTTTGCCGTAGGGCGTCTCGATGGTGTCGAAGGCGACCGTGCCCACTACCAATAGTGCCATGTTGCGGGTTTTCGGGCCAAAGATGGGGTTTTCGGGCCAATGGACGGGAGGGGAATGTTCATGGGCGGGTAGACATCAAAATTTTCTCCCATGTACTTGTCCCATATCGGCGGTTTGCCTACCTTTGCATCGCTTTAGCCGATACGCCTCAGTAGCTCAGCCGGTTAGAGCGGCGGACTGTTAATCCGTAGGTCGTAGGTTCGAGTCCTACCTGAGGCGCCAGGGGTCCTGTGCTGAAGCACGGGACCCTTTTTCATATGGATAAACCAACGGTATATATTCTTTATTCGGAGGTCCACGATAAATACTACATTGGACAAACGCGTGATCTGGAG
>JAGFIW010000158.1 GCA_024103195.1 Saprospiraceae bacterium | reverse complement strand
AGGGAATCCGCTCGTGTAAAGACAGGTTGCGCCCAAACCGGCTGTATGACTGTGCTCAATACATGGACGGCCAGCAAAGGAAGCACCCGGGTCAGGGCGGTTAACAAAACGTTTGATATCCTGGGGATACGCAGACCGTTAGGTCCCAATACCTTTGTTACACAAAACCATTCATTGATCATGAAACAATTGTTTGTCCTCGCCCTCCCCCTCCTGCTCCTGAGCGCCTGTAACAGCGTTGAGAAGCACCGTGCCAGCATTGAAACGCTTTCGACCCAGTGGGACGAAGCTACAGCCTCTGTCACCGAATTTGCAGGTATGCTGCAAACGGAACAGGCCAACTTCCAACAGTCGGTTGCCGGAATGCAGGTTTCCGAAGACGTACTTGCAAAGGTAAAGGATGCCGCCAAGAAAGACGCCATCACGCAAGGTTATGCTGCCCTGCAGAGCGCCGGCACCTCCATGGGTTCCATCAGCGCCGAAGTGGCCAACTTCGTGACTGGCTGGACCGAAAAAGCTGCTGAAGTCAACGCCCTGAAAGAAGGTCTTGCCAACGGCAAGCTGGAAGGTGACGTTCCCGCCAAAGTAGCCGAGCTGACCGCCATGGTTACCGATGCCACCTCCAAGCTCACCACCTGGAAGGAGCAGTTTGAACAAGCCAAGAGCGCCCTTGCTGCCCAGCAGGCTGACTACCAGAACCTGGTAGCCGAGTTCATGCCGAAGCAGTAATTTTTCGCTCCATCGGCTCAACGAAAGGGCAACTCCACCGGGGTTGCCCTTTTTTTTATCTTCGGTCATGCTGTCACTCTTTGCCGAAAAGAAAGTCATCGATCTTTCCCGGCCAATAACTGATGAAACGCCTTCCTACCCGGGCGACCCTCCGCTCCAGATCACTTCGATAGCCCGCGTACCGGAAGATGGCTACCAGTTGGAGCAGTGGAGCGGCACCTTCCATACCGGAACCCACATGGATGCACCCGGGCATTTTGTGGATGAGGGGGCCTTGATCATCGATCTGGATTCCTCCTATTGGGGAGGGTCTGCCTGGAAAATCAGGATTCCCCACGACACGAACCCTGATTTGGCCCACCTGGAAGCATGCCCTCCCCCACCCGATACGGCATTCCTGCTCATCGAAACCGGATGGGACCACATCGCCGGTCCAAACGGATACTTTTCCGGGCACCCGGTCTGGACTCCGGATCTTATCGCCTGGCTGGCGGCCAGCACCCTCAAAGGGATTGGTATAGACACCCCTTCCCCTGACGAAAACCCATATCCCGCCCATAAAGCGGTGCTCGCCAGTGGCAAAGTCCTCCTTGAAGGCATGTCCGACCTGAGTCGCGTACCAACCGGCATTCCTTTTTCGTTACTGTGCATACCGCTACCTGTGCTGGCCGGGGCCATATGGGTCAGACCCTTGGCCCTGGTAGACGCACCGGTTTGACCCAACACCCTCAATCCCTTCCTCCGCATGTTTTCTTTCCGGTCCCGGATACTCGCCATTGCTTCCAAAGCAGTTTTTGTGCTTGTCCTGCTCTATTTGCTGAGCATCCGTTATTTGCTCTTCGAGTACCTCCAGGTCTATTATTCGGTCACGATCATCACCATCAAATTCGTGTCCTTCATCATCGCCGTGGACATCCTCAATGATCTCCTGAAATATTTCTATCGCAGACGCATAGGGCTGGCTTCCCACCAACACGACAACATCACCCTCGGACTCAACAACATGTATCTGCTCCTGGTCCTGGGGAGCAGCGTGGTCACCATTACGGCCTATTTCGGTCTCAACCCTAAGGAACTTTTCACTTCCCTTTCCATCGTTGCTGCGGCCATCGCCATCATTTCCAGGGATTACATCATGGATATCGTCAGTGGAATGTTCATCGCCTTTTCCCGTGATGTCGTCATTGATGATTACATCAAAATCGGCGAACATACCGGTAAAATCGTCCATATCGGCATCAACAAGACGGCCATGCTCAATGATGATGACGATCTGATTTACCTCCCCAACCACAAGTTCATCATGCACGAAATAACCAATTATTCACGGAGGGCGGTGCGCCGCACCATCATGGATTACGAGGTCAAGCTGGAACATGTACGGTCACTCGAAAAGTGGGAAAACCACATCCGCCATATCCTTTTGCGCTATCCGGCCTACGTCGATCCGGATTCCCTCAAGCTCAAGGTATTGCATATCTACAAAGAGCATCTTCATCTCAAGATCCAATACGATCTCAGTGTCGCTGACCGAAAAATCGAAAAGGAGATCCGCAAGGAAGTACTGCGGGGAATGGTGGGTTTTATTGCCACTCCGGAGATTTCAATTCCTCATATAACCGGATCAACGCCCCCTCCTCAGATGCCCATTTGAACCGGTGGCGGAGCAAATCCAGTTGACGCTGGCATTCGTTGTACGCTTCTTCCTGGCTTATGGAAAGCACTGCCTCGCGGATTATCTCCGGTTGGATTGCCGAAATCAGCATTCCCGGGTTTCCTTCACCAAGCAAAGCCCGGTATTCGGGAAAATCCATGTGGATGGCCGGGAGCAGGGCATGGATGTAATCAAAGGCTTTGTTGGCCAGAGAATAATAGTAGCTTTTGCTGGTGGCCTCAAGCAGGTTGACGGCCACGGAAGCCTGAACCATGAGGGCCCAGAGGTCATCCGGTTTTACCCATCCCAGAAAAGTAACCCGGTCAAGGAGTTGCATATCCCGGGCTTTGTCCCGCAAAACCTGCGAGAGGTCTCCTTCGCCGGCTATCCATAACCGGTAATCCGGCAACAAAACCATGGTTTCCAGCAATGCTTCAAGCCCGCGGCCGGCATTGAGGGCACCGTGATACCACAGGATTTTGCTATCAGCCCGGGGTATCGCCATACCCTCCGGAGTGGCCATTGGCACATTGCGCACCACCCCAAACGGTTTATGGTATCTGGCTTCCAGTTCCCTGGCCAGAGCTGGCCCAACCGTATAACACAGGTCCATTCGGGGTATGCCCCATCGCGCTACCAGATCCCATATCCATTTAGCGACCGGACGCCCATGCAATTCAGGCGTCTCCGTGTAATACTCATGAGCGTCGTACACTTTTAGGCATCCCTGCACCCTTCCCGCAAGGATCACAGGAATAAGAGAATCCAGGTCAACCGCACACAGCACATCTCCTCGGTGCCGAATGAGAAACCAAAGCAGGCGGCATTGGTATTCGATGTAAAACAACTTGCCTTTCCGGAATCTGTGATTCATCCTCACCTGCCTGAATCGGGCAGGCAACAAAGGGGGGGAATCGGCATATGCCCTTCCTACTAAAGTAACTTCATTACCATGCCGGGTCAACGCATCGGCGATCCTGTGCATGCGCCGGTCATGGACCAGATCGTTGGTCACGGCCAGAATGATCCGCCTCATCCGGCATAAAGGATTTGGCCTTTGCTTTCCCGGATCATGCCCTCGTCACTCCAGGCTTGCAGGATGTCACGGACCATCGGCCATTCTTCATGGGTAAAATGCTGTCGCAATCGGGTTGTATCAAGCCCGGACCCTTGACGAAACAACTGGTCCAGACGGGCGACCAGGGCTTTCCTTTTCATGCCCCGCTCCTGACCGACGGCATCGGCCGCCAGGCATCGGTCGCAACGTCCGCAAGGGCCTCCCGGCTCCTCGCCAAAGTAAGCCATGAAGACATGCTGACGGCAGACCTGCGCTTCCATATACCGTCGGATGGCCCGGATCCTCTCGCGAGCACGTTCCTTGCGGAAATCGAGAAGAGCCAGATCAAAAGTCAGATTATCGGCATCCATCCTGGCCGTCCGGAAAGTCAGTTGAGGCTTGTCTTTGCGTGGCACATATCGGAGGATTCCCGTCTGATCGAGATGGGTCAAAAGGCGGACAATCTCCTGGTATTGGCGGCCCGTCAATCTGGCCAGATCCTGTTCGCGAACCGGTACCGGCATTTGATGTATTCCCTGGTAAGTGCGTTGCAAAGCGGTCAGAAGTTCTTCCGAAGCCGAACCCGGCTGGCCGGTGCGATGGAGCACCTGAGGAGAGGACCGGATCCATACCGTTGCCGGTCGGTACACGCTTTCAGAGACATTGATCCATCCCGCTTCTTCGAGAATCCGCAAGGATGCCAGCACCGTGTGCGCCGGAATTTGGAATTGGCGACTGAAGGTCTGTACATCCAGATCGTAGGATTCTCCTTCCCCCGACCCGTAAGGGACCTGAAGGGCACTGCCCAGGGCGCGGTACACCTGGCGAACCTGGGTCAAGGCCGGGAATTGAACTTCGAATTGCTGCTGAAGGCGATTCATATCTGCGGCACCGGCCAACAAAAGGGCAACGGAAGGCTTCCCGTCCCGGCCGGCACGACCGGCCTCCTGATAATAGGCTTCAAGACTGTCGGGCAGATCCATATGTGCCACCAGTCGTACATCCGGTTTGTCAATACCCATTCCAAACGCGTTGGTCGCTATCATTACCGGGAATCGTCCTGACTGCCACCCTTCCTGACGGGCAGACCTGAGTTCGGGAGGCAGACCGGCGTGGAACGCTTCGGCCTGAATGCCCCGATCGCACAGGTATCTGGCATATTCCTCGGTCTTGCGGCGGCTTCGAACATAGACAATAGCACAACCGCCACATTCCCGGATCGCTTCTTCCATGGCGCGTTCTTTATCCGACCTGTCTTCCACCATGAATCCGAGGTTGGGTCTCAGGAAAGTAGTCCGGATGACCCTGCCGCCCCGAAATGCCAGTTTTTCCTGGATGTCCTGGACGACCTCGGGAATGGCGGTAGCCGTCAACGCCAATACGGGGACATCGGGATGCCATTCCCTCAACCGGGCAATGCCGAGGTAGGCCGGTCGAAAATCATACCCCCACTGCGATATGCAATGGGCCTCATCAACCGCTATCAAATTGACCTGCATGCGCCGGATCCTGGCTTCCGCAAGGTCGGTTTGCAATCGCTCCGGGGAAAAGTAAAGCAACTTGACGCCACCCAGGACCGCATTGTCCAGGATACGGTCAATGTCCCGGTGGTCCATACCGGAATAGATGGCTTCAGCCTGCACCCCGCATTGGCGCAAATGGTCCACCTGGTCCTTCATCAATGCGATCAGTGGCGACACGACCAGGGTCATCCCCTCACAGGCCAGGGCCGGCACCTGGTAGCACAAAGACTTGCCCGCCCCGGTAGGCAAAAGCGCCAGGGTATCCCGGCCCTCCATGACCGATTGTATGACCGGCTCCTGACCAGGCCTGAAATCCTGATAATTCCAATATTTCCGGAGAATCTGATGCGCCTTTCCCAACACCTGCCCAAAATACGGCAGCCGGTGTATTTGAAAAAGGAAATGGCTATTTGAGCTGCTCCCTGATCGCCTTGTCCCGTTCCATAAGGTCCTCCATGACCTCTTCCAACTGTTCGGTAGCGATGCGCTTCAGAATGATTTCCTTTTTGGCGTCCAGAATAAACACCTGGGGTGTAGTCCTTACATCATACAGGACACTAAAGCGGGAAAGGTGATAAGGATCCACCACGTTGAGAAGGCTGTCCAAACCCTTTTCGTCCACCATTTTCCAACAATCCTCCACTTTGTCCGTCAACTTCGTGCAGACGGAAAAAATCTCCACGCCTTTGTCTTTGAACTTGTTGTAGAATTCAACAACCTTGGGCATGGACTTTTGGCAGTGTCCGCAATCAGGTGCCCAGAAAATCAAAACGGTGTAAGGCGACTGGATCTCGTGCAAGGCGATGCGGCTGCCGTCCCGGCGCTGCATCCGGATATCCGGAGCGATACGCCCTATCAGGATGGGACGAAGGGACTCGGCATTCTTGCGCATTTTTTCCAGTTGTTCCTCCTCTACCCAGGGAGCCATTCCTTTGCTGTAATATTCATCCACCAGATGGACATACACCGCATCCATCCCAATGATGTTCGACTTGGCATAGAAATTCACGAAGTGGACCAAAAAGAATTTATACGCGTCTTCATTGTTTTCCAGCGCTTTCATCACCTTGTCGATGGCCACATTGATCGAATCCGGAATCTGGACGGTATGCTTGTTGACGTAATCGTGGATTTTGTTGAAGGCAAAATTGGTCCGGATCAACCGCTCATCCGATAGATCCAAGCCGTCAAAGTAATGCTCCATGAAATAGAGGTATTGGAGCCGCTGCCTTTCCTTTTCATCTTCAATCTCCTTGAATTCAGGGATTGATTTTTCCATGAAAGTGGCAATCATCATGGCCGTTTGGGTGCCCTTGTTGTCATCGATCAGCTTTTGCTGAAAGTGCCTTACCTCATCATTCATGTTTTTCAATTCCTCTTCGATGCGCGCCTTGTCCGCTTCACCAATACCTTCTGCTTCCAGCGACTTTCGCAAGGAGTCCGCCTGGGGCCTCATCTCGTTCAGGTACCGGATATAGGTGTAGAAGGCCGTGTTGTCCTTATCGCCCTTTATTTCAATGGTGTTGATGGGATCAATGGCATCAAAGCGGATGTCGAGATCCTGTCGACCGGGATTCACATGGATCTGGACAAAGGTGTTGTCGGGCCGAAGGATCAGCAAATAGGTACCGGGAGGGAGGGGTTCATCCTTCTTGAAGACGAATTTACCCTTCTCGAGAAAGGCCGTATCCTTCAGATATTGCTTGTCGCCGTAATAAAACCCCAGAAACAACGTGTCCTGCGGGTAATTCTTGACATCCACCCGGATGTGATAACCCTTTTGGGCTGGCAAGAGGGACGGAAGGATAAACAGGAAGGGAAGGAAAAGGGAACGGAGGGACATGACGTAGATTTTCATGGTGACGGCATGGGAGTTCCGAGGGGAAAAACGCGGGTGAAGGAATTATGTTTTACGGAAAGGGTCAATTCCCGAATGGCCGTCAGGAAGGATTCATACGGTCACGGGGTGCGAGCAGGTAGAGCACGGCCATCCGGATAGCCACCCCGTTTTCCACCTGATCCAGGATAATGGAATGGCCGGAATCAACCACATCGCTGGTGAGTTCCACCCCGCGGTTGATGGGTCCCGGGTGCATGATGAGGATCGGGCGGTCGAGTTCATCGAGCATGGGCTTGTTGATCCCGAAATACATGGCGTATTCCCGCAAGGAAGGGAAATATCGCAGGTCCTGGCGTTCCATTTGGATCCGAAGGACATTGGCCACATCCGCCCACCGAAGGGTTTCTCGCACATCATAGGAAACCTCGGCGCCCAGGGCGCCAATCCATTTGGGGATGAGGGTTGGTGGACCGCAAACCCTTACCTGGGCACCAAGGAGCTGCAAACAGAGGATGTTGCTGAGCGCCACGCGCGAGTGAAGGATATCGCCGATAATGGCCACTTTCCGGCCTCTCAGATCACCTAGCCGCTCCCGCATGGAAAAAGCATCCAGAAGGGCTTGCGTGGGGTGTTCATGGGTCCCGTCACCGGCATTGATGATGGTAGCCCTGACTTTGCGGGCCAGGAGATCGGCGGCACCGGGAGCGGGATGCCTCATTACGACCATGTCGACCTTCATCGACAGGATGTTATTGACGGTATCAATCAGGGTTTCCCCTTTGTTGACCGAGGAGGCCGATGCCGAAAAGTTGATCACATCCGCCGAAAGCCTCTTTTCCGCGAGCTCGAAGGATATGCGGGTGCGGGTCGAGTTTTCGAAAAACAGATTTACTACGGTGATATCCCGCAGGGAAGGCACTTTCTTGATCGGACGATTGAGGACTTCCTTGAATTGTTCGGCCGTGGAAAAGATGAGTTCGATGTCCGACGCGTTCAAGGGGCGAATGCCCAGGAGATGGGCCTGACTCAATCGCGGATTTCCACTCATGCCTGTCTTTTTTCTTTTTGGCCGAAAATCAATACCTGGTCTTCTCCGTCGTGATCGCGCCAGCGAACCCTGACATAAGCTTCATCCACGGCATCCACCCGTATGCCCACGTGGTCTGCCCGAATGGGCAAATGACGATTGAAACGACGGTCAACCAGCGTAAGCAACGCCACCGTAGCCGGTCGACCAAAATCACCAAGGGCCGTCATGGCCGCATGTACCGTTCGACCGGTGTACAGCACATCGTCCACCAGAATGATATGCCGACCTTCAACGGGGAAATCAAGTTCGGTCTCCGAAGCAATCAACGGGGCTTCGCGGAGGTGGAAATCGTCCCGGTAAAAAGTGATGTCCAACTTGCCATATTGCAATTCACCCCGGGCATTCCAATCATCCAACCGGGCATACAGGCGATCAGCTAAAAAGGTGCCTCGCGGTTGAATGCCGATCAGACAAGTCTCTTCGAAACGGTCATAATTCTCGATCAACTCGCAACAAAGGCGGTCCAGCACCATGCCGAAGGGCTTGCTGTCGAGAATGATACGTCCGTCGTTCATCGGCATAAAGATAAGCCGGACTTTTTCATCGCCCACAGGCTTAACGATCAGCCACTTTGGCCCAGGTATCCTTGAGGGTGACCGTCCGGTTGAATACCGGCTTTTCAAGGGTTGAATCCGGATCGGTGCAGAAATACCCGAGCCGTGTAAACTGGAACTTGTCGCCTGCCCGCGTATCCGCCAAGGCAGGTTCTATACGCGCATCGGGCTTGATAACCAGTGACTCCGGATGAAGGACCTGCCGAAAATCGGACTCGGCAGATGGGTCTTCCACCGTGAACAAGCGATCGTACAACCTCACTTCCGCCACCCGGGAATGGGGCACAC
Source organism: Saprospiraceae bacterium (assembly GCA_024103195.1). Classification (GTDB taxonomy): domain Bacteria; phylum Bacteroidota; class Bacteroidia; order Chitinophagales; family Saprospiraceae; genus JAGNXB01. Next base: position 2,777 of record JAGFIW010000158.1, on the reverse strand, counting down.
TCAACCAGTGTATGACGCCCTTGGGCTTCAGGCCGCTGGTGTCCTGCCCACTCCGGCTTTCCGGAAAATACGTGCAACGCAGGGCTGTCACTTTGCCCTCCGCGTCCCGGTCAACACCATCACATCGGATGATGTAGGCCGACTTGAGACGCACCATCCCACCGGGACTCAACCGGAAGTATTTGGACGGTGGGTCTTCCATGAAATCTTCCTGCTCAATAAACAGTTCGCGTCCGAAGGGAAGCAACCTATGGCCGGCATCGGTGTCTTCGGGGTTGTTCTCGGATTCCAACCATTCTTCCCTACCCTCTTCGTAATTGGAAATGATAACCCTCAGCGGATCCAGAACGGCAAAACGACGCAAAGCCCGGCGGTTGAGGTCTTCCCGGATGCAGTATTCCAACAGGGACAATTCGATCATGTTCTCCCGCTTGGTTACCCCTATCCGGGTCGCAAAATCGACGATGCTTTCCGGTGTAAAACCGCGCCGACGCAGGGCCGAAATCGTGGGCATGCGCGGATCATCCCAACCCCTGACATGACCTTCGGTCACCAGTTGCAGCAGTTTGCGCTTGCTCATGACTGTGTAACTCAGGTTGAAGCGGGCAAACTCGTATTGACGGGACGGGAAAATGCCCAGTTGCTCGATAAACCAGTCGTATAATGCCCTGTGAGGGGCAAATTCCAGCGTGCAGATGGAATGGGTGATCTCTTCAATACTGTCGCTCTGACCATGCGCCCAGTCGTACATAGGGTACACATGCCACCGGTCACCGGTCCGGTGATGATGCGCGTGTTTGATCCGGTACATGATGGGATCCCGCATATGCATGTTGGGATGGGCCATATCTATCCTGGCCCTCAACACGCATTCTCCCTCCCTGAAAGCTCCTGCCTGCATTTTATGGAAGAGCGCCAGATTTTCCTCAGGCGTAGTGTCCCTGTACGGCCCGGGAATCCCGGCCTGTGTAGGTGTGCCCTTTTGAGCCGCCATTTCCTCCGGGGTCGAGAAATCCACATATGCTTTTCCGGACCTGATGAGGGCAACGGCCCATTCGTACAATTGCTCAAAGTAATCCGAAGTGAACAATATCCGGGCCGGCTCAAATCCCAGCCAACGCACATCATGGATGATGGCATCCACGTATTCCTGCTCCTCTTTGGCCGGATTGGTATCATCAAACCTCAGGTTGGTCTTGCCGCCGAAGCGTGCAGCAAGCCCGAAATTGAGCGCAATGCTCTTGGCGTGACCGATATGCAGATATCCGTTGGGTTCCGGCGGGAAACGGGTCAGTACCCGGCCGCCATGCAAACCGGCCTCCACATCCTCCCTGATGATGGCTTCCAGAAAATTGACACTTTCCCTGCTGTCCGCTGAATCACTCATGGTGGGATCTTTTCATATTTCGAAGTAACGCTACAAGCCTTTCTTTTCAGGAGCGCTCCAATGCCCCTGTTCCGGTTTCACATACGATCGGGCATTTCGATCCCAATCAGCCGGAAGGCATCCTCCAGGATGGCCGCCGTAATAACGGCCAAACGCAGACGAAATTCTCTGGTTGGCCTGTCCTCCGCACGGATGATGGGACATTCGTGATAAAAACGATGGAAGGCTTTGGCGGCAGCGTAGGCGAAATTGGCGACCTCAGAGGGATCATACTGGCGGGCGGCGGAGGCGATGGTGTCCTTGTATCCACCCAGCACCTGCAGCAACTCCCGCTCCGGCTCCTCGGGATGATACGCTTCGATGAGAAAGGCAGGATCAGGTTGTCCGGCTTTGCGCAAAATGGACCGGATTCTGACGTAGGCATTCTGTACGTAAGGTCCGGTATGGCCTTGCATGTCAACGGATTCGGTCGGATCAAATACCATCTTCTTCCTGGCATTCACCCGGAGAATGTGAAATTTCAAGGCAGCGAGGCCGACCCTGCGGAAGATTTCCTCCTGCTCCTCCCCGGTAATCTCTTCCAATTCGCCCCTTTCAAACGCTGACGTACGGGCAATACCGATGACCTCGTCGATCAAATCGTCGGCATCCACCACCGTGCCTTCCCGCGACTTCATGCGTCCGGAAGGCAGCTCCACCATACCGTAGGAAAGGTGGTGAAGACCATTGGCATACGGGGCTTTCAATTTTTTCATAACCTCGAAAAGCACCCTGAAATGGTAGTCTTGCTCATCCGCAACGACATAAATCATTCGCTTGGCCCCAAAGTCCTTGTAGCGCTCATCCGCCGTCCCGATATCCTGGGTGATGTAAACAGAAGTGCCGTCTGATCGCAACAATACCTTATGGTCGAGACCGGTGTCACTCAGGTCAACCCAAACAGATCCATCCTCCTTCCGGTAGAATATTCCTTCATCCAATCCCTTCTTTATCAAGTCCTTGCCATATAAATACGTCTCCGATTCATGATAAATTTTGTCAAAGGTCACGCCGAGGCGTGCATAGGTCTCCTCAAATCCTTCATAGACCCAGTTGTTCATTTGTGTCCAAACCTGGCGGGTAGCGGTATCCCCTTTCTCCCAGGCCAGAAGCATATCCCTGGCTTCCCTTCCCCATTGACTGGACGTGTTGAACCAGGTGTTCTTGTATTCCCGGAAAAACGCCGAACGATCCGTGGTTCCGTCCGGAGATCGGGAAGCCTTTTCCTTCCATATGTCCTCCGCCTCCGGCGACGACTGCCAGGATTTGTATTCTTCGTTGACGGCCTGATCAAAGCGGACGTAGTAATCCCCCACGAAATGGTCCCCTTTCAATCCTGAGGTCGAAGGGG
>JAGFIW010000154.1 GCA_024103195.1 Saprospiraceae bacterium | reverse complement strand
TTCCAGATCTTGTCCGTACGTGTAGGCCATTTGCAGGTCGCTCCGGAGGCCTAACCCCCAATCCTGTGTCCAATGGCCTTCACCGCCCGCGAGCAGGGCAAGGGGCAGATTGCCGTATTGACGGACTCCCGGGCTCGATGTGACAAAGGGAGAAATGGCTGGATTCCGGATACCCATGATCATGTCCTGCAGGACAGCGCCGAAGGTTTGCACCTGGAAGATTGTTCGTCCTGACTCCCAGCGGAGTTGGAGGTCCATTTGGTGATTGACCTCGGGTTTGAGGTCCGGATTGCCCAGCATTTCCCAGGGATCGGATCCTACCGGCAGAAAATGGACAAACCTTTCCAGCAGGCTACCGCTGCGACTGGCACGGGCCAGCCACAGGCTTGTGCTGAACCGGTCATTCCATTGTCGGCGGAGACCGGCACTGAAAGAAGGAAGGAACTGGTTGCGGACTCCCGGTTCATAAAGTTCGCTGAACAGAGCGGAAGGTGTGGTGGCCTCCGATTGGTTCCAGGCCAGACGTCCGGCCAACGTAAACTGCCAGGCGGCCCAATCCTGTTGAAGTTCGGCAAACAGGGCGGTATTCCGGATGATGCCATCCTGCCAAACAGGATCAGTGACCACCTTGCCCATCATGGGGCCCATCAGAAATTCTCGCGTTCTCAGGCCTTGAGCGGACTCGGTCCTGTGGTCCGCTCCGAGATACAGGATGCGGCGGGATCCGATGGAGATGGTCCATTCCGATCGTGCTCCCCAGGTACGGGTATCGGCATCGGTGGACATGTTCATCATTCTTTGGGGGAGGTCTTTGAGGAGATTGTCCATCAAATGATCCACGCGGGTGAAATAGGCCATAGTGGTCCAGCGAGTGCGGGAGGAATGGGTGGGCTGCCATTCATGGCGGGCATTCATTGTCCAGGAGGCATCCCGACGGAGGTCCATGCCCAGCGCAGCAAACCGCACATCCCGGGACAGGTTGCGGGTAGCGTTCAAGGCCAGGGTTTGGCGGCTGTTCAAACGCGCTTTCAGATTGGCGCCCATGCTGGCCCGGTTGAATCCGGCGGTTACCTGATTGCCATCTCCATCTTCATAATCTCCTCCCTTTGACCAGGAGGCGTTGACGTCTCCGGAAATACGGTTGCGCGTGAATCCGGCAAGCGCTTCTGACCGGAATACCGAACCGTTGCTCTCATAGCTGGTGCTGGCCCTCAGTCTGGCCGAGGGTTGGTCGGAGAAAGCCGGCTGGTTGCTGGCAAACAGCAGCGTTCCTCCCAGTCCGGCACCGTAGCGCAAGGCATGTGGACCTTTAATGATCTCCACCCTTTCCATTTGATTGAGTGAGATCTGGCTGGTAGGGGGATCCATCCGGTTGGGACATGCGGCGATGCAGGATTGAGCTCCGTCTACCACAATGTTGAGTTGCTCGTATTTGAATCCCCGGAACACGGGGTCCAGTCCGTACTTGCCCGCTTTGCGGATGGCGTTGAGACCGGATTGTTGGGTGAGGACTTCCCCTGCGTCATGCGCAAGCCATTCCCGGGCTTCGAAGTCCGGGCTTCCCTGAATTCGCCCCGATGCCCGTATGGCCAGGACCGTCACGGGTTGCAGAAAATGGCCAGTGGAGCGGGGGACGGAAAGACGGCCCTGGTCAAGGGCTTGTCGCACGTCTTCAGATTCAAAATGGTGAAGACCGTACTCCAGATGGGAAACGAAAAGGACCAGGGTGTCCGAGAAAGAAAGGGTCAATTGTCCTTCTCCGTCGGCGGTTCCTTGTTGGGCGCCATACCGGAAGGTGGCGTAAGCAATGGGCCGACCATCCTGGTCATCTACCAGGCGCAGCCAACGGTTTGGGTGCTGGGCCGAGGCGGGCCAGGCAAAACCCAGGAAATGGAGGATCAGGGTCCCGGCAAGGATGCGGGACCATAGACGCATGGGGGCGCCTGTGAAAGGTGCAGACATCGCGATAGGTTTTACTCCTGAAGGAGGTGAAAACGAAGGATTCAAAGGCCGGGCATGTTGCCGGCGGCTGAGATCACGAAAGGCTGCGGGGAGGGTGAAAGAACTCATAGGTGAGTCCCTCGCCAATCATCCGGGAAGAAATGACATACAAAGCCGGCCTTTCGGCTGAGGGACCCATTTCCGGGTTTGGCGATGCCGGCAACAAGGCGGGCAACAACCGCAATATTTCAACAGGAAACGAAGGACCCTGCCCCGGCTCCGGTTCGGGATCCGTTTTCAGGGACAGATAGCATTTGCCTGCGCAAGTTTGTTCCGGAAGATCTCTGTTGATGCAATGTTGGGCGACAAACGCCTCGCGGCGCAAATGGTAGTCAAGGACCACCAGTGTGGTGCCGGCCCCCTGTAAAAGCAGGGCCCCCAACAACAGCCATATCCAGAGTTGACGGATCATGATTGAACGGCGGGGGGTAGGACGGATTTCTCCACCTCCAGTGCCTTGGGAAACAGGATATTGTTTTCCAGATGGATGTGTTGATGGAGGTCGGATTCGAATTCTTCCAACATCTGGTACAATACCTTGTAGGTCTTGCAGGCCCAGTCAGGGGGTTGGAAATCCTGGCTGAGGGAACGAACCTCTCTCAGGATCTCTCCTGCAGATTCATGCTCGTTGAGCATGACGTGGATGGGGTTTTGCAGATGACCGAAAGTGGGTGGTTCCGGTGTCCCGTTTTCCTGGGCATAGGACCATAGCAACTTGATATAAGGAAAGAGGATGCGCTCTTCTTTGCCCAGATGGTCGTTCAGTTCATCGGCAAGTACCGCAAGCCACTGATGGATGCGGATGGTTTCGGGGGCTGCATGTCCGTGTACCCGGGCCACTTTCTGGGCAAATTCCAGGATAACCGGCATTTTGTCGCGTACATAACGGTGGTGGACCTCGATGATGTAATCGGCGAGAAAGGCGGGTGACCAGGACGTGAAGTCATGGGCGGGCTGACCGGCGGGGCGATTATCCAATTGTTGGATATCGGCTACCAATTCGGATTCATCCACTCCTTTTTGCTTGCAGGCTTCCTGCAGGGTTTTTCCACCGCCGCAGCAAAAGTCGATGCCGTTCTTTTTGAAAATGGCCGCGCGGCGGTAATCTTCGGCGACAAGGTCACCTACTTTCATGGAGGTCAAGGGTATTGTTTGCATGGTTCGTCAGTTGTATGGTTAGAAATCTTTGCGTTGGGCTACCCAACGGATCCCGAGGGCGGGGAGCAGAACCCACATCATCAATGCACCGAATGCCAGCATCATCCCGAAGGATTGCCCCAGGAATTTCTGGAATACTGCTCCCGTGTAACCCATCAATGCGGATATGTCGAGTTGGAGAAGGATAAGGACGCGCGCCATGTCGATCGGATTGATCATGGTGCCGGCGATGGCAAATCCCTCCAGGGGGTAATCGTTGTACATGGTCAGCAGGAGGAGAAAAACACCGTCATAAACAACGGCAAAAACCAGCCATGCCAGGATCGCCAGTCCAAATCCTTTGATCCGGTTTTCGTGGTTGAGGGCGATGAAGTAAGCCACGGCCGCAAAGATGAACGAGAGGAAAATGCCTGTGACGAGGACCATCAGCCACTCTCCGGTCGAGTCGGAGCTGAAGACGCCCCACAGGACAAACGGGAGTCCGATTCCGACCAGGAGACTGGCCGATAGGGACAGGGCAATTCCCAGATACTGACCGAAAAAGATGGATGTCCTGCGGAGGGGCTGTGCCAGGAGCAGTTCGGTAAATTCCCGGGAATGGTAGTAATACATAATCCCGAACATGGTGGCGATGAGTGGTACCAGGATGAGGACGACATTCATAAGACTGATAATGACTTTGGACAGGTCGGGACTCAACCACAGCAGGGTGGAGGTCAGGGCCAGGTAGAAGGCCGTATACAAGAAGGCCCAGCGGCCCCTCATCAGGTCGTAGAAGCTGTATTTCAGGATCTTGAACATGGCGATGATAGGATCAGGTGAGGTGGAAAGCGGGGGTGACCCTGGTGAACGCGTGGCCGTTGACCCGGTCTATTTTGCGGTCGCGCAGAATGGCGGCGGTGGCATTTTCCAGGTTTTCTTCGTGGACGCGGTGAAGGAGATCTGCTGTTCTTCCCTGGAAAATCACGTTGCCTTCCAGGAGGAAAATGAGCTCATCGGCCATTTCTTCCACGAAGTGCATGATATGGGTGGTGATCAGCATTTGTTTGCCTTTGCCTCTTTCTTCCCGCAGCAGATCCTTGAGGTGAATCAGGGCGACCGGATCCAGGCCATTAGTGGGTTCGTCGAGAATCATGACGGGGCTGTCGAACATGAATGCCTGAACGATATTGACCTTCTGCCGGGTGCCTCCGGACAGGTCTCCCAGTCGTTTGTCCCAGTAGGGTCCCAGGCCGAACAATTCGACCAGGCGGTCCTGCTGGGCAGGGACTTTGCCCCGGATATCGCGGATCATGTGCATCAGCTCCCGAACGCGGATGTTGTCCGGAAACCGTGCAATTTGGGGCAGATAATCAATTTGGTCCCTGTAGGCCCATTGCCCTTTGATATCCCTGCCATTGAACAGGATGCTGCCGTTGTTGGGTAGCACCATGCCCAGGATGGATTTGATGAGGGTGGTTTTTCCCGAGCCGTTTGGTCCCAGGATGGCCGTTATCCCCTGATCGCGGAAAGTCAGGGAAATGCCCCGCAGGACTTCCAGGCGACCGAATTTTTTTTCAAGAGCGTTCAATCGGATCATGACAGGTGAATTGTAGGAACAGCCGGATGGACCACCCGGCGCATCCGGGGTTTACGGTCGGCGATGTTTTCCGGGGTAAAGACCGGGCTGACTTTTTCCGCCAGATTGAGCAAATCGATGAACAGGCTCCGCAGCAAAATCATGGATTCCGGGCTCTGATGGACAATGAAATTAAAGAGTTTGACCGGCCTGTAAGGGATGTCACCCGTCTTGTCGCGATCAAGGTCGTAGCCATCGTAATTGTCCCAATAATTTCCATCAAGGGAATTGCTGGTGGTGCTGCTGTGCATGGCCATGTCAAAGGTATTGGAGAGGAAGTTGTTGTCCCGGATGGTATTTTCCAGGCATCCCCCCGTCATTTTGATGGCCCAACCATTGCGGATGAAGTCGTTATTCAGGTAATTGACCCGGTTGGAACCTTCCACCAGGATGCCTATCGTGTTTTCGCGGAATGTGTTGTGGCTGATCTCGAGGTCGTAGATTTCCTTCAGCAGTAGGCCATAGGAAGCTTTGCCCCAATTTCGGCTGAATTCGTTGTTCCACATATGGATCCGTCTCGAAAACATGACGGCTACACCGGCACCGTTTTCGCTGAACCGGTTGCCGGAGTATGTGTCGTCGTTGGAAAACATGAAGTGAAGTCCGTAGCGCAGATTTTGAAAGGCTACATTGTCCTTGATATGGCTGCTGTCGGCAAATTCCAGGTAGATTCCGTCGCGATGGCCGATGATGTGATTTTTTTCGAGACGGATGTTTTTACAATACCAGAGATGGATGCCATTGCCGGAGCTGGCTTCCTCGACAGCCTTACCGACCAAATGATTGGCGAATACGGTGCCATGGCGGGCGTATTCGAGATATATGCCGAAAGTCGTGTTTTTCAGAATGTTGTGACTGATGGTAAATCCATCCGTTTTGCGTATTCTGATGGCGGAGCGATCTTCGACATAGCTGTACCCGGTGTTGTGAAATTCCAGTCCGCGGACGGTGACGCCGGGTGCTTCCACGACGAGGATGGTGCCTTTGCCTTGTGCATCGATGATGGCTCCCGGTTCGCCTATCAGGGCCAATGGACGGGAAACGGTGATGCCGTGCTCCAGGTACAGACCCTTGGCGATCAGGATGGTATCTCCGTCACAAGCCTTGGATACAGCTTCGTGTACCGATGCCCACGCACTGCCGGGCGCTACCCGGATGGTCCCTGCCGGTGCCGCCGGCGGGCAGACGGTCCAAAGGATCAAGGTCAACAGGTGCAGGAAATATTTCATGACTGAATTTCAGGGGTGGTCATCCAAGGAAAGGCCGGTGGCCACCCGCATCCCGGAGGAGCGGGTGGCTGATTTCCGGTGCTATTCTTCAGGAGGAAGCAGGACGGCGTCAATGACATGGACAATGCCATTGGAGGCCTTGACGGTACCCAGGACCTTGGCTCCCTGGAGGGAGAGTTGGTCACCTTCCACCTTTACCGGAATGTAGTGGCCTGTGGCCATGTACAATTGCTGTCCGTCGCGCAGGTTGTCGGAAGTAAAAGTGCCGGGCGTTGCGTGGTATTTGATGATCCGTGCCAGGGTCACTTTGTTTTCCGGCTTCAGGAGGTTTTGCAATGTACCGGCCGGCAATTTTTCAAAGGCGGCATTATTCGGAGCAAATACCGTTAACGGACCTGCGTTGGTCAGGACATCTTCCAGGGCAGCCGCCTGGACGGCAGCAACCAACGTGCTGTGATCTTTGGAGCCGATGGCGATGGCGAGGATATTGGGAGCGGATTCTGCATCCACCACGGCCGATTGGCCTTTGGCCAGAGAGGCATCCGCGGTGGAGGCAGGTTGTTCGACACCATCGGCACATCCACTACCGGCGAGGGCCATGCCCATGCCGAGACTGATACAAATAAGGAAACTTTTCATGTCAGGGTGGTTTTAATGGTGAGGCAAATGTTGGATCAGGTCATCCCACGCATAAACTTGTCCTTCGTGGGTCTTTTGCATTTCAAGGGCTCTTTCCCGCGAGGCAAAACCATTCAGGAATGCCCCCATGGGGCTCGGCAGCGAGCGGCTGATGAGATAATAGCTGCTCTCTGCGGGTATCAGTGTTCCGGGCTTGTCGTAATCATTGACTTCCAGTGATTTCCAGGAACTGCCTTCCTGGGAGGCAATAAAAGGGACGAGGCATTCTATGGCATCAAACATGAACACCTTGCCTTTGTCACTGACCGCCCGGGCGGCGTGTTGTTGATCCACGATCGACATTTTGCAGTACACGCACATATCCGATCCGTAATCGATATCGCGCGGGGTGGAGTCACAGGCCATGGCCATCAGGGCAACGACAGTCAGACAGGGAAATATCAGCTTTTTCATGCGGCTTTCTTTTTGAGGCGAAGGGAAAGCCAGCCGGCTCCCAGGGCCAGCAGGCCGGCCAGTCCGGCCAGATATCCCCCTGTGTGCGGGTATGATTCCGCTACGAAATTGAGGATGTCCTTCGTGCCGATCAGCGGAGGCTGGAAGGAGGCACCCGGGATCTTGATGGGTGCCGTATCACTCAGCGAGTGCCCGTAGTCGTATTCCCACAGGTAGAAATCATACATGCCGAGCGCCGCCATGATACCGAACAGGACTGCCCACACCCAATAGCCCCAATAGCGGTTGAGTCCTGCTGCGAGCAAACCCAGAAATCCCATGGCCAAAATGACGGTAGGGAAATACTTCAATTCGGGGATGGCATCGGGTTCGATGTACTTCATGCCCACATAGTGGTTGAGGATGTTGATGTTCTGGATGGTACCAGGCGTTTCGCCTTCCAATTTGTTGATCCAGATGTACATGGTGACGCCGTCCGGATACTGGGGTGCGTAGAGCGTTATTCGCCACATGGGAAAAAGGAACAACATCATCAGGGCGCCGACGGCAAAAACCATGAGGATGCGGGGAAGCGTTTTCATGATACTTGGGTTGGGTAGTAACCGGGAGCCGGGTGGCTCCCGGTTACTCTGGCAAAGAGAACGGGATCAGAGAGGGAAAGCATCCTCTCCCAATCCCCATTTGACAGGCACATTGGCCTCCTTCGGGGAGACGCGGATGTAGCCCTGCATTTCCTGGTGCAGCGCCGAGCAGAAGTCGGTGCAATAGAACGGATACACCCCTGATTTTTTGGGCGTCCAACGCAATGTGCGGGTTTGTCCGGGCATGACGAGAAGTTCGGCATTCTGGGCGCCCATCATGGAGAATCCGTGCGGTACATCCCAGTCTTGTTCCAGATTGGTAATGTGGAAGAACACTTCATCACCCACTTTGATGCCCTCCACCCAGTCGGGGGCAAAGTGACTGCGTATGGTGGTCATGTAGATCCGGACGACATTGCCCTCGCGGACGACCTTGGTTTCCTTTTCTCCCAGCGCACGGAACGGGTGTTTGTTTTGCTCGATGGGGAAAAACTTCTTGGAATTGGGTGCCACACGGTCGGCTGAAATGCCTTGGGCATAGTGGGGTTCACCATGGGTCGGAAAATCGAGCAGGAGCTTGATCTTGTCCCCGGAGATGTCGTAGAGCTGGGCCGAATGGTTCATTTCCGGGCCGGTGGGCAGATAACGGTCTTTGGTGATCTTGTTGAGCGCTACCATGTACTTGCCCTGTGGTTTGCGTGAGCCGCCACCGGGGATCATCAGGTGACCAACCGAGTAATAGCAGGGAGCGCGATCCAGCACTTCCCAGGTACCGATCTTCCATTTGACGATCTCCGAGGAGATGAAAAACGTGGTGTAGGCATTCCCTTTATCGTCAAACTCCGTATGAAGCGGTCCCAGACCGGGTTCCTTGACCACACCAGCCACCACCTCGTCGTATTTCAGTACGGGTATGCCGTCAATCTCGGTTTCGAAGGCTTTGTTTTCAATGGCCTTCAACATCTTGTCAAAGGAATGCACGGTGAGATTGGCGCTCAGTTTGCCAGAACCGACGATGTACTCCCCGGTGGGGGTGACGTCCACGCCATGGGGGGATTTGGGCGTTGGCAGAAAGTAAACCAATCCGGGGCATTGGGCGGGATCAAGGATACGCACGCTTTTCTTCATGGTGGACTCTGCCGATTGGGTTTCCTCATTCATGCGATTGGAGGCATATTCGGCAGGCACTTCCGTGAACTTGCCCTGCTGGATGTATTCCTCGGCCTTTTTCCAGTTGATGGCGGCAATGAAGTCCTTGTCATTCTGGGAGGCATTGACCTCTTTGAGGGTGTAGGCTTTCTCCGTATTGTAGCAAGTGAAAAAGGTCCATCCATGGGACGGGCCCTTGCCGGAGGAAGCCAGGTCATAGTCGAAGGCAGGCATCATGATCTGGAAAGCCAGATCCATGTGGCCGTGTTGTGGCTCCACGCTGATGAAGGAGATGACGCCTTTGAAGTTCTCCTTGAAGGTATTGACCGGAACGTCCTTTTGCGGATACGGCACACTGAAGCGCGTGCCGGCGACCACATATTCCGTGTTTTCGGTCAGGTAAGGAGAGCTGTGGTTGCCACCGCTGTTGGGCAGTTCGATGGTTTCCACCGTTTCGAAGGTGGAAAGGTCGATCCGCGCTACACGGGGGGTGTTGTTGCCATTGATGAACAGCCACCGCCCGTCGGTCTCACCCTTGGTTTGCGAGAGTTTGGGGTGGTGGGCGTCGTCCCAGGGGATGAATCCCCACGAGGTGTTGAGCAAGGGTTTGGTTTCCTCCGAGAATCCGTACCCTTTTTCCGCATCCAGGGCAAAAACCGGGATGACTTTGAGCGTCCGGCCCGAGGGCAGGCCCACTACGCTGACCTGGCCGCTGAATCCGCCGGAAAAAAAACCATAGAATTCGTCATGTTCCCCTGGCGGGATGTACACCGCAGAAGCGGCATCCCCGGCCAGAGCCCCGGCACTCAATTTACCGGAGCCTTTGTTGCCACAGCCGGTGCCCAGAAGGGCGGCCGCTGCCAACAGCACGAAGCCTGCGAGCAAAATGCCTGGCGTGTTTTTCATGTTTTCAAAATTTACGGGTTATTGAATAGTGAGTCGGAAACGGCCGGTGGGTATGGCGTGATCCCTGTATCCTAATAAAGGACCCGCATATCTTTTACAAAGGTACTTGTGCCCTTTTTCCAAGGGGAATGACGAAAGTCATGGAAGACAGTGATCTTGATCAAAAATTTCATAATGTGTCTAAAATCAATAATTAAGAATGTTTTTTACTGATATTTCTACCATCCATGGATCGGAAAATCCGGAGCCACCTGCACCTGGGACTCCATAAAAGAGATAAGAAAGTCTTTTTCTCTTAATTTTGCCTTTACAATCACGTGCATGTTTTCCAAGAGCTGTCAATACGCTATTCGGGCTGCCCTGTATCTGGCTGTCCACGCCGTGGACGGTGCGCGCATAGGCGTCCGGGAATTGGCCGACAAATTGGAAGTACCCCAGCCTTTCTTGGCCAAAGTGCTCCAGCAAATGGTACGCGGACACCTCATTTCCTCGGTCAAAGGGCCTCGGGGAGGTTTTTTTCTCAGTGAACGCAACCAGGAGGTGACGCTCAAGCAAATCGTGCTGAGCATTGACGGACCGGATGCATTCACGTCCTGTATCCTGGGATTGCCGGTTTGTTCAGGCACCCATCCTTGTCCGCTGCATTTCCAGGCCATGGCCTACCGGGAAGGTCTCAACTACCAGCTCAAATACCAGGCAATTGGCGATCTGGCACAGCGGATTTCCCGGGAAGAAATGAATATTTGACCATTATGAAGTACCTTCATATCTACCTTCCATCTTCACTCAAAACTTTGTCCTATGAAAAAGGTCATTTTTCCTTTTTTCCTTCTGTTGATACTGGCCGCTGCTTGTGGGGGCAGTGACGAAAATGCCACGAGCGAATCCGAGGCCCCTGAAAGCATGGTGGCGGATACGCCCACGAACGATGGCAAAGGGGTAGGCGAGTACAAGGAGGTCGCGCTCAATGATCCGCTTGTGGCATCCCTCGTCAGCAGGGGCCAATCGATCGTTGACCTCAAATGTGCCGCCTGCCACAAAACCACCGACCAACGGGTGGTGGGGCCCGGATTCAAAGGCATCACCGAACGCCGGAAACCCGAATGGATCATGAACATGATCACGAATGTGGATGTCATGCTGGAGGCCGATCCGACCGCTCAGGCTCTCCTGAAGGAGTGCCTGGTCCGCATGCCCAACCAGAACCTCACCCCGGATGATGCCCGTGCCGTTTTGGAATTCATGTTCTCGAACGACGGCAAACCCGTAGGTCAGTAATCCCTAAGAATTCTGCGATGTGACCGGACTGCCTGGCGAGGCGGTCCGGTCCGCCATTCATTGACCCATGCTCCCACCCACCATCTTCCGTATTGGCCTTGGCTTTTTCCTGGTGGCTGCCCTTATCGGGACGTTGTTGCGCTGGGCATTTGTCGAGGAAGTATCCTGGCTTCATTACCGGTATTGGGTACATGCCCACTCCCATGTCGCCATGCTGGGCTGGCTGTACCTGGGGTTGTTTGCCCTGATGGTGCGGGTATTTGCCGGAGAAAAAGCCAGGAACTACGGTCTCCTCGCCGGCATGACCGGACTTTCGGTAGCGGGCATGATGATCGCCTTTCCCGTTGAAGGATACGGGACCTGGTCCATCACTTTTTCTGTCCTGCACAGCTTGTTGTCCTATGTGTTTGTGTTCCGTTTGTGGAAGGACCAAAAGGCAACGGGCCTGGCGCGTTTGTTTCTACAGGGCAGTCTGATCTTTTTAGTGGTTTCCACGCTGGCGCTGTGGTCCATGCCCATCATAATGACACAGGGTCTGCAGGGCAAGGCCATTTATTACATGGCCGTTCAGTTTTACCTCCACTTCCAGTTCAATGGATGGTTCACCTTTGCCTGTTTTGCGCTCTTTTTCCATTGGGCCTCCCGTGCCGGTACCGAATGGCCGGTCAAAAACGGCCGCTTGTTTTTTCTCCTGCTTGCGATATCCTGCCTTTTGACCTATGCCCTGTCCATCGCCTGGTCCAATCCCGGTCCTGTGGTCTTCGGCATCAA
>JAGFIW010000148.1 GCA_024103195.1 Saprospiraceae bacterium | reverse complement strand
GGGCGTTGTCTGGCCGCGCGATGCCGGCGACCTCGGGGCCATTGTTGACTTTGCCCGCACCGAAGGGGTGTCGCTCATCCCCCGCACGGCAGGAACTTCCCTGGCTGGCCAGGTGGTTGGAAGCGGGTTGGTGGTGGATATGTCGCGCCACATGACCCGGGTCCTTTCCGTGGATCCCGACCGCCGCGAGGTGACGGTCGAGCCGGGCGTGATCCGCGATGAACTCAACCGCTTCCTCCGGCCCTTCGGACTCCATTTCGGCCCCAATACCTCCACAGCCAACCGGTGCATGATCGGGGGTATGGTGGGCAATAATTCCTGTGGATCGTCGAGCATCGTTTACGGCAGTACGCGCGACAGGCTCCTCGCCCTGGAGGTATGGCTCAGCGACGGATCGCCGGCCCGCATGGCAGCGGTGTCATCGGGAGAATGGGAGCAACACCTCTCCCGTCCCGGCCTTGAAGGTCGTTTGTACCGGCACATGGCCGACCTGCTGGGCCGGGCCGGGGTGGCCGACGAGATCCGGGCCCGCTTTCCCAAAGCCGGCATCCACCGTCGGAATACCGGATATGCCCTGGACATGATGCTGGCGGGTGCCCCGTTTACACCGGGAGGGCCGGACTTCAATTTCTGCCGGCTCCTGGCCGGATCAGAGGGGACCCAGGCGCTCAGTCACCGGATCACGTTGAGACTGGACCCTCTCCCGCCTCCCGAGGTGGTCCTCGTATGTGCCCATTACCACCGGATGCGGGACATGACGGAAGCGGTTCAGGTGGCCATGCGGCATCCACTGTATGCCTGCGAGCTGATGGACCGCACGGTATTGGAATGTACCCGATCCAGCCGGGAACAGCAGGCCAACCGGTTTTTTGTCGAAGGCGATCCGGCGGCTGTGTTGATCATGGAATGCCGGGGAGAGACCCTGGCGGAAGCGGATTCCCGGGCTGATGCGCTGATCGCCGACCTCCGGAAAGGGAGCGCCTATGCGCTGCCCAAAGTGAAGGCTCCCCAGACGGAGCGGGTGTGGGCCTTGCGGGCGGCCGGTCTCGGCGTCCTGGCCAATCTGCCCGGAGATGCCAAAGCGGTGGCCTGCATCGAGGATACGGCCGTCGCCCTGGATGACCTGCCGGATTATATCGACGACCTCGACCGGTTGATCCGGGGATTCGGTCAACGGGCCGCCTATTTTGCCCACGCCGGCGCCGGGGAGATCCATGTGCGGCCCATCCTCGATCTCAAGAAAGCTGCTGATCAGACCCTGTTTCACGATATCACGGAAGCGGTCGCCGACCTGGTCAAATCCTATGGCGGCAGTTTTTCCGGGGAGCACGGAGACGGCCGGTTGCGGGGCGGATTCATTCCCCGGATATTCGGAGAGCAGGTGACCGGCTGGTTTCGTGAGGTCAAGGAGGTCTGGGACCCCGACGGGATCTTCAATCCCGGCAAAATCACCGCGGTGCCGCCCATGCTTGAGGACTTGCGGTACTCCCCGGGACAGAAAACGAGGTCCTTTGCGACCCGGATGGATTTTGACAAGGAAGGGGGCATCCTGCGGATGGCCGAGCGTTGCAACGGTTCGGGCGACTGCCGCAAGTTGCCGGCTGCCGGGGGAACCATGTGCCCGTCCTATCATGCGACCCGGGATGAAAAAGACACGCCACGCGCCCGGGCCAATGCGCTGCGCGAATACCTGACAAGGAGCACCCTGGCCAATCCCTTTGACGAGCGCGGTCTGGCGGAGGTGATGGACCTGTGCATGAGCTGCAAGGGCTGTACGCGGGAATGTCCCAGCGGCGTGGACATCAGCGCGATGAAGGCGGAATGGCAGTACCAGGTCCATCGCCGTCAGGGCGTGCCGTGGAGAGCCCGTTTTTTCGGTCAGATCTCCCGCTGGCAAAAGCTGCCCATGATGGCGCCGGGTTTTGCCAACCGGCTGGCCGGCTGGGCGCCGGTGACTAGTATGGTGCGTTGGATGCTCGGCATCCATCCCGAGAGACGTTTGCCGCGGTGGAATGCGGAGCGATTCAGCCGGTGGTTTACCCGCGAGGGATCGCAGATGCCGGTGTCTGCGCCGGAGCGGGGTGCGGTATGGCTGTTTGCGGATGAATTCACCGAGCACTTTGATCTGGAGGCGGGGAAAGCCGCTGTCCGTTTGTTGACCGTCCTGGGATACCGGGTGCGCCTCCCGGATGCGGCAGAAAGCGGCAGGGCGGCGCTGTCTATGGGCCTTCTGGACGAGGCGACCCGCCTGGCCCGTGCCAACATCCGTTTGCTGTCTGCGCTGGTTGCGGACGGTACGCCCCTGATCGGGCTGGAGCCTTCCGCCGTGCTGGGATTCCGCGACGAGTACCTGCGTCTGGCAGGACCTGAAGAGCGCGAAGCTGCCGGGTGTCTGGCGGAAAGGACGTTTTTGCTCGAGGAATTCCTGTACCGCGAAGCGATGGCGGGAAGGGTGGGACCGGAAGATTTCGATGAGGTGCCCCGCAGGATCCTGGTCCACGGGCATTGTCACCAGAAAGCGTTGAGCGAGCAAGGGGAGGCCGCCTTTGTCCTGGCACTGCCGGCCGGCCACCAGGTGGAGGTACTGGCTACGGGGTGTTGCGGGATGGCCGGCAGCTTTGGTTATGACCGGAGGCATTATGGTGTCAGCATGCAGATCGGTGAACTGTCGCTATTCCCGGCCGTACGGGCTGCCGGTGAAGAGGTGTTCGTTGCGGCCTCGGGGCACAGTTGTCGCCATCAGATCGCCGACGGCACAGGGAGGGTAGCCCGGCATCCGGCAGAGATTCTCGCGGAGAGTCGGAAGGCCCGGCGGGCCCGGCGTTAACCTTTCTTTTTTTGGGGCGGCGCCAATGCGGCACAGGCGTCATAGAGGTCTTTCCATTCCGGGCGGTGTCGGATCACGGTTTCGCGATATTCGCGCCATACCTCGGCATCGGAGGCAGGGTCTTTGACCACGGCCGACGCCATGCCGGCGGCGAGATCGCCGGCACCGAGGATGCCGTTGCCGAAGTGGAGGGCCATGGCCAGTCCCTGGTTGACGGTGGATATGGCTTCGGCGGTGCTCAGTGTCGAGGAGGGAGATCTGAGCTTTTCGCGGGTGTCTTCGGTTTGTCCGGCGCGGAGCTCCCGGAAAATCTGGACCAGCCGTGTGATCTCTTTTTCCGGGAGGGGAATTTCTTTTTGGAGGGGATCGAGGAATACGGAGCGCACCCTTTCCATCACGATGTGGACTTCCTCCTTTAGTGTGGCGGGCAGAGGCATGATCACGGTATTGAAGCGGCGGCGCAGGGCAGAGGATAGTTCGTTGACGCCGCGGTCGCGGTCGTTGGCCGTGGCGATGAGGTTGAACCCGGGTTTTGCATGGACCTGGGTGTTCAGTTCAGGGACGGGGAGGATCTTTTCCGAGAGGACGGTGATGAGGCTGTCCTGGACATCAGAGGGCAGGCGGGGGAGTTCTTCAAGGCGTACGATGGCGCCGTCTTCCATGGCCCGGTACACGGGGCTGGGCACGAGGGCTTCGCGGATGGGGCCGTCTTTGAGGAGGCGGGCGTAATTCCAGGAGTAGCGCAGGGCTTCTTCCGACAGCCCGGCGGTGCCCTGGATCAGGCGGCTGGAGGTGCCGGAAATGGCGGCGGCGAGGTGTTCGCTCACCCAGGTCTTGGCGGTCCCGGGCAGACCGAGGAGGAGGAGGGCACGGTCGGTGAGGAGGGTGGCGATGGCTGCTTCGATGATGCGGGCGGGACCTACGTATTTGGGCGAGATGGGCGTGCCGTCCGGCAGTTGGCCTCCGAGGAGGTAGGTTTTTACGGCGAGGGGCGACAGGCGCCAGTTGGGCGGCCGGTGGCGGGTATCGAGGCGGGCAAGGGCTTCCAGCTCTGCGGCATAGGCTACCTCTGCCGGTGGGCGTAGCATGGAGACATCAACCGGGAGGACAGGAGGAGGGGCAGGTGTTTTGCGCGGCATGAAAGGAGGGTTGCCACAAAGGTACAATGACGGGACACGGGATGATACGGATGCCTGGCGGGGAAAGCCGATTCGGTGTGGCAACAACCAGCTACGGGTACTTGAAAAGGGGCGGATATTGCCATCCATCCCGGAGGTTCATCCATTGATCCCGGAAAAAATCATCAGCGCCTTACAGCAGAATGCCTTACATTTGAAAGGTCACCGTCAGGCGGTATTGGCAAAATCATTCAACCACGGCACCTTAAAAAAAATGAAAAGAAAAGATTTTCTCAAAGGTCTAGGTTTGGCCGGGTTGGGTTTGGCCATTCCAGCTGCCAAAACCACCGCATCCGTTTGCCGCAATACCGGTGGCAGTGATTGTGTGCTGATACCTTCGGAAACCGCAGGTCCCTTTCCTTTGGATTTGTCCGACAATCCCTTTTACTTTCGACAGGATATCAGGGAGGATCGTGAAGGTGTGGTGTTGCGCCAGCGCATGCGCATTATCGGGTTGACCAACTGTGCACCCATGACCAATGTGCGTGTCCATATCTGGCATTGCGACAAAGACGGAAGGTACTCCGGCTATGACCACCCCCAGAATCCGGGCCAGGCGGGACTGACATACCTGCGCGGGTATCAGATCGCCGATGCCAACGGAGAGGTCGAGTTTGTCACCATCCTGCCCGGATGGTACAACGGGCGGATTTGCCATATCCATTTTCAGGTTTATGTAAATTCCTCCTATGCGGCCATCTCCCAGCTCACTTACGACATCGCCGCGAAAAATGCTGTCTATATGGCCCACCCGTCCATCTATACCAAAGGGGTCGATCCATTGTCCTACAACCAGGACAATGTTTTTGCCGATGGCTATGCATACCAACTGGCCACTTTGGAAGAGGATCCGGTTACCGGGGAATACGTCTCCTTTCTCGAGGTCACGGTTGAGGGTGAAGGCGTGTCCGGATTCGGGTATGCGGAAAAAGAAATTGCCAGACAATTCACCCTGGATCAAAACCGGCCCAATCCTTTTGCCGGAGAGACCTCCATCCCTTTTCGACTGGTCTTCGATGCAGACGTACACCTTCGCCTGTTTGACCTGAACGGCCATGAGGTGGGGTGCCTGGATCTGGGGCGATTGTCATCCGGCAGCCATCTCGTTCCGGTCAATCTGAAGGCGATGGGTCTTTCGCTGTCGTCGCATGTGTACCAATTGGAAGTGAAAAATGTCAACGGTTTTTTTCGCCTTTGCAAGCTCATGACCTTCGCCGGTTAATGGGCTGAATCCCGGTAATTGCAGTGGATGTTCTGACGCCATCAGGCAGTAACGGCTTGGGGTGCAAAGGTTCCTGGCATACCCGGGAGGTAAAGTCGTCATTTGCCGGGTGGATAATTACCGACCTTATCTGACCCCGGGCCCATGACTGACACCCTGCTGGAGGATATATTCCCGAGGCCGGAGAGTCCGTATGTCCGCGACACGATGATCGCCGTGGCGGCCCTGCGCATGCAGTATCATACACAGGATATCAGCTTCCTGTTGGCTGATAATCTTTTCTAGGGCAATATGTCACTGCCTGATTCTATACATATCGACTGTGGGGACGGGCAGGGATGGCGCAGTATCACCCTTCATACGCCGCTGACGGTGAACTATGCCGATACAGGTAACTTTTCAATGCCGTAAGTAAAATATCGGCCATAAACCTGATATAATGACGACAAAATTATATGTATAAATTCATCGTTATCATTAGTATGCGGCGCCATTATCAATATATGCAAAATAATGATACGTTTTTGCGGAAAGTTGCAAAAAATGATCCTCACCGGTCCCCGAACTTTGTCCCTGCTACCCGTAACGCACCTAACATGCAGCCGATATGAAAATCTTGATTTCCAAAAAAATACCTAACCTTATTCACTCGATTCCAATGCCGATCATGTAGAATCCTCATGCCATGCTGTCTCGAATCATACTGCTCAGCCTGATGCTGGCGGCGCTCGCCTCCTGCTTCAAGATGAAAGACACCCCTCCTACTCCCTCCTGGCACAAAGGTGTATTCCATTGCAAAGTCAATGGGGAGGAATGGAAGGCCCAATGTGTCTCCGATCCCCTCTTCGGATGTAATGCAGTCGACTGTCAGTACTATTGGGATACGAAAGGGTTTGAAATTTCTGCAGTAAACATTACCTACGATAAAACAACAAATAACTCATTACATTTTTTTGCTAGGCCAGCAATTATAGGAACTGCTGAAATAATATTTTTAAGCCGCGAATACAAAGACTGGAACAAACCATCCGGATGCCGCTTCCACGATTTGGACACCACCTCGATGAGGCGGCTGACGATTCTGGAGGTGGATACGGTCAATTTCCTGATCAAAGGCACTTTCGAGTTCACGGCAATCAATAACTGCCAGGATACCGTGCGGATCACCGACGGCTTCTTCCATGTCAATTTTCGATTTTAATGTTTCTCACATAAACCCCAAACAATGAAATATCTCGCTCTTCTCCTCATTACCATGATTTCCCTGGCAACCTCGTGCCAAAAAGAAGATCCCAAAACACCCGATAATTGGCACAAAGATGTATTCCGATGCAAAATCAACGGCGAGGAATGGAAGGCCCAATGTGTCTCCGATCCCCTCTTCGGATGTAGCGCCGTGGACTGCCAGTATTACTGGAAGGATACGAAAGGATTTGAGATAGCTGGTATCAATAGGAGTATTCAAAATGAAACCTATCAGTCTATGAGTTTTTCGAAATACACAACGATAGTTGGTGATAATTTGATTCCTTTGAGAAAAGAAGCATACAAAGACTGGAACAAACCATCCGGATGCCGCTTCCACGATTTGGACACCACCTCGATGAGGCGGCTGACGATTCTGGAGGTGGATACGGTCAATTTTCTGATCAAAGGTACTTTCGAGTTCACGGCAATCAATAACTGCCAGGATACCATGCGGATCACTGACGGCTTCTTCCATGTGAACTTTCGCTTTTAGCAAGAGATCCTCTGGTCCCGATGCTTCCTACGCTTGAGTTTCATTTACCCCCAAAATCACATACCATGCACAAGTTTTTATTGCTTCTGGCCTGTATGGCTTGCAGCCTTTCAAACCGCGCCCAGGCGCCGGATACAACGATCGAGCAGCGCCTTTCGATGGCATTGTCCCAGCTCGACTATGACTCCCTTGTCACAGGTATCCATATAGATCGTGTGCCACAGTACCTGCCTGTGGCGTTGATGGACGGAGGGGCATATGCCGACAGTATGGAGATGACCTGGAAAGAGCTTGCCATGCTGTACGGGATGCTGGCATACTGTCAAGTGGATTCCATCCATTTTCCTTTGATGGACAGCGCCTATACAGAGGCATGGCAGGGCCTGGAAGATATTGACACGACCGTTATCGGCGGTCTTTGGATGCGCTATGACCGCTTCAAGCCTTGGGCCATTGACAGCAACCTGGTCACTTTCGATAGCATATACTTCTATGTAGTGCCTGGCCCTGTATCGCCATTTGAGCAGCGAGATGTCTTTGCATTCAGCGTATCCGACCCAGTGAGATACGGCCTTACCCATGTGGTGCATCTCGATACTGCCTGGCTGTTTACCAATCAGCCCGGCGGACCGGGCGAGTCAGTCCCCAGGTCATGATGAAAATCAGTCTGGAGACCGCCTTGGATCATGAGGACCGCAGGATCGGCCCGCTACCTTTGATAGACAAAAACAAGGTGCCATGAAAACAAGCGTATTTTTTTTGACCTGTTCTTTCGCGATGGTTTTCATGCTGCTGATTGGGGGTACCCTACAGGCCCAAAACCTTTTGGATGCCGCCGTCCTCAGTCGCATGCCCAACCGGTGGGACGTCACCGAATGCTGCGGATGGTCGGGTGTTTGGCAGAGGCGTTCCAACACGAATGTGTTTGACGCAACCTGGCGGCACACGAATGGAACCACGGCCTCAGATGTGCTGGAATTCATTCAGTACAACTCGTCCACCCGGGAAGTGATCATTCGAAGGGCCAGCCTCAACGGGCAATACAAGGCCATCTATGATGGCACTCAAAAAACGCTGACGGGAGGCACTGCCACCTGGTATCCCGCCGGTGCGACCTGGAGTGCCAGAGCTGCCGCAGAAATCCCAGACGAAAAAGGAAAAGTCACGCTGCCCAGGAGGTAAGAGGAGGATTGGCCACCACCATCGCATGGCCACAGACAGATGTCTGGCTTGGCCTACCTTTGAACGGTCATGTCCCTGCCCCGTTCCGCCCTTGTCCTGCCCCGGTGGTTTCTTCCGGTTTTTGTTGTGTTGTATGTCCTGTCCCACCTGTTGGGTCTCGGGGTCATGGAATACCGGGGTGAGGAGGCGCGACGCGTTCTCGTGTCGCTCGAGATGCTTTTGAGTGGGCAATACCTCCAGCCCACCATCTCCGGGTGGCCGTATTACAACAAGCCACCGCTGTACAACTGGCTTCTGGCTGCCTGGATGGAGGTCGTGGGCAGCGGGTCGAGATTTTGGCTGAGACTGCCGTCCCTGTTTGCCCTTGGTGGGCTGGGCTGGCTGACCTACCTGATCGCCCGACGCGAACTGGGCCGGGACATCGCCGTGGTGGCCACCCTCATGGTGCTGACCGGAGCTGAGCTCTATTTCTACGGCTCCCTCCTGGCACTGGAGATGGACATCGTGTACGCTCTTGTCGTTTTTGGGCAATGGATCGTTTTTTATACCGGATGGCGCCGAAATCTGCCCCTTTTGGCCTTTGCCGGGTCCTATCTGTTGATGGCGGCCGGATTCATGATGAAGGGACTGCCCTCCCTCGTGTTCCAGGCGCTCACGCTGCCGGCCTGGCTGTGGACCGCTGGGCAATGGAGGTGGTTGTGGCGATGGGAACACCTCGCCGGGCTGGCCATCGGTCTGGTGGCTTCTTTCGGGTATTTTTTTTGGCTCCACCTGCAGGGAGGCGAAGCGGGACTGTATCTCCTCAACCTGCTGGAAGAATCCTCCAAAAAATCCGCCGGTGAAGGGAGTTTCGGAAAAATAGTCATACAGATTTTCACTTTTCCGGTAAAAGGAATCCAGTTGCTGGCGCCCTGGATCATCGCATTGTTTTTCATATCGTGGAGGGGGTCATGGAAATGGTTTCGGGAGACGCCGTTACTGCGCTTTTTTGCTGTGGTATTTGCCGTGAATATTTTGATTTACTGGATTTCACCGGGAACGCGTTGCCGCTATCTGTACATGTTCCTCCCGCTGATGGCGACGGGCCTGGCGGCCGCCTGGTCGCACGCAGGAAAAATGCACCGCAATTGGGTAATGGGCCTCGCGCTCGGCATGGTGTCGTTGCGTTTGGCCTATTCCGTTTTTTTGTTGCCCGTCCAGCAAAAAAATCTGACCAACCAGCATGCGTACAAAGCCTGGGCGGACACCCTGGAGACCTACACGGCGCTCGGCGCATTGGCCTATACCGGCACCCCAGACACGCTTTTCGTAAATCCGCAGATCGGACCGCTTCGACTGGCCAATGACACGATCCTCACCCCGCCCAAGGTACCTCACCTCACCTTGCTGGAAATCACCCGCCGCAGGGGGAAGGTGCTCCGGTTTGACACAATAGCGTCCACTGCGAGCACCTGGTTGCTGTCCAACGATTCCACCTTGTGCCGCCGGACACCGCTGACGCGTTTTCCGACTTTTGATGACAGGTATTTATTCCTATGTAAAAAATATTGAATATCATGTTATTGCCCCCTCGATAAGAAGGGTATGTTCGGCTCCCGCATGAAGGCCATTGTCCATTAATTTGTGCAACGGTCCCTGCTTTGCCGGGGATGGGTTACATTTATCCTTGAAGGGCCCGGGACATTTCCCGGCCGGTTCATAAAATGGGTTCTTTTTTTTCCCACATTATTCAGCGCTGTGTCCTGCTCGTCTTTCTGGCGCTGCCCTTGTCAGGTGTTTCCCAGGAGATTTGCGACAACAGCGTGGACGATGACGGCAACGGGCTGATCGACCTGCAGGATCCTTATTGTGATTGTGAAGGGATCACGATCATCCAGGACGTAACCCATTATCTGCCCAATCCGTCGTTCGAAAATTTTTCCTGTTGCCCCAGTTATTGGGCACAGATCAACTGCGCCACCGGCTGGGATAACCCCAACCAGGGATCGCCGGATCTCCACCATGGTTGCAATTTCATTGGTGTCCCTATCCAGGATGCCGGACTGACACCGTTTCCCGATGGAGACGGCGTAGGAGGCATCATTTTTTCCTCCGCGTGGAAGGAATATCTGACCACCTGCCTCAGCCAACCTCTGCAAGCCGGCAAAACCTATACCCTTCGCATGGAAGTGGCATCCGTCCCGATTACAGGAGCCGGTGGGGTGTGCAATGGCGGGAATGTCTATTACGGTCCGGTACCGGTCACCGTATTTGGCCGAATGGCATGCAGCAATCAGCCACTGGCCACGCTTGATTGTCCGGGCAGTGTGGATGTGTTTTGGGTGGAACTGGCTTCCGTGGTTTATGCCCCGGCCTCAGCGTGGAGCACGATCGAGATTACACTGACACCTGCTTTTGCCTTTTCATCCATCATGATCGGTCCTCCTTGTGTCCTCCCCGCGGGATACACCAGCGGACAGCCCTGCTACCCTTATTTTCTGTTTGATGGCCTGGTACTGGAAGAAATCGAAGAGGTAGGTCCGCTGGACATTGCCGTCAGTGGCCACCCCTGCTCCGACGATTTGATGCTCCAGGCCTCAGCCCCTGTGGGCGGAGGCGCCTGGCAATGGTACTACAACGGCGTGGCCATCTTTGGCGAAACAGGTGCCATCCTGCTCCTCGATGAAGCCGACTATCAGCCGGGTATCTATACCGCCAGGTACATGCTGGGAGGGGAATGCCTGACGGCAGAAGTGAACCTCGACTTCCCACTTCCCGAGCCGGTGCTCGAAGACCATTACTTCTGTCCGGGTGATACGGTGATCTGTGCCGGCCAACCCTTTGCCACCGTAGGGTTGTATGACGTCGTTCTCCCTTCGTGGATGGGTTGTGACAGCCTCGTTCAATGTCTGATCCTGGAATATCCGGGCTCACCCCCCGCACCTGTCGTCATTCGTCATTGCGGGCCGGACACCTTAATCGCCTGTGGAGACACGCTCACCCAAAGCGGGATTTATACGGCTGCCTGTACCAATATCTGGGGATGCGACAGTATCGTGACGGTGGATCTGGCCGCCTTGAACCCGAAGGCGCTGATTGCTCCTGTGGAGGATCCCGGTTGTGATACAACATCAATCATTCGCCTGGACGGCAGCCTGTCGCCTCCTGTCACACACCCCGCCGGGCTAATGGTGTTTCATTGGACCGGCCCCCCGGGCGGTATTTCGGGTAGTTCCGGTGATTCCGTCATTTGGGCGCTCAAGGCCGGACAGTACTGTCTGGAAGTGACCCATTCGGTGGACTCTTTTTCCTGCCGGGACACGGCCTGTATTTCCATTTCATTTGCCGGCACGCCCCCGTTGCCACCGCAGTTGGACGGCCCTGTACAAGGATGTTTTTCACCAGGGACCGCGATAACATGGCATATCTCTCATCCCGACACCCAGGCCACATTGCATGGTTATTCACCGGGTCCCTTCCAACCCGTTTGGCTGAACGATTCCGTTTTGATGGTGGCTGCCGACATGCCCGGACAGTATGCCGTTTGTGCTTATGCGGAAAATGCTTGCGGCCGTTCCGAAACAGTCTGTGCCCTCTATGATCTCCACCCGGTCAGCATGACAAACCTGTCTTTGGTCACCTGCAACCCTTTGGAAGTGGGCGTCGATACCCTGATCCTTTCCAATCAGTGGGGCTGCGACAGCATGGTGATCACGGAAAAGACATTCGGTGAAATCCATGTGGAAATAAATACAATCACGCTCTGCACGGCAGGCACCCATCACTCTGATACGCTCATTGTCACAAGCGGCCCCTGTGACAGCCTTTTCATCACCGATTATTGGTATGATCTCCCGGATACCACCCTTTTGTCTTCCACCACTTGCGATCCGACACAGGCCGGCACATTTACGGACATCCTGTCCAATCAATCGGGCTGCGACAGCACCATCATCACCACCGTGGCTTTGTGGCCGCCGGACTCGGTGCTGGTGAGCGGCACCACCTGCGATCCCGCCGGGGAGGTGTACGAGGTCATCACCCTGACCAACCAACACGGCTGCGACAGCGTGGTGACGCGATCCATCCAGTGGGTGGGAACGGATACCACCTTTCTGGTGCGGACCTCCTGCGACAGCGCCCAGACGGGGGTGTTCGTCCGGATCCTGCCCATGGCCAATGCCCCCTGCGACTCGGTGGTGGTCGAAACGATCACCTGGGCCGCCCAGTCCATGACGGTGCTGCCGCCATCCATCCGCTGTGAGCCGGCCGGACCGGTGGCCGATACGACCCTGCTGACGGCCACTTCGGGTTGCGACAGCCTGGTGATCCGACCCTACAAGTACACCTTGCTGGAGGGCGTCCCGGAGGTCCTGCCGGAGCGCTGTGCCGGTGCGGCGGACGGCCAGCTGTCGCTCTCGGCCACCAGCGGCAGCGCGCCGCCCTGGCAGTGTCGCCTCGACGCCGGCCCCTGGCAGTCGGCGCCGGTGTTCGCGGGACTTGCACCGGGCATCTACACCCTTGCCGTACAGGATGCCAACGGCTGTACCCGCGCCTGGGAGGGACTGCTGATAACGCCCGGCGAGAGCCTCACCC
>JAGFIW010000145.1 GCA_024103195.1 Saprospiraceae bacterium | reverse complement strand
GGTTGACCGCCGGCATTCCCTTTTTGCTGGCCGATCTGCCCCCCGGCACTTATTACCTTCATTTGGAGGATGCCCAACAACACATCTGGACCGATACAGTGTCCGTCCCGGTTCCTCCGCCTTTCGTGGCGCAATTGCAGAAAATCGGCCCATCAGGCGGGTATGACCTTGCCTGTGCCGGAGATGAGTCCGGCGCATTGACCTGGATCCCTGTTTCCGGTGGTGTGCCCCCGTATTCCACCTGGTGGTCCACGGGACAGGCCGCCGATACCCTGACCGGGCTCGGGGCAGGCACTTATAGCTTGACCATCACCGATGCCTCGGGATGCGAGATCGTCCTCGATGATACTTTGACCGAACCCCCATTACTGACATCCTTCCCGGCTATTGAGCAGGACCCATGTGATGGTGTGTTGCCCCAGATGACCGGTTGGTCGGTGGCCGGTGGTGTCGGGCCATACCTCTTTATGGCCAACGGGGATACCCTGGTGCCTGGCCTGTGGCCGTCCCTGGTGCCGGGTCCCACCAGGCTGGAGGTCCTGGATGCCGCCGGATGCCGGTGGGATACCCTGATCCAGGTGAATGGAGAGTCGATTTTCACGATCGAACTGGGACCGGACATGGTCCTTGAATCGGGAAGCAGGGTGACGTTGTTTCCGGTCGTTTACCCGGACACGGCCACCCTCATTTCGTTGAAATGGGATCCGCCCTTGTGTGCAGGCTGCCTGACTCCGCTTATACGGGCCCAGGATACTTCTTTCCAGGTGACGCTGGAGGTCATCAATGCAGCAGGTTGCAAGGCCAAAGACGCTCTTTGGGTTGAAGTCATTATCCGCCGTGTGTTCATACCTACCGCCTTCAGTCCTGATGGTGACGGGATCAATGACCTTTTTGCGCCTTATGGCGACCCGGATGTGGAAGTGGTTGATTTCATGGTTTACGACCGTTGGGGCAATGCCGTGTTCCGGAGTGGTGGATTCAAATTGGGGGATCCCGATGTCGGATGGGACGGATCTTTCCGGGGTCGTCCTGCCGAGCTGGACGTTTTTGTTTATGCGATGCTGTTCCGGTGGCCGGACGGTCAGGAACGGCTTTTCAAGGGTGATGTCTTGATTATGCGCTAAAGGGCACCGGCCTGAAGGACCTGATTATCTTCGCCCTCCATGGATACCCGGCGGTCAAGGCGGATAGGGATGTATGGCGGCAGATGGCCGGGCCCATTGCTGATCGTGACGGGAGCCATGCACGGCAACGAGCCCGCCGGTATCCAGGCACTGGAACAGGTTTTTGATCTCCTTGACCAGGAAGAGCGCGCCCGTCCCGAATTTGTGTTCCGGGGTTGTCTGGCCGGGCTGGCCGGCAATCTGGGGGCTTTGCAGGAGGGCCGCCGCTTTATGGCGCGGGATATGAACCGGATGTGGGATCCGGAAGAGGTGGCGCGTATACGGCGTCTGCCGCTGGCCGCCTTACAGGATGAGGAGGCAGAAATGCGGGCTGTGCTGCGGGAGACCGACGAACTGATGGACATGTATCCCGAAAGTCCGTTGGTGGTTATGGATCTGCACACCACGACGGCAGGAGGGGGCATTTTCTGCATTGCTACAGACGATCCTGCCAGTATGGCGCTGGCTTCTCAATTGCATGCGCCGGTGATTCTCGGGTTGTTGGAGGGCATCCGGGGCACAACGATGCACTATTTCCGCACGGAGGTCCTGGGCAGGGAGGCGCTTTCGTTTGCTTTCGAAGCCGGGCAACATGCGGATCCGTTGTCGGTGGACAGGGCCATTGCGGCCGTCATCGCGTGCATGAGGGCTTTGGGCATGGTGGCACCGGAGGATGTGGAAAACCGGCATGATGCCATCCTGGAAGCATATTCGCGGAATCTGCCGAGGGTGTGCCGTGTGATTGGCGTACATCCGATCCGCTATCAGGATGCCTTTGCGCTGGCGCCCGGATTTATCAATTTCCAACCGGTGCACCGGGGGCAATGGCTGGGCAAGGATGGCGATGAGGATCTGGTGTCGCCGGTGGATGGTCTCATCCTGATGCCGCGTTATCAGCGGCAGGGCGATGACGGATATTTTCTTTTGGAGGTCCTGGTTCCGCCCGGGTCGGATCAGAGCCGATAGGAGCGGCGGTTGCCCAACAGCTTCTCCCGGATCGAATCGCCGGGTTCCGGTCGTGCCTCTTTGGGTTTCCAGCCGGGAAAACGGGGATCCGGCAGTTCGGCCGGGTTGGGGCGGACCACGATGGCGGGTCCCGGGCATTCAAGGCTTTGATCGCCTGCCGAGATTCGGGCGGGAGGGAGTATCCACGAGCCCTGCTTTCTGGCGTGGAGCAGGTAGGTAATGCTGGCCTGACGGCTCACCTTCCCGTTGATGATTTGCATGGAGGTGGACTGTTGGGGGCCACTGACGATGTCGAAGGGGTGGAAATCAGGTGGCTGGAAGGAACGGACGTCGGCGTTTTCAATGTGGTAGGTGAGTTGGAGGAGGTGACCTTCCAGGAGGGTATCGGAACTGGTGCGGACGGAAAATTGGATCTCCTGGGCGGGCAGACTTATGCTGGTCATGAGGAGAATCCCAATGAGGCGGGGTACAATACGCATGAAAACGGGTTTGGTTTTGGAGGGAAAATGCGGGTGGCGGGGGAAAGGTTCACAAAGAGGCAACCGGACGGTCTCCTGCCCCTTGAAGAGAATGGCAATGACGCCGGGACCTATCTTTGTACCAAATCCTCCTGATGACACCAACTGCCTGGATTGTGGATGGGGTGCGCACCCCGATCGGAAAATTTGCCGGAGGCCTGGCAGATGTACGGGCCGACGATCTTGCTGCCCACGTCCTTCGCACCCTGGTGGCCCGGCATCCCGCCATACCGCCCGACAAGTGGGACGACGTCATTCTCGGCTGCGCCAATCAGGCGGGCGAGGACAACCGCAATGTCGCCCGGATGGCCCTGCTCCTCGCCGGAATTCCGGTCAGCGTACCAGGCGAAACGGTCAACCGGCTATGTGCTTCCGGGATGTCGGCGGTCATGCAGGCCGCGCGGGCCATCCGGTCGGGTGAAGGAGAGCTATTCCTCGCGGGAGGGGTTGAGCACATGACCAGGGGTCCCTGGGTCATCTCCAAGACCACCACCGCCTACGGCCGTGATGCGCAGATGTACGACAGCAGTTTTGGCTGGCGATTTGCTAACCCCCGTATGAAGGCCGAGTTTGGCACCGAGGCTATGGGGGAGACGGCTGAAAATCTGGCGGAACAGTACAAGATAAGCCGGGAAGATCAGGACCATTTTGCCGTGTGGTCCCAGCAGAAGACGGAGCAGGCCCGCAAAGAGGGGTTTTTCGAAGGTGAAATGGCACCCGTAACCATCCCCCGCCGCAAAGGCCCGGATGTTCTATTGGAGGCCGATGAATTTCCACGGCCGGACACATCCCTGGAAAGTTTGCGGTCTCTGAGGGCTGCTTTTCGACCAGGGGGCACCGTCACGGCCGGGAATGCCTCCGGTCTGAATGACGGGGCGGCAGCCGTACTGGTAGCCTCCGGCAAAGCCATTGCGCAGTATAACCTGAAACCCCTGGCCCGGATCATGGCTTCGGGTATTGCCGGCGTCGAACCCCGCATCATGGGCATCGGACCGGTACCCGCCTCCCGGATGGCGCTGGAAAGGGCCGGACTTTCCCTCGACCGGATGGATCTGGTGGAGATCAACGAGGCTTTTGCCGCGCAGGTACTGGCCTGTACCCGCCAGCTCGGACTGGCCGATGACGATCCCCGCATCAATCCCAATGGAGGTGCCATTGCGCTCGGACATCCTCTGGGGATGACAGGCGCCCGCCTGTTGCTGACAGCCTCCCGCGAATTGCAACGCCGGAAGGGACAATATGCCCTCGTCACCATGTGCATCGGTGTGGGACAGGGATATGCCGTAGTCCTGGAGCGCGCCTGACCGATTCATCACGTCTTTCCCTCCATGTCAACCCACCGTCAATTTTTCCTTCGCTATCTGGCCCAGACCAGTGCCGAACCCCTTGCGCTGGAGATTGAACGGGCCGATGGGGTTTATCTCTACGGACCCGGTGGAGAGCGTTGGCTGGATCTCATCGCCGGGGTGGGGATGAGCCCGTTGGGACATGTCCATCCTGTCGTTGTCCGGGCGGTGGAGGAACAGGTGCGGAAGTACATGCATGTCATGG
>JAGFIW010000136.1 GCA_024103195.1 Saprospiraceae bacterium | reverse complement strand
GGAGCCGGTTGGTTTGTCCTTCAGATGACCGGCCGGGAAGGGGTTGCCCATCGCCGTTTTGTGGTCCGGCCCTGATCGCTCGTCCGAATTTTCCGGTCCGTTTTCCGGGGCAGGGTCCTGACCCTTTAGCCTTGAATCGTGCGCCCTTGTTGCCGCTTTTTGCGGGAACGAATGTTAAAAAATTGCGCAATTCCCTTTCTTTCAGGCTTTTGGATTGATTTTTGCTGTAAACAGGCCATGCGCCTGTTCCCATCCCTTATCCTCATGGGGGGAGTGGCCCTCTTTTTCGGCCCCTCTTCCGTCCTCAGCGCCCAATCTCTCCAGCCCCAATTCATTGGCACGGCCGGGGCCCAAGTGGCCCAGGGTAGTGTCCGATTGAGTTATTCCATTGGGGAGGTGGTGGTCGCTTCCCTCACCGCCGACACCCTGTTGTTGACACAGGGGTTCCAGCAGCCATTCCCCGGCGGACCGGTATCTACCGACCCGGTAGCGGACGGATGGCAGCTTGCGGTATTCCCCAATCCTTCCTCCGGTACCTTTTACCTCCGTCCCGGGGGCATATCGGGTGGCATGGCCGCGGTGGAAATCCTGCTGCACCATGCCGATGGCCGTGAAGTCCTGCGCCGTACGGCCACGCTGACAGAAGGTGATGCCTTGGCGGTACCCACTGCAGGGCTACCGTCGGGCGCTTATTTCCTCTCTGTGCTTCAACAAGGAAGGTCGCTGTTCGGACCGGCCCGCCTCACCTTTATCGATCAACCCTAATCTTTCCCCTCAAAATTTCATCCTATGAGACCTGTCCTCCTCTTTGCCTTTGCGGCCCTGTCCCTGTTGGCCGGGCAAGCCTTTGCCCAGGCGCCCCAGCGTTTTCAGTACCAGGCCGTGGCTAGGTCGGCCAACGGTGACCTGCTCGCCAACCAAACCGTGGCCCTGCGTCTCAGCATCCTGGACGGATCGACGGGCGGTCCGGTGCTATATCAGGAAACGCATGCCGTCACGACCAATACCCTGGGTCTGTTTGCCGTCCCCATCGGCGGTGGTTCGGTCCAGTCGGGCAGCATGAACAGTATCAACTGGGGAGGTGGTGCCAAATTCATCCGCGTGGAAATGGACGCTGCCGGCGGCAACAATTTTGTGGACCTCGGTGTGTCGCAGTTGCTCAGTGTGCCTTATGCGCTGCATGCCGCGTCAGGAGGCACCTTGTACACCGCCGGTGCAGGAATCCAGATCAGCGGCACCACGATCACGAATACGGGGGATGGCAATCCCAATGATGACCTCGTACTGACCACCCAATTTGCGGGTGACATCTCGGGTACCTATGACAATCTGCAGATCAAGACAGGAGCCGTCGGTTCGACCGAGATCGCCGATCAGAGCGTTACGGGCCAGGACCTGCATCCCATGGGTGCCGCCAATGGCGATGTCCTGAAATGGGACGGCGCCGTGTGGGCTCCGGCCGCCGACCTGCAGGGAGGTGGCGGTGCCTATACGGCCGGCACGGGTATCTCCATCGCCGGCAATACCATCAGCGCCCTCAATGACAATGTGTTGTGGAATGCCCTCAAGCTGTA
>JAGFIW010000135.1 GCA_024103195.1 Saprospiraceae bacterium | reverse complement strand
GGAGCCGGTTGGTTTGTCCTTCAGATGACCGGCCGGGAAGGGGTTGCCCATCGCCGTTTTGTGGTCCGGCCCTGATCGCTCGTCCGAATTTTCCGGTCCGTTTTCCGGGGCAGGGTCCTGACCCTTTCGCCCTGCGTCATGCGCCCTTGTTGCCGCTTTTTGCGGGAACGGATGTTAAAAAATTGCGCAATTCCCTTTCTTTCAGGCTTTTGGATTGATTTTTGCTGTAAACAGGCCATGCGCCTGTTCCCATCCCTTATCCTCATGGGGGGAGTGGCCCTCCTTTTCGGCCCTTCTTCCGTCCTCAGCGCCCAATCTCTCCAGCCCCAATTCATTGGCACGGCCGGGGCCCACGCGGCCCAGGGTAATGTGCGATTGAGTTATTCCATCGGGGAGGTGGTGGTCGCCAGTCTCACCGCCGACACCCTGTTGTTGACACAGGGGTTTCAGCAGCCGTTTTCCGGCGGACCGGTATCCACCGACCCGATTTCGGACGGATGGCAACTTGCTGTATTCCCCAATCCTTCCTCTGGAACTTTTTATCTCCGGCCCGGGGGCCTATCAGGTGGCGTAGCCGCTGTGGAAATCGTGCTGCACCACGCCGATGGCCGTGAAGTCCTCCGCCGTCCGGCCACACTGACAGAAGGTGATGACTTGGCGGTGCCCACCGCAGGGCTGCCGTCGGGCGCCTATTTCCTCACGGTGGTTCAGCAGGGAAGGTCGCTGTTCGGACCGGCCCGCCTCACCTTTATCGATCAACCCTAATCTTCCCCCTCAAAATTTCATCCTATGAGACCTGTCCTCCTCTTTGCCTTTGCGACCCTGTCCCTGTTGGCCGGCCAAGCCTTTGCGCAGGCGCCCCAGCGTTTTCAATACCAGGCTGTGGCGCGGTCGGCCAGTGGTGACCTGCTCGCCAACCAAACCGTGTCCCTGCGTCTCAGCCTCCTGGACGGATCGACGGGCGGTCCGGTGCTTTATCAGGAAACGCATGCCGTCACGACCAATACCCTGGGTTTGTTTGCCGTCCCCATCGGCGGCGGTACGGTCCAGTCGGGCAGCATGAACAGTATCAACTGGGGAGGTGGTGCCAAATTCATCCGCGTGGAAATGGACCCTGCCGGAGGCAACAATTTTGTGGACCTGGGCGTGTCTCAGTTGCTCAGTGTGCCTTATGCGCTGCATGCCGCGTCAGGAGGCACACTGTACACCGCCGGTTCGGGGATCCAGATCAGCGGCACCACGATCACGAATACGGGGGATGGCAATCCCAATGATGACCTCGTGCTGACCACCCAGTTTGCGGGTGACATCTCGGGTACCTATGACAATCTGCAGATCAAAACCGGAGCCGTCGGTTCGACGGAGATCGCCGATCAGAGCGTGACGGGCCAGGACCTGCATCCCATGGGTGCCGCCAATGGCGATGTCCTGAAATGGGACGGCGCCATGTGGGCTCCGGCCGCCGACCTGCAGGGAGGTGGCGGTGCCTATACGGCCGGCACGGGTATCTCCATCGCCGGCAATACCATCAGCGCCCTCAATGACAATGTGTTGTGGAATGCCCTCAAGCTGTA
>JAGFIW010000133.1 GCA_024103195.1 Saprospiraceae bacterium | reverse complement strand
TTTCGAGATC
Organism: Saprospiraceae bacterium; assembly: GCA_024103195.1. Taxonomy (GTDB): domain Bacteria; phylum Bacteroidota; class Bacteroidia; order Chitinophagales; family Saprospiraceae; genus JAGNXB01. The sequence goes on along the minus strand of JAGFIW010000133.1, from coordinate 8,296 downwards.
AGGATCCTTTCCAAGATTGCAGCCAAAACTTTCAAACAATACTGGAATTTCACTCATGGACGCAAGATCAATCAAACCAAACATGCATTGGCTGCTTAACCGCTCAACGCGTTAATGTAATTTAATTCCGAATTTTCAATTTGATCCGAATTATCCCCTCAGAAAATCTGGACATCCCCACCGGCTCCTGGCAGAAAGGGTGGTATTGGGCACGCATCACCTCGGCCATTCCCGTCACGTGATCCCCTTCGTGCGCCTTGCCCCCTGACCCCATTATTTCACGAGGTTGATTTCGCCATGGTGAAAGCGGATGATGCCATCCATCATTTCAATTTCCGCCATAAAAAAATAGATCCCCACATCAACAGGCTTGCCATCGAGGGTACCATCCCATCCGGGAGATGTATCGCGAAGAGCGTTTTGTGCCTGCTGGAAGACCATATTGCCATGACGGTCGAAAATGGTCAGCCGAAGCACTTTCTTCATCCCCTTGTTGCCATACAACCGAAAAACATCATTGATCCCGTCTCCGTTGGGCGAAAAACTGTTGGGAATAAAAACACCAGGCTGGTATCCGTTTTGATAGGGCGCGACAATCTCCTGAAGGTAGCTTGTGTCACTCAGATGGCCCTTCCCGTCTCCGGTTTTGACCGGTGGTTCCTCCTGTATCTGCTTTTTTCTCACGGTCACACACAGCGTATCCGTGCAGATCATGTTGTTGTGTTCCTGTTGCACCACCAGACAATATTCTCCTTCCCTGACGGCAAAGGCAATGGCGGCATTGGCAGGGCCATCCAATCCGTCAGGTGGCCCCAGCCATTGGTAATGGGTCATTCCTCCTTCGAAGGGACCCGGAGTAGAACCGGTGCCATCCAGCAACACACGGGCATGTGGGCCATCACCGAGGAATGACGGTTTGGCGACGGTGGCTTCAGGCGCCACAACATGCAGATCAAGCATGACGAGACTATCGCAACCCCACTCATCCACACAGGTGATTTCATACATGCCGGAAGTTGAAAATACCTGGTCGCAAATCAATATTTCAATCGGTCCGCAAGTGTCCACCTTCAAAAACGTGACGTCGGATAATTCATGGGGAATGACCACGCACTCCACCAGACTGTCACAACCAGTAGGCAAGGGAATGATGACCTGATAAATACCCGCGCTGTCAAACCATTGGCCCGCACAGGACACGGAGGAATTGGGGCACAGGTAAACCTCTTGCGAAACCGTCACGTCGGATGGTAATTCCACTAAAATGCTGTCCGAGATACAAGCGTCCGCCAAGCTATAAACCACCTGATAGATGCCTTCCTGACTGTTGTTTTCATGCAATATAAATTCCGGTCCATTTTCATCCTGGATGGCGATTCCGTTGAAATACCACTGCCATTCTCCACCGTCAGGAATAACCGTTGCTTTCAGGCCATAATCCTCATCACAAGGCAGGTTGACAGGTTCGGAGGAAAGTTCTGTCAAATGCATGTGTTGGTACAGGCGCAAATGATCGTAGGCCATGTAAGCGTAACAGGGAATACCGGCATACCCGGGCGGGAGATGACAGGGAGGGCCCAGCATGATCCCGTTGACCTCGAAAGGAGCCGTGAAGGAAATCGTCACCGTATCCCATTTCGTATCCGGTAGATAAACAATCTCGCCCAACGCCACCCACTCGGTTTCCGCCCAGCTGGGGCAACCGGTGGTCTGCACCTGAAATTGGCATGACTTGTTCCCGTAGAGCGTGATGGCTACCGGCTCGAAGGTATGGTTGCCGTCATTGCACAATGTACCGTTGACTTCGATCGGCAATGCGGCCACAAAAAACGACAGGGCGTAATCCCCGCCTTCCTCCAACGGACTGGTCAGGCATGTGCCGACATATTCCTTCCAGGTATCACCGTAAACCGCCCCCAGGATACCATTCCCTTCCGGGAAGGGGATAAGACCGGCATCCATTATACCGGGTAATACAAACCCGCAGGTGTTTAAATAATCAGGTGTGGTTTTCGATCCATTTTCCCAGCCTGTAGCGCAATCCAATTCGGAGAAGGAGGAAGGGCAGCATCCAAAGGTCTCAATTCCGTTATTCGGAATGAGGGATGAAACATCTTCCGATATGGTAATTCCAGCACAGTAGCATGCCGGATCGTGCAAGTCGATCAGTCCGTTCCCGTCATCATCCAACGCGTTATTACATATTTCCTGGGTCCACAGGGACGTTGCGAAGATCATGCCCGCGATGATGAACAGATATTGTTTCATCATTTGCCATTTTCAGCATAAAGCTATGGGATAAATCAGTGCGCTCTTCGAATTATTTTGTCATATCCCGACATTTACGGTCAAATCATGGCAAGCGATGTCCCCCCTGACGAATCATCACTCGTCATCATGCAGGGATGTCTTCTTCTAAGGTCACATCATCCCGGAATGTCGGACAACCGGCTTGATCCCACGGCAGAAGCTGCTGCAGGCGACCCCGCTCTATCCCGAAAAATCCTATTCATCTAACGCCTCCCAGCCAGAATAAACAATGATTTATTTTTTGCTGGAAATCAAGGTGACATCGCCTTTGTACAAACGGAAGGATCCATCCGTCAGCTCCACCTCCACCACATAAATGTACACGCCAGGATCCATGAATTTGTCGCGGAAGGAGCCGTCCCATCCCTGGGAGGGATCATTGATGGGCAGATCGGCGCGATCGTACAGCGCATTGCCCCAACGGTCGTAAATCGCCAGGTTGCGGACCGATTTGACAAACCGGTTGCCGTAAATGGAGAAGATGTCGTTGATGCCATCCAGATCGGGGGAGAAACTGTTGGGGATAAATACTTTGACCTGTTTGCGCACCAGAAGGCTCAATTCGTCCGTGTCTTCGCAGCCTTCGGCCGTCATGCCCCACAAGGTGACCGTCTGGTTTTCTTCAACAGGACCTATCCATGTGGAGGGGCAATCCTCGCAATCGACCGGATCGGTGGCCGACCACAGAAGCTGGGCCAGCACATGGCTGGATGTGGCCTGGATCGGTGCGTTCTCTCCAAATTCGACCAACTGGTCATCGCCGGCAAACACCTCGAGCAATGCACCGGGCTGGATCAGAAGTCCGGACAGCGTATCCCTGCATCCCCGGGCATCCTCCGCAAAAAGGGTGTAGGTGCCCGGCGTGAGGTCGGCAAATGCCGTATCGGTTTGCCAGGGACCGGATCCCAGACGGAACATGACCGGCGGCAACGCCCCGGTCAGCCCTGACACCGCAATGAGGCCATTGCGATCACCGGCACAGCGCTCATCCGTTGTTTCGACTTCTGCCTCCAGGAGGACATAGACGAAATCCGTCACGGCCAGACTGTCACACCCGGCGGTGTTGGTCAAAAACAACGTATCCGAAAGGGGGCCCTGCGCACCGCAGACGATTTGGGTGTCTCTGGAGAAGGAAGAGGGGATATAAAGCGTTTCCGTCACGCGCACCGTATCACACCAGGTGCCCGGAATCACTTCCGAGGCGATACCCGCTTCCTGGATCAGACAGGTGAACAGCTGGACGAATTGTGTGTCCACACCGCGGTATTCGGTGACGATGGTGACGATGCTGTCGCATCCGTACTGATTGGACAATACAACGACCTGCTGCCCGGCCGAGCCGGGATCGCAGGTAAAGGTGTCCACCTGCACCGCATGGGAGGGCAGGAGATCCGTCTGCACGACAAGCACACTGTCACATCCGGCCGGCGTCAGGAGAACGGTGACCTGGGTACCTGCCATGGCGGGATCACAGGTGGTGGCCAGCTGCCAGGTGGTATCCAATGGAACAAAGGCGATCTCCGTGATCAGGGTACTGTCGCATCCGGTGGACGCCGGCAGCACCGTGACAAAGGTCCCTGCCTGACCGGGATTGCAGGTGGAAGACTGCATCCAGGTCGTATCCAACGGGATGTATTCATAATGCGTGATGTAGAGGCTGTCACACGGCCCTGTCGTGATCAGGAGGGAATCCGTATAATTGGTACCCGCTCCGCAAATCCGGGTCGTCGTCTCTTCCTGAAAGCTTCCCGTGAAAACGAGATCTATGGCGACGACGCTGTCACAACCGTACTGGTTGGAAAGCCAAAGGGTATCCTTGCCGGCCGCCAGTGAATCACAGGTATAAAGGGTGAGCGGTGTGAAGTGGGAAGGCAGCAGATCGGTTCTGGTGGCGATGATGCTGTCGCATCCGTATTGCGAAGCAAGAAACAGGGTGTCCGCCCCGGCTTGTGCAGGGTCGCAGGTGGTCAACACGACCTCGGTGAAATAGGAGGGGACCAGGTTGACGGTTTCCACGACGATGGAGTCGCATCCGAACTGGTTCAACTGGCTGGTGGTGAAAACTCCTTCCGATCCCGGATTGCAGGTTGTGGAGGTCATGAAAATCGTATCCGTATTGGCCGTGAGAATTTGCACACAAATGGAATCGGAAGACCCGCATTCGTTGAATGTCCATCCGCAAAGAGTCATGGTACCGGGCTGGTCGAGGAAGTACCATACCGTCGAATCATTGACCTGTTGCATCAGCGCACCGGCGGGCAGCGACCAGGCATAGCCCGTATGGGGAACGGTGCCGTTGGCTCCCAGTTGGAAGGTAAGGGTGTCCCCCGGACATCCGCCAATCGGACCGGTCAGATCGGGTTGATCCGGCAGGGCGGCGCTGGACATAACGGTCACACAGGCGGTGTCCGTGCAACTGACGCCGTTGTTCTCGTAGGTCAGGGTCAAACAGTATTTGCCCGGTTTGGTGACGATGGCCCAGGGTTCATACAGGTCGCTGTTGAATCCGTCCACCGGACCGCTCCATTCATAGTAGGTGTTGCCGCTGGGGATCGGATTCAATGGCGACACGGAACCGTCCAGCACCACATCGGCCAACGGATGGCAATCCAGCAGTGGCGGCGGAGTAATAACGGCTTCCGGCGTCATCACCCGCAGATCCAGCACGACTATACTGTCGCATCCCCGGTAATCCGTACAGTAGATCTCATAGTATCCGGTCTCGGTCACTACCTCGTTGCAGATGGGAATGGAGACCGGGCCGCAGGTATCAATATCGATAATGGTGGGAGGGACGAGATCGTATTCCGTAACGATACAAGTCACCACACTGTCACATCCCAGGGGCGTGAGTAAATTGACCTCGTAGGTACCCGGAACGTAATAGGTCTCTCCGGCACAACTGATGCTGGATCCCGGACAGAAAAAGACCTCCACTTCGAGGGTGTCCCAACCGGGTATGTCGATTTGGATGCTGTCGATGATACAGCCGTCCGGTGTGTCATAGCGCACGTAATACTTGCCGGACTGGTAGTTGTTTTCCGAAAGGGGAAGGGTGGATTGCGTTTGACCGGGAATGGCGGCCCCATTGAAATACCATTGCCAGGTGCCCCCCTGGTGATCCACAAAGGCATCGAGGGCGTAGGCAAAATTGCAGGGCTGTCCGATGGTGAGGATTTCCAGGTCGGTGATCAGGGTTTCGCCGGACAATTGCAGATCATCCACCACCATGTAGGCATAGCAGGGAACACCGCTATATCCGGGCGGGAGATTGCAGGGCGGGCCCAACATGATGGCATTGATGGTCACCGGCGGCGTAAACGTGAAGGAGACCTCCCCCCAGGCCCCCTGGGGCGTATAGGTCACGAATCCTAGTTCTATCCAGTTGGGATCGACCCCACTGGGGCAACCCGTCCCTCCCACATTCAGGTTGTTGCAATCCGGATGACCGTACAAGGTCAGATTGACAGGACCGAAATTGGTTGGAAACCCGCCCTGACAGGCCGAACCGTTGTTGTTGATGGACATCATGGCCACCTGGAGGGTGAAGGTGAATTCTGTGCCCGCCTCGAGCGGCTCGTTGAGACAAGTACTCAGGTATTCCTTCCAGCTATCCGCCCAAACCATTCCCGCTACGCCGTTTCCGGAAGGAAATGGAATCAATCCTACATCAAAAATCGCGGAAAGCACAAATCCGCAGGTGTGGATGTAGTCCGTCGTGGCATTATTACCCTGCTGCCAGGGTGAGGCGCAGTTCATTTCACTGAAAGACTGCGGGCAACAAATCTGGTCCTCGAAAGAGCCATTCGGAATGGCATTGGAGGGCCCTTCGATATATATGCCCGTGCATTCACACTCCGGATCCAGGATGTCCACCAAACCATCGGCGTCGTCATCGACACCGTTGTCGCATACTTCCTGGGCCATCAAAGCACTACCTGTGCCTAATACACAGAGAATGAGGATTAAACGTAAAGCAGTTCTCATAAGCATCTAAAGGTAGGGAATGCCTCCAATATCACCCTGTAGGGGGTGACCGGACGGCACATTAAAGAAGATGCTCCAGGCGGCTGCAGCGTTGCCTGTGTGGAAAACGAAACATGTGCCGGGGGAGCGGTATCCCTGGTCACATGGATACACACCGCTTCTTGCCGTCCGGGCAGCAGGCACCGGCATGGAGGACTGGCGGACGCCGTTGGTTGCCCGGGGGCATGGATCTCCGGCCGCCGGTGAATGCCTATCTTTGCCACTCACCCATCACGTTCTTCCACCATCTATCTCTCCGGAAGGACCTCCCGGAAGTATGCTTTTCATACGCAAATACAATGAGGGGCAACCCATGCCCCAGCCCGATTGGGAAAGGACCATTGATTTTCTGGCCACCCACCTGCAGTCCTTCGGCGACCCGCCCGAACAGATTGCCGCCGCCATGCGATACGCCCTGTCCATGGACGATTCACCGGGAGGCTTTGTCCTTACCGCCCACCATGAGGATGACCTCGTCGGCGCGGTAGTCCTCAACCGAACCGGCATGGCCGGTTATATTCCCGAAAACATCCTGGTGTACATTGCCGTCCACCAAAAGGCCCGCGGTCGCGGGTGGGGCAAACAGTTGATGCAGGCTGCCATCCGCGAGGCGCAAGGCGGCATCGCCCTCCATGTAGAACCGGACAATCCGGCGGTCGGACTGTACAAGTCCCTGGGTTTTACCCACAAGTACCTCGAAATGCGGCACCCCGGTCACGCAGTGAGGTAAGGCCCCCTTCTTGTCAGGAGCCGCTGCCCACCCGGCGGGCCTCATCCTCCAGACCCGTTGATCTTTGCCGGGATCTCAACTGGCGGTTGCCCATGTCCCAGGTCACGCTCAGGCTCACCCGGCGGCTGTCCCAGTTGCCCGTGCCGGTCGATCTCAAACCGTTGAACTCCGACACCCCGGACCAGTAAGCCTCATAGAAGATATCCTGGGCACTCAGGCGCACATTGATCTTGTCCTGGAGGAAACGGCGCTGGATTCCTACATCCAGGCTCCAGCTCGGATCGTAGAGGAAGACCCCGCCCCATACCCCCGGGCCCGAATACCAACCCGATACCTCCAGTTTGAAGGCATAGGGCAGGGTGAAGGTGTGTTGCTGGTAAATGTTGTAGGTGAACGCCTGGACATCCACGATGGCATCGCCTCCGTAATCCGCCTGGTTGTCGAGGTGGGAGGCGGAAATGTTGAAAAAGGCATTCCAGCGCTTGCCAATCGTGAAGGGGAGACTCATGTTGACATTCCACACCGTTTGGATAGCCAGGTTTTCCCAGGAAATGAAGTTCGCTCGCGGATCGCTCTCGTCCGGTCCGATCAGCCTGGTAATCTGGTCCGAGGTCCGGCTGTAAGCCAATTTGATATGGTAGCGCTGATCGAGGGTATAACCCAGTTCGATGTTGTTGACGATCTCCGGGCGCAGGAAAGGATTGCCTTTCTCGAAGGACAATTGACTGAGCTGGTTGTTGAAGGGATTCAATACCTGGTAGTCCGGCCGGTTGATCCGGCGGCCGTAATTCAGGGAGAGCGACTGACGGGGTACAAATTGCCAGCTCACGCCGGCCGAGGGAAACCAGCTCAGATAGTTGAGCTTGACCGGGGGTTCCTGCAGTTCGGGCAGGAAGGCTTTAAGGTCGCCCGTGGCGTCCGTTTGTTCGGCGCGCAGACCGGCCGACACCTGCACGGTCTTGCCCAAGGACCGGTTGAAGGAGACATACCCTGCATAAACCCGTTCATCGTAATCGAAAGTATTCGATCTCCGGAGGTCGAGTTCGCGGTTTTCCTCCACCACATCGAATACGTGAAAGACATTGTCGGAGGACACCTGACTGGCCTTGGCGCCAATCCCCAGCCTGCCACCCCAAAGGTCCTTTTCAAAATCCGCCTTCAGGGTATAAATATCGATATCGGTAGGGGTGACAAAGGCCTGGGTGGCCTCGGTCAGGACATAGGTCAACG
>JAGFIW010000093.1 GCA_024103195.1 Saprospiraceae bacterium | reverse complement strand
ATCCAGCCGGCTTCCTGTGATATCCTGCGCACGTTCTTCGTCACCAACCCCTGCGACGAAATGGACACCTGCCAGCAGTACATCACCATACCGGATGATGAGGACCCGACCTTTGATCCTCCCGGGAATATCCCCCCCTCCCAACAATTGTCGTGCAACGACGACCTGACGCCTGTGGCTACCGGCTTCCCGCTTAATCTGGAGGACAATTGCACACCGGACCAGGCATCCGCCTCCAGCGGATACTCGGCCAATGCCACCAACTGGGTCACGGCCTCGGGGTACACCGTCGCCTATGCGGATGCCGCCACCAATCCCCAGCCCTGGGCCGAATGCTCCCTCTCTCCGGAAATGGATATCCGCAAACTGGAAATCAGCCGGCTGTGGACCATCACGGACCGCTGCGGACGTTCGACAACGGCCCTTCAGACGATCGCCATCGTCGACAACGATCCACCGGTATGGGACCAACCCATGCCCGCCGATGTGACGGTCGAATGCGATGCCATCCCGGCCCCACCCGTCATTACCGCCACCGACGACTGCGACGGCAACCGGCCGGTCACCTTCCAGGAGCAAACCTCCAACGGCCCATCTCCATATGTGGAAACCATCACCCGCACGTGGTCCGTGGAAGATGTTTGCGGCAATACCAGCGTACACACCCAGGTAATTCGCGTGGAGGATACCGTGTTTCCTCTGATCACCTGTCCCTACGATATTGTGGTCCTGACGGATGGGTCCGGCCTCAACCAGATGGCCATCGACTACGGGATTACCGCAGATGCGGTCTCGGGTGATTGCCAGGTATTCTTTACCGGCACCGCTCCCCTGACCAGCGACAACTGTGACATTGTATCCCAGACCTGGACCCTGGAACCCGGCGGAGGCCCCGTCATGCAGGGAGACGGGTCCATTGACGGTGTCGCCATTTGTCCTTTCGTCAACATCGTCACCTATACGGTCCTGGACGGAGGCGGCAACATGTCCACGTGCTCCTTCTCGATCACCGTGTTTGACAACGAGTCTCCCGTCATCACCCAATGCACCAACGACCCGAATCCCGTTCTGGATGCCGACGCGAATTGCCAGGCAGCCCTTCCGGATTATGTACCGGAAGTGATCGCCGAGGACAATTGCTTCGCCAAATCCGGCCAATTGACCATCACCCAATCCCCCGCACCGGGCACCCTCCTGGACGGCCCCGACATGGACCATGTCGTCACCTTTACCGCTACCGACGGATTCGGCAATTCGGCTACCTGTACCATCACCGTGACGGTCCAGGATGTGACCAATCCCGTCGCCGATTGTGTGGATGACTTCATCCTTTATCTCGACGACAACGGCATGGCCTCCCTGACACCGGCCGATGTGGATGACGGCAGCAGTGACAACTGTGGCATCGTCCTGTACGAACTGGACCGCGATGCTTTTACCTGCGCCGATGCCGGTGAGGTCATACCCGTCACACTCACGGTGACGGATGCCAGTGGCAACAGCGATGCCTGTACGGTCAACGTTACGGTCAAGGACCCCGAACCTCCGGTGATCCTCAATTGCCCCGACATGATCATGGTAGGCAATGATGTGGATCTGTGCAGCGCCAAAGTCAACTGGTCGCCCACCCAGGCGTCCGACGATTGTGAAACGGATGCCGGCATCTCCTTCCATTTCTGGGCCACCGGTGCCACCGTCTATGGCGGAGACGACGTTCCCGCCGTGTTCGGCAACGGAGACACGCCGGAAACCTCCGACGACCCACTGCCCGGCAACGGCAGTTCCCTCGTGTACAACGAGGGTATTACCACCGTTCACATCATTGCGGTGGATGAAAGCATGAATGTGTCCGATACCTGTGTCTTCGACATCATGGTGATGGACACCCAACTCCCTATACTGGAGGATTGTCCCGACGACAGGACGGTCGCTACGGAGCCCGACATTTGTCAGGGCCTGGTGCCGGATCTGACCATCGAGATGATCATCAACGATAATTGTCCCTTGGAATTCACTCAGGATCCGGCTGCAGGCAGCCTTTTCGGATCCGCCCACGGCGACGTGCAGACCGTTACGGTCACCGCGACGGACCCGGGAGGAAATGCCGATTCCTGCAAAGTTCAGCTGACCCTGAATGACACGCAGCATCCGGAAATCACCTCCTGTCCGCCCGCTCGCGACATCGACACCAACCCGGGCGTCTGTGAAGGCACTGTGCCGGATCTCTTGAGTGAACTTGTTGCCACGGACAACTGCATCATCGCAACGGTCACCCAGACACCGGCCTCCGGGGAAACATTCGGAGGCAGCCACCTCGATACCCTCGACGTGACGATTGAAGTCACGGATGAAGCAGGTTTGACGGACACCTGTCTGGTGACCCTCACCCTGATTGACATCGAGGCGCCTGTCATCCAGAATTGCCCGCAGGACATGACGGTCAATCCCAACCTGGGTTGCACCTTCCAGCTTCCGGATTACTTCGCCAACCTGGATTACAGCGACAATTGCACGGCTCTGGAGGATTTCCTCACCGTCCAGACGCCTCCGGCAGGCAGCACCTTCGGCGACAAGTCAGGGGGCAGTCAGATGGTGACGCTGACCCTGACCGACGAAGCGGGCCTTGAGGCGGAATGCATGTTCACGCTGACCCTCAATCCGACACCCACCCCGGTAGTGAGCCTTCCGGAAGCCGCCTATTGCCTCGGTGAACCCTTTGTGCCGGTTACGGCCACTTCTCCGGTGCCCGGTGCCGTGTTCTCCTGGTTTACCCAGCCGGGTAACATTCCGGTGCCTCCCGCTCAAATCAGCGGCGCCAACAACCAGACGTACACGCCTGCCGCCGTGTTGGGCATCCAGACAGTGACCGTCGTCGCCACCTATCCCGGCAACACCTGCGTGTCCGATCCGGACACGGTGACAACCACCATTGTATCCTGCGAGATATCCATCTCCGACCCCTGTCTGTGCAAAGACAACGCCACGACGCTCGACAACGGACAGTTTGACGAGACCATCACCCTGACGGGGCCATCCGGCCAAACATGGACGGTTATCGCTTTTGCCGGATTTTATCAGTCCGGCAGCCCGGCCCCCCCCGCAGCTCCCCTGCCGCTGCCGCCCAATACCACCATGACGGAATTCCCGTTGGGAGGGGGATTGAGCCAGTATTTCCTTAGCGGCATCCACGTAGACGCCCTGGGCTACAACCTGACGGTTTCCAATACAGAAGTGGAGCGCAGCATCTCCAACCGGTGTTTTTATCCCAATCCGGAAATCGCCGGCGTCTTCGACAACTACTGTATCAACTGGACTCCTGTCCAATTGGTCGGTACGGCCACTTATCCGCCTGTCCCGCCGATGAACAATCCGTTCCCGGCACCCCAGGATTCGGCACGGTTTGATCTGGTGAACGCCATGGGCCAGGTGGTCCAGGCCAACATCACCCAGCTTGTACCGGCCAACATCATCCCGGGTCAATACACCCTGCGGTTTACCTACAATGCCCAGGATGACATTCCTTCGGAAGCCTATCCCGGTTGTACCCAGATCCTGAATCACGCCCTTGAGATTTTCCCCCAGCCGCCTCAGGCGCTGAATTGCAACAACAAGGGGAATGTCTCTCTCGGCATCGACGGAACGGCTGAGATCACGGCCGATGATGTTCTGGAAGGCAACTATGGATGCTATGACCAGTACCAGGTCGTCATCACCGGCAAGCTGTCGAACATCGTCAATTGCTGGGATGTCGGTAAAACCTTCGAAGTCAAAGTGATTGACCCCATCACCGGCAACTCTTGCTGGGGAAAGATCCTGGTGGAAGACAAACTCGCGCCGACATTCATCACGTGTGAAGATGTGACGGTGTCCTGCAACAACGATGCGCTGACGCCCGGCTCGCTGGGATATCCCGAGGTGTACGACAATTGCGGTCCGGACAACATCGAACTGACCTACAGCGAAGTGCCGCAAAATCTGACCTGCCACCCCCTCTATGACGAAATCATAGAAAGACACTGGTATGCCAAAGACAAAACCAATGGCATGACAACGACCTGCATGCAGCAGATATTCCTGCGTAAGGCCAGTCTGGGGGAGGTGGTCTTTCCGGCTAACCGGGACGACATTGCCCTGCCCTCCATTCCCTGTGCCCAGGCCGATACCACACCGGCCAACACCGGATGGCCGGTCATAGACGGACTCCCCGTCGGCGGCTATTGCGAAATGGCTATGTCCCGCAAGGACAAAGTCCTCCCCATCTGCGAATCGAGCTACAAGATCGTCCGTACCTGGATGGTCATGGAGACCTGTACCAACACCATGATCTCCCATGACCAGATCATTATCGTGTCCGACAAACAGGGCCCGGCCATCACCTGCCCGGCACCGGACAAAGTGGTGATCGTCAACCCGGCGTGGAACGGTTGCGGTGCCCGGATTTTCGCTCCGACCATCAACGTGACGGACAACTGCACGCTGCCTCCGGGCATCGCCATGCAGACCTCCATCCTGGCCGGCAATGTGCTACAGCAATTGCCCTCCAACGGAGGATTCTTCAACGTGCCCTACGGGGAGCACACCATCACCTACCGGGCCACGGACCTCTGCGGCAATGTGACTACCTGCACCACGGTGATTCTGCTGGAAGACAAGGCACCTCCGACCGCCGTCTGCAATGACCAAATCGTGGTTTCCCTCCTCGACGAAGTGACGTATGTCCATGCAGAAACGTTCGACGACGGCAGCCATGACAACTGCAGCCCGAAGGTGGACTTCCTGGTGCGCCGCATGGACAACACCCTTTGTCCGGGCAATGACTCCACCGGTTATGCCGCGACGGTGCCCTTCTATTGTTGCGACGTCATCAACGGCCCCGTTGGTGTGGTCCTGAGGGTTTATGTGGACAAAAACCACAACAACCTGCAGGATACCAATGAGCCTTACAACGAGTGCATGCTTCAGGTGGCCGTTCAGGACAAAATCCCTCCGGTCATCCAATGCCCGGCCGACATGACGGTGGCTTGCATCGAGGACCTGGAACCCCAGGATCCAACGGTAACGACCAAGATCATTTCCCCCAACACACCCATTTCCGGCGCCTATGCCTTCACGTACAAGGATTCGGTCGTCATTACCGGCCTGCCGGCCAATGCTTCCATCCTGGACCTCGCCGTCATGGTCGATATCGATCACGAAGTGGTGGATCAGCTTCTCGTGAAAGTGATCAGTCCGGCGGGTACCGAAATGGTGCTGTTCAACGGGGGCAGTTGCGGCGTGGGCAAGAAGGACATCCAGGCCGTCTTTGACGACCAGGGCAATACCTTCTCCTGCCTGGGACACCCCAAGGCCGTCACCGGGATCATTCAGCCCCAGGGCGCCATCCTTTCGATCGTCAACGGCCAGAACCCCAATGGAACCTGGGTATTCGAAATCACGGACAAAGCACCGGTTGGTCACGGCCTGATCCGCAACCTCGGTGTGGAAATCACCTCAGGTACGCCCCAGGCATTGCTGCCCACCGGGTATGACAATGCCCAGGCCTGCGGACTGGAATTCGAAAAAATCGATCTCGATGTCAAGGAACAGTGCGCCGCCGGACAGGTCATCCGCCGTGAGTGGAAGGCCACCGACGCGTCCGGCAACACAGACGTCTGCCTCCAAAGCATCACCCTGGAGGATACCACCCCCCTCATCGTGGACTTCCCGGAGGATGTGACCATCACGGACTGCCTGCTGTCAGGTCTCGACGCCACCGGCGAACCGGAACACAACGGCGATTGTGAACTTGTGGCCGTCAGCGCCGTGGATGAGATGTTCGATGT
>JAGFIW010000090.1 GCA_024103195.1 Saprospiraceae bacterium | reverse complement strand
ATTACTCCTCTTCCTTACGATTGCTTTTGACTTCTTCTCTTTGTTGATTGGCCGAGTTGCGTTGCTCTTCGGTCAATACGGCATCAAAAACCTCTTTCTGGAATTCCTGGCGCATCGCTCTGCGGGACTCACGGTCTGCTGCAGACGCGAAATCGTATTTGGCAGCGATAGCCTCGACTTGCTGCAGCTGCTCAGGCGTGAGCTCGATACCCATGCGCCCGAATTGAGCGGCAAACTGACTGGAGACGCGTTGCCGGGCTTCATCGGTGTTCAAGGCCGCATTATTGCCATCGGTAGAGGGCTCCGCGGTGGGCGTTTCGGTTTCGGCTGTGGCACTGTCAGTGTTTCCACCGTTTTTGCAACCGGTCTGACCACTCAGGGCCATAACCGTGATCAGGAGGAGGGCAATCAATTTCATGGATGTTGATTTATGGGCAAAATGAATGGGTTGAAGATAAGGGTAATCAGAGATAATACGTCCTTGGGTTCTACGTGTTTCACACCTCCTGAAGAAGGGGGCCCTGGCATACCTGGATGAAATCATCCTCCAGATCGTGCTTTTTCAGAGCGAGGTATTTTTTCACCATTTCCGGATCCCGAAGGGCGGCAATGGCTTTGCGATATCGCTCGGAATCATTGAAGAAATCACCGGCCAGCAGCATGTGGTAGATGGTGTATATGGCTTCAAACTGATCATGAGAAATACCGTCGGATCCGGCGAGTTCGGGGAAAGCCATCGCCGAAGGCTCATAAAAGGCAAGGATCAGATCCTCCACCACCTTGTACCCTTTTTCCATGATGCCATAACCCTCCTTCAGCCGGCTGTTGTCACCGCTGTGCAGATATTCGGCAATACCGGGTGACACGAGCTTGGCACTCTTCATCCCCAGAAAGATGCCACTGGAAAAGATCGGATCGAGGAAGGCGCCCGCATCGCCGAGTATGGCAAAATTGTCGCCGTACTTCTGCTCGGCATAATAGGAGAAATCACCGTTGCTGACCACCTCCCAACACATCTCTGCACCGTCAATCACCTGCATGACCACATCCGATTGGGCGAGTTCGTTGAGGTACAACACCTTTTGCCACTCCCGGGGACCATGCTCCTTCATCAGGATGCGCCTTTGCTCCTGGGCATAACTCATGTTGATGGCAAGACCGATACTGATGCGGTCGGGACCGATCGGAATGAGCCAGATCCAGCCGAGCTTGTCGCCGCCAAAGTGGACGATGGTGATGTTGCCATTGGCCAGTGAGGCATTGTACTTGGGATTGGCCCAGTGAGAGCTCAGTGCCAGGCGCACGTGAAGGCGCTCGAAGGGTTTTTGATTGCCCAGTTTTTTGGCCAGGAAGCAATCCTGTCCGCTGGCATCCACGAGGAAACGACCTGCGTAGGTCCTTTCGCCATCCACAGGATGGGTGGTCTTGACCAACACACCTCCGCCGGGTGCGTTCAGATCGACATCGGTTACATGCACTTCCTCCAGCGCAATGGCGCCTTCTTTGCGCGCATTGTTCAGCATCATGTCGTCAAAAAGGGACCTGCGGGCATGGAAGGATAGGCAATAAGGCTCCTCCAGGATTTTGGTGAAACACCAATGGGAACTCCTTGAGCCGTCCGCATTGGAAAAAGTGACGCCCGGTTTTCGGGTGAAATGGGCTTTCATTTGTTCCAGCACACCCACCTCCTCGAACAGGTCGTAGCAGAAGGGCAACATGGATTCACCGACATGCTCGCGCGGGTATTTCATCTTTTCCAGCACGAGGACGGAAAGGCCTTCCCTGCGAAGGAAAGTCGCCGTCGTGCTACCGGTGGGACCGCCACCAATGATGATGACATCATAAGACATGTTCATGGGATCGGGATATTCGCTTTGATCAGGAAATAAGGACAAAGTTACGCATCTTTTTCCTTGAAAAACAAGGGTTAGAGGCCCATCGTTTGGGCAATGATGGTCAATTGCATCTCGGAAGTGCCGGAATACAGGGTACTGGCCAGCGCGTCCATGTGGGACTGTTCGACGTCAGGGTCCACCATGCCTGATCCCCGGAAAAGCAGGCTGATACCCAGGGTGACTTCCTTGTACAGCTCGGATATGCGCCACTTGGACATTGCGGCCTCCCGGGTTACGGGGCGCCCCTCATCCATCTTCCAGGCGGCCGAATAGGCCAAGAGCCGTGTGGCCTCCCATTGGGATTGCCAGCCAGCCAGTTGGTGGCTGGCCGCCTGAAGCGCATGCCTTTCAGATCCGTTCCGGATCCGCGTGCGCAGCAATTCTGTCGCCTTCTCCAGCAGGCGTTGTATGTTGCCCAGGTGGCCGCCGCCGAGGCAGACCCGCTCCCATTCCATCGATCGGTTGAAGAGGTGAGCCCCCTTGCCTTCGCCCCCGACCATAAATTCCCTGCCTACTTCCATGTGTTGGAAGTACAGACTACCCAACGGACTGGTGGTCAATCCCGCCTTCTCGATCACGGGACCTATTTCAAAAGTGTGGTGCTGACTGTCCAGCCAGAACGCACTGATACCCCCGAGAAATCCGCGCTCGGGGTCGGTGGCCGCATACAACAACACCTGGTCGGCCACAGGACCGTTGCTGACAAACGTCTTGGTACCCGTGACCACATACCGGTCTTCATGAAGTACTGCCTGTGTTCTCATCGAAAAAGCATCGGAACCGGAGGCGGGCTCGCTCATGGCATTGGCCGCAATGCGTGAACCGTCGCACAATCCGGGCAGATACTCCTGGCGGAGCTTTTCCGATCCATAGAGCCACAACGGTACCACACATGCCAGCAAATGGGCGCTCAGGGCGAAATTGAGTCCGTTGTCAGGATGGGCATAGCCCAAGGCTTCAAGGGCAATCAGGGTGTCCAGCGCTCCGAGTCCCCGCCCTCCGTAGGCACGGGGGATGGAAAGTCCCGGCAAGCCTATGCGTCCGCAAACCTCCCACCGGTGCCGATGAAAATCCGGAGAGCCCATCCCCGGCACGAGCTCCTGACGGGCGAATGCCAGGATCTCCTCCAGCAAGGCTTGTTGATCATCGCTGAGACGAAAGGCAAGCATGGGGTTCAGGGGGTTCGCTGGAGAGCTGGGTAATCGATCTTGTGTGTGCTGGTCTTGGGCAATTCCCCCATCAGTTCCGTCTGGTCAGGCAACATATAGGCGGGAAGGTGCTGGCCCAGAAAATCCTGCAGGGCCATGGCACCGAGCGGTTCACCCGTCCGGGTACTGTAAAAGGCGTGGATGCGCCATTCATCCGACGGCCCGGCAACAGCTATCACTCCTGCTTCGGTGATATCGGGATGCCGGTGCAAGGCGGCTTCCACTTCGCCCAACTCGATCCGGTATCCATGACGCTTCACCATCCGGTCCTTGCGGCTGACATAGATCAGTTCACCCCGTTCATCCACCCTTACAATATCACCGGTATGGTAGCATTTTTCTCCGTGGTGCCAGGTAAAAGCCCCGGCATTCCGTTCCGGTTGCTGCAGATACCCCGCCATGACCGAACGACCGCCAACGAGCAATTCGCCCTCCCTCCCGGGCAAGGCCGGATATATGCCTTCCTCTGAAAGGAGGTAACAAGTGGCATAGGGACAGGGGCTTCCGATGGGGTAGGGCGCGGTACGTCCGGGTTCTGGCAACTTCGGCAGGGAATACCAGGTACAAACATTGGTTTCCGTGGGCCCGTAAAGGTTGTGAAATCCGGCCTGGGGCCATCTCGTCATCAAGGCATGCAGGGGTTCGGTAGGGAATACCTCTCCGGCAAACAAGACCACCCTGAGGGTGTCGTGGGCATAGCGCTCCATCCGTCCAAACCGCAACATCATCTTCAGGGTAGTGGGCGTGGCATACCATACGGTAACGCCAAACCGGTCGATGACCTCAGCCAGCAAAAGAGGATTGCGGGCTTCGGCGGCGTCAATCAGGACAACCGTCGCCCCGGAAAACAGCCCGGCATAAAGATCGAAAACCGACAGGTCAAAGTGGAAGGGCGCCAGGGAGGAAACCACGTCTTGTCCGGAAAGAGAGAAGGTACGCGCCGCCCAGTCGATAAAACACCAGGCGTTGTCCTCGGTAATCATGACGCCTTTGGGAAATCCGGTCGAACCGGAGGTGTAGAGGATGTAGGCCAGGTCAGAGGGAGCCTCAACGGGTGACAGTCCGCGCCAGGAAAGCTGCAGGACTGCCAGTGAAGCATCTCCGGCATCCACCTTCAGGCATTGATCCGCGTCGAGTTCATCCATCCATGCTTTTGCCCGTTCAGGTGTCGTGATGAGCACCTCGACACGGGCATCACGCAGGATGTACAGGCTCCTGGACCCGGGAGCATCATAATCCACCGGCACATAAGCGCCTCCACACCGGATGATTCCGAAAATAGAGGCCACCGAACTGATGGTCTTGGGGAGACACACGGCCATGCGGGCACCAGGGGCAAAAGCCGGTATGGTATCCCTGATCGCGGCACTCCAAAGGTCCAGTTGCCCGAATGTACAGGATTGCCCTTTCAGGTCCATCAGGGCGGTGTGGGCCGGATTTTGCTTCAGGGCCGCTTCTAGCTGCGTCCGCCATGGTCCCATGCGGGTCACTGTTTACCCCGTACAAAGGTCTCGATCAAATCCAGTGAGTCCAGGTTGTCATTGTTGACCTCATGGGGTTGGAACTGGATCCCGAAGTTTTTCTCCAGGAATTCGACGAGCAGAAGGGCGGAGATGGAATCGATGAGACGGCTGCTCAAAAGCGGTGTGGCATCATTCAATTCCTCCGCCTTGACCGGCAAATGCAGCTCATTGAGCAAATAGGCTTTGACTTTTTCCTTGATGTCGGACATGTTGGTGACGCTTTGAGGGTTAATGGGAAAACGCCGGAATCCTGTAGCGAGGTATCAGGGTCCGGTCGCGAAGGAAACCATACCGCCCGTTGTCTTTCAGGACCGGCACGGCACCTGTCGCATTCCGGCCTCTTCTGACCGGAGGAACATATGGAGCCTTTTGCAAATACGATGCCAACCCTCCTGCATCCCCTTTGCAGGCCCCAAACCACGGTCATCGAACCCAAAACGTGCATTGTGATGCGTGGCGAAGCCCCTTTTTGCCATAGAAACAGGTTTTTCGCAGACTAGGTATAGCGGGCTATGGTGAGGAAGGGGAAAGCCAGAGTATGAAGCAAATAGGGGCTGCAGCAGCACCTTGTTGAGACGCATTGAATTTCCCATATCCTGATTTTTTCTTCGTCGTCTTGTCATGTATTTTCTTCTTACGGGCGTAATAGCAGTTAGATTTATCCAACAAGCACATTATGAGTATATTAAGTTAATTATTAAACTATTATCCATTTCCTGATGCACGATTTGGGTTGAACATTTGGGCCACGCCTTGCGTATCGGTATGGGGTTTCCCTTCGTTCAATATCCGCCATGCAATTCCTTGCCCCCTCATTTCTGATCGCCGGCCTGGCGGTGGTGATTCCCATTCTGA